>QYQK01000111.1 GCA_007280935.1 Opitutales bacterium
GGTCTAAGTAGTACCGGAGCGGCGAACGCTCTTCGGGCGAAAGCTCCTCCCAGGGCAGCCCGGGCTCGGTCGGGTCGAGGTCGGCGATGGGAATGGGTGCGGGCTGAATGATGGGCTTCTGGGGAGTCGGTGGAATGACGGTTTTTTTCACTACAACAGGCGTAGCTATCGCCTTCTTTTTGGCACTCTTCGACGGCTTAGACTTGGACACGGGATTGGAATTAAGGCCTTAGGCCGGCGGCCAGGCCGAGCGCGCGAAGCACGCTCTTAGATTTATTGATAGTCTCTTCGAATTCTAAGTTTGGAATGGAGTCGGCGACGATACCGGCCCCGGCTTGAATACTGGCGACGCCGTTACGCAGCGAGGCGGTCCGAATGACTATACAGGAGTCATGCCCCCCATCGAAACCAAAATAGCCCACGGCGCCGCCATAGATACCACGGCGTTCGCCTTCGAATTCTGAAATAATCTGCATCGCACGCACTTTAGGTGCGCCCGAAAGCGTGCCGGCCGGGAAGGTCGCCCGGAAAAGGTCAAAGGCGTCTTTTTCAGAGGCCAACTCGCCTTCGACTTGCGAGACGATGTGCATCACGTGCGAGTAACGCTCGACGATCGCGTAATCAGGTACTTTGACGCTACCCGGGACGCAGACTCGGCCGAGGTCATTGCGGGCGAGGTCGACGAGCATCAGATGTTCGGAGCGCTCTTTAGGGTCGGCCAGGAGTTCGACTTCGAGTCGGCGATCGGCGGCTTCATCAGCTCCGCGAGGGCGGGTTCCGGCAATCGGACGAATTTCGCAGCGACGTCCCGTCAGGCGGACGTTGACTTCGGGAGAGGCGCCGACGACGTCGAAACCTCGGCCAGTTTCCATGACGAACATGTAGGGCGACGGGTTGACATGACGCAGGACGCGGTAGAGGTCGAGCGGGTCGCCTTTGAAGGGGACGTCGGTCCGTCGAGAAAGCACGACTTGGACGCAATCACCGGCGCGGATATAGTCTTGGATCTTAAGGACGGCGGCCTCGAAGCCGGCTTGATCGACGTTGGCTTGGCCTTTGGCGAAATCGGCGCTCGCCGGTAATTCCGCGGCGATGGCGGCACGAGGGCCGGTCACGACGGTGCGGAGGGCTTCGAGTTCCTTGCGGGCAGCTTCCCAGGCGGCATCGGCTTGGGCGGGTGAGCTCACGCGAGCGTTCACGATCAGGCGAAGTTTCTGGCTCGCGTTGTCGAAGGCCACCACGCGGTCGACGAGCATGAAATGGAGAATGGGCGTGCCAGCGGGGTCTTTGGCGGGCTGGGGGACGGTGGGTTCGACCCGATGGATATATTCATAGCTAACCATCCCCACCATACCGCCGACAAAAGGGGGAAGCCCGGGTACCTTGGCTACGCGAAGGCCAGAAAGCTCCTTCTTGACCAGCGTGAGGGGGTCCTTGGGGGTCGGGATGGTCTCTTTCTTGCCATCGCGGTGGATGATTTCAGTGCGATCTTCCCACGCCGTCACTGTCATGGCTGGGGCTGCGCCGCAAAAACTGTAACGACCAATCCGCTCTCCGCCCGTGACGGATTCAAAGAGGAAAGGGGAGCCGAGTGCGCGGAGTCGTGCGTAGACGGACACGGGGGTCTCGAGGTCAGCCATCATGTCCAGACAGACCGGAATCAGGTCGGACGTTTGGGCCAACTGGCGAAAGGTAGCTTGGTCGGGGACTAGGCTCACGAAGTCGTATTAGAGACGGAAACCTTAGGGGGGAAACCTTTTAAGCCAAGAAGTCCGTTACGAATGCGTTCAAGTGCGTTAGGCAAGCCCTTTGCCAGACCAGCGACCCCATAGGGAAAGGGGCAACAGACGGCCATTGCCCTCCTGTTTAAGGGCCAGTTCGCCGATATCAATCTTACCACCGAGCCCCTTCGTCGTTTCTTCGAGCAGATTATGGCAAAGAATCGACGAGGCATCGATGGTGTAGACCGTGAGCAGCAGGAATTTAGCTTGGGGCGAAAGAAGGTCGCGGCAGGCCCGCAGCAGGGGGGCGAGGTCGCGTTCGACTTTCCAGAATTCGCCGTTGGGACCGCGGCCAAACGCCGGCGGGTCGAGCAGGATGGCCTCGTATTGATTACCCCGCTTTACTTCACGTTTCACGAACGTCATCGCATCTTCGATGATCCAGCGGATGGGGGCTTCGGCTATACCGGAGAGTTCTTGATTGCGGCGACCCCAAGCCACGGCGGGTTTGGACGCATCGACGTGGGTGACGTGCCAGCCGGCTTGAGCGGCGACCAGCGAGGCCGCTCCGGTGTAGCCGAAAAGGTTAAGCAGGCGTGGGCGCTGTTCGCCGGTTTGTTTTTGTTGAGAAACCCATTTCCAGTGAGGCGACTGTTCGGCAAAGACCCCGCACTGCTTAGAATTATCCATGAACCGTAACTGAAAGCGCAGTTGTCCAAGTTTGGTTTCCCATTCTTTGGGGCAATTGCCTTGGAGCTTCCATCGGCTATCCCGCCCCGCCTCTTCGTGGATGGCAACGGCCTTATTCCATTCGCTTTCGGGCAGGGCTTTGCTCCACCAGGCTTTAGGTTCGCTGCGGACCATGCGGACGCCGCCAATCTCCTCGAGCTTGAAGCCGTCGCCGGTATCGAGGAGGCGATGTCCCTCCCATTCGCTGACTAGTACGCTGATTTCCACGCAGGCATCGTGGAAGACTCCGCCGCCAGAGGGAAGCCCGCTTTTGCTCGCCAAATGTTTTTTAGCCCGCCCTCATTAGCCCGATGATACCGCAGCTAGCCAGTGCGCGCTGGGAGGCGAAGGCCTCCGGTATCGTCGCGCTTACGCAAGATTGGCCCGGGGATAGTCTGCCCCCTTTGACGCTTAACCCTCCAGCTAAGATGGTCGCCCTCGAAAGGGCTGACGGCCGGGCTTGGTCTTTGCGTTCGGGACATTGGTTTGAAGCGGGACGGATTCATTTCTTTTTCTGGAAATCGCTTTGCCCGGAAATTACCGATGGATCCATCCAAGTAGTCGGGGCGTTTAATGATTGGGGGCGGGCGGTGAATAGGGAGGCCTGGACGCTTTTGCCCGTGTGCGTGCTCGGCGCAGAAGGTTTTGAGTTAAGCGTCGCACAGGAGGATGTCTTACGGGGCGCCGAAGAAGCGGAATTTAAATTCATCCGTCTCGACGGCCGTTGGCTCGAGCCCCCGCATGATGCCGACAATATCCGCCGTAATACCGCCGGGCACCGTAATTTACTGCTCACGCTGCGCCGGACAGGAAAGCACGTTTTTCGTTTTCAGGCCACCGATGTGGACCCAACGGCCGCCCCGGTAAGAATGATTTTCGAAACCCCAGATCTTTTGGAATTAGGCGATATCTTGGCCTCCGATCCGTTGGATGTTCTGGAGCCTCCAGGTACCTTTGGCGCCAGCGTGGCAGGGCAAAAGACGAGTTTTAGGGTTTTTGCGCCGAGAGCGCGTTCGGTGGAAGTCATCTGGCATCACCCCGCCGTCGGTACCCAAAATATCGTCGCCTTAAAACCCGAAGGGCAGGGAGCGTGGGAGGCAGTCGTGCCGGAAAATCTTACCGGCGCTCATTACGTTATTTCGGTGGGCGGTAAGGATAATTTGTTGGGCGGCAGATTTAGTGAAGCCACGGCAGTTGACCCATGGGCTCGGGCCGTATTAGGACCAGAACAGCAAGCGGGTATCGTGCTCGGACCCGAAAGCTTACAGCGTTTCAACGATGGTTTTAAAGTTCCGGCCGTGGAAGATCTGGTCATTGTTGAGGCTCATCTCCGCGACCTCTTAGGACTCTCGGCCGAGGATTCAACTCGTGGAGGTTATCAGGCTCTGGCCCGCGTGATTCGTTCGCAGGGTAATTACCTGCGTTCGCTGGGCGTGAATGCCTTGGAACTACTGCCTTGCGCCGAATTCGAACACGCCTCCGCGGATGAATATCACTGGGGCTACATGCCAGTCAGCGCCTTTGGCGTCGCCACCAGTTACGCCAGTGCGCCCGGAGCTCCGGCGTTGGAAGAGTTCCGCGAGGTCGTGCGGGCCTGCCATGAAGTGGGCCTTACCGTAATCATGGATGTGGTGCTTAATCATTTCGGCTCACCGAACGGCCTGATGGCCGTGGATTCGGCTTATTATTATCGGACCGACCCGCAGGGTGGTCTGACGAATTGGAGTGGTTGCGGCAACGATGTGCGGGCCGAAGCACCGATGTTCAAACGGCTCGTCTTGGCGGCCTTGGAACATTGGACGGAAGTCCTCGGCGTCGACGGCGTGCGTCTGGATCTAGCCGAATTACTGGGCGCGCCGTTGCTCCGCGAAATCGAAACGGATTTCCGGCTGCGCAGTCCGTACAAAGTATTGATTGCCGAACCTTGGAGCTTCCGTGGGCACATCGCGCGTGACCTCGATGATTCGACTTGGACGAGTCGGGATGATGCCTTCCGCGAATTCTTGCCCACCTATGTTCGGGGACATGCCCGAGCCTCGGACTTACTCCACCATGTCGCCGCTTGTGCGATTCGACCTTCCGCCCGGTTAAGGTATGCGCAATCCCACGATGACATGGCTTGGTTGGATCGGATTACCGAGCGTTCGGGGGCAGATGCTCTTGATCCCACCCCGAACGATGTTTTGCGCACCCGCATGATGCACGCGATTTTACTTTGTGCGGCGGGCGTGCCGATGCTTTCGGCGGGTCAGGATTTTCTGATGACCAAGCGGGGCATCGGTAATACCTGGCGAAGGGGGGATCTGAATAAACTCGATCCGGTCCGACTGGAGCGATTCCGCGCCGAACACGAATTTGTCGCGTGCTTGATCCGTTTTCGACTTTCTGACCTTGGTGGCCCGCTGCGGCCGCGTGGGGCCGTTTCACTGGCTTGGATGCAAGTGACCCACGAGGACGCTGGGGAGGCCTTTGTGGCGGTCCTGAATGCTGACGGCCGTCTCGGGCCATCCCGCATCCTCATCGCCTGCAATCCCCATGAAAAGCCAGTCGTTTTGGCCCTACCCAGAACGGCTAACTGGGTGCCCGTGGTCGTTTCGCCTTTTCCGACTTGCCTGCATGCGCCAGGAGATATGCCCAAAATCGAGAAGGATATGCTGATTCTTCCTCCCTTGGGGTGCGGAGTTTGGTCGGCGAGCGCCTGATTTGCATTCTCCGCTTGCCAA
>QYQK01000076.1 GCA_007280935.1 Opitutales bacterium
CCGAAGCTACGTCCTCGGTCTTGTGTTTATCCACGAGTCCGGCGTTCGCCAGCCATTGCGCGAGTGCGTTATGGAAGTTGTTCGGGCTGATGTCCATCCCTTCGCCGCCGAGCCGTAACCAAAGTTCGGTGCGCAGTGCGATGGTGCAATTACCCCGCTTGTCGTGGGTTTTGCGGATGCGCTTGAGGATGTCGCTTACGTCTTCGGAGTTCTTATCAGAATCTTCGCTCATGTAAAATTAGTCGAATGAATGGAGGATGCTCGGTGCGGCTGCGTTCAGGTGTCAGGAGGAAGTCGCCACGGTATCCCTATTTGATATTTAATCCAGAGATTGCAGGGAACCTCTAATTACATTTCCAGTGTAATATTATAAAGTTAATAGTTTGTTTCGTATGCCGATTCGGCGGCGGTGTGGATTGAATCCTGTGCTCGGCTGGAGCGGATAGGCTGGCCTCCGGGTGGTCGCGACAGGACTTGAACCTGTGACTTCTACAATGTGAATGTAGCGCTCTAACCAACTGAGCTACGCGACCTATCCCGAAGGATATTTATCCTAACCGAGGGGGGAGGGTGACGGGCAAGCCTGATTTGAGTTCTCCCAGGGGCTTGCCATGGGGTGAAATCGCCTAATTATGTTCAATAAATGAATGTCGCCCACACTACTCCTGCGCCACGCGTGGCCGACGAGCGTTTGATCCGGCTGACGGTCTCGGCGGGTGTCAAAGTGAAGGCACTGGCTTTGCGTGAAGCCCAAGGAAGTTTGCTCCGGGTCGCCATTTCCGGCGGCGGCTGCAATGGCCTGTCCTATAAGATGCGGTTCGTCGGCGATGCTAAAGCGGCGGATATCATGGTCAGGTCGGCAGGGGTCGAGGTCTTGATTGATCCGAAGTCGGCCCTCTATCTGCGGGGCACGCAGTTGGATTATTCGGATAAGATGATCGGTGGGGGCTTTAAGTTCTCCAACCCCAACGCCAAGGCCAGCTGTTCCTGCGGCGAGAGCTTTTCGCTTTGACCGAAGGGTAAACTTTTCAGGTCTCGGGTCTCGGCCGTCAGGCATCAGGTTCGGCTGTTCAGGTTCAGGTGCAGGACCTGGGTCTGACGCCCGTACCTGAAGACCTGAACCTGGAACCCGAGGCCCGTGACCCGAGACCCGAGAATGACGCATCGGCCTGTCTCTAATCCGCCGGTATCTCGTCCTTGGCGCCGGTTTCGTAACGTTCGCACCAGGCTTTGGACCAAGTGGCGAAGTCGCCCGCGGCGATGTGGACGCGGGCCTGGGCCATGAGGTCCTGCAGGAAATGGATATTATGCAGCGCGAGCAAGGTGCCACCGAGCTGTTCGCCGGCGTGGTGCAGATGGCGCAGGTAAGCGCGCGAGAAATGGCGGCAGGTGTAATTGTCCATGCCTTCCACGAGCGGACGGTGGTCATCGCGGTAGCGGAGGTGCTTCACGCTGATCGGCCCGTCGGGCGTGAACGCGCCGCCGTGGCGACCGATGCGAGTGGGCATGGTGCAGTCGAACATATCGGCGCCGAGCGCGACCATGCGGAGGAGCTGGGGCGGGGTGCCGACGCCCATGACGTAACGCGGCTTGTTCTTGGGTAGCAACGGCGCGACGAGGCCGACCTGATGGAGCATATGCTCCTCGGGCTCGCCGACGCTCACGCCGCCGATGGCGTGGCCGGGGAAATCGAGTCCACCGAGTTCCTCGGCGCAACGGATACGCAGGTCGTCGAAGACCGAACCCTGGTTGATGCAGAAGAGATGACGGCCGGAGGCCAGGAAGCCGCTGTCCTTGGCCAGCTGGAGCATCTCCTTGGCCCAGCGGATGGAGCGGTTCACCGCGACTTCGCATGCGGCGCGTTCGCAGGGGTAGGGTGGGCACTCGTCGAGCACCATGGCGATGTCTGAGCCCAGCGCGTTTTGGATGTCGAAACAGTCCTTCACGTCGAGGAACAGCTTATTACCGTCGAGGTGAGAGCTGAAATGGATGCCTTCGTCGGTGATGGTACGGAGCTTCGCCAGTGAGAAGACCTGGAAGCCGCCGCTGTCGGTCAGGATCGGCTTGTCCCAGTGCATGAACTTATGGAGACCGCCGGCCGCGCGGACGATTTCGCGACCCGGGCGGAGGTTCAGGTGGTAGGTGTTGCTGAGTAGGATCTGGGCACCCGTCTCGGCGACCTGCTGAGGGGAGAGCCCCTTGACCGTGGCCTGGGTGCCGACCGGCATGAAGACCGGCGTACGGATCTCCCCGTGGGGGGTCTTCAGCACGCCAAGGCGAGCGGCCGTCGTCGTATCAGTCTTAAGCAGGGTGAACACGGGCGGAAACTTGGGGGCAGGTTGGCAGGGTGGCAAGGGGAACGCGCCGAACGGCGCGTGTGGGCAAGTGGGCAAGGTGACACGGGGACGAGGGAGTAAGAACCGCAAGGGGAGACCGGAGACCGGGATGTTTGCTGTGGGTATTTAATAACCCCAGCCAATCATCCCGGTCTCCGGTTTCCCTTTTATTCGAAGGGCTACCTACTACCGCGCATTCCCATCAAACGTCAGCCTCATCCCCTTGGGGGCGTCGGCGCGGATCTGGCCGTTCTCGAAGACGCAGACTCCATTGACGAACGTGCGCTCGATCGAGCTACTGAAGGTGTGGCCTTCGAGAGGCGACCAGCCGCACTGGTAGAGTAGGCCGGTCTTGGTCACGGTCTGCGGCTTCTTGAGATCCACGACCACGAGGTCGGCCCAATAGCCTTCGCGGATGAAGCCGCGTTTTTCGACGCCAAATAGAATTGCCGGGGCGTGGCAGGCACGTTCGACCGCGGTCTCAAGCGTGAACACGCCTTGTTGGACGAGGTCCATCAGCACCTGGAGGGAATGCTGGACGAGCGGTAGGCCTGACGGGGCCTTGAAGTAGGTCTGGGCTTTCTCCTCGCGCGTGTGCGGGGCATGGTCGGTCGCAATCACGTCGATGACGCCGGCGGCCACCGCGGCGCGTACGGCGGCGCGGTCAGCGGATGACTTGATGGCCGGGTTGCATTTAATCTGGTGACCGAGTCGAGCATAGTCCTCTTCGGCGAACCAGAGATGGTGCACGCAGGCTTCAGCGGTCAGTCTTTTTCCCTTCAAGGGCGCGGCGCTGAAGAGGCTGAGTTCCTTCGCCGTGGTAATATGTAGGATATGAAGCCGAGCGTCGTGGCGCTTGGCCAGTTCGGCGGCCATGGATGATGAGGCGTAGCAGGCTTCGACCGAGCGAATGCGGCCGTGTTCGCCGGCCGGGACGTCTTCGCCCCACTTGGCTTTGGCAACGGCCTCGGCGGCCTTAATCATCGGGGTATCTTCGCAGTGCGTTGCGATCAGTACTGGGGAGTAGCGAAAGATGCCTTCCAGCGTCGCCGCGGCGTCGACCAGCATATCACCCGTCGAGGAGCCCATGAAGATCTTCAGGCCGCAGACCTTGCGGGGGTCGATCGCCTTGATGGCATCGAGGTTCGTATTGGTGGTGCCGAAGAAGAAGGAGTAGTTGGCGGCCGAGGTGGCCGCGCCGATGGCATACTTCTTCTCGAGTTCCTCGAGCGTGGTCGCTGGCGGGCTCGTGTTCGGCATCTCCATGAACGACGTCACGCCGCCGGCTACGGCGGCGCGGGCCTCGCTGGCGATGCAGGCCTTGTGGGTCAGGCCTGGTTCACGGAAATGCACCTGGTCGTCAATCAGGCCGGGCAGCAGGAGCTTACCCGTCAAATCGTATTCTTGGTCGGCCTGGGTGCCGGCCGGCACCGTACCGATACGCTCGATGCGGCCGTCGCGAATGAGGACGTCTGCTCGCAGGCGACGGCCTTCGTTGATGAGTTCAGCATTGCGAAGGACGACGGTGCCCATGGAAAGACAGTCTCAATCTAAATGTCTCCCGACCGCAAATGGGAAAAACAGGCGTCTTAGGCCGTCACTTTCACCATGTCTGACAAGTCCGACTTCTTGACGCCTTCGGGATTGATATTCACGGCGGAAACGCGGAATTGGGCGCCCTTACGATGGCTGAACTTGAGGATAAAGTTTGTGACGCTGAGTTTCTCCTCTGGATAGAGCTCGGTCTTACGTGCGACCATGGTCGTGACGAGTTCTTCGACTTGTTCGGCGGTGGCTCCAGGGAGAGCGACCAGCGTCTTTTTGGCTTCAGCGATCTTGGCGTCGCCTTCGATGGCTGCGTTCCAGATCAGGATGGCTACGTTCATGGCGCCTTTGGCAGCGGTGTGGTTGTTGCCGGCCTGCTCGAGGATGGGCTGAGAATAATTGATCAGCTTATCGGCGAAGCTGGGCTCCCGCGGCGTCGTGTCGGTCGGGGCCGGTGCGGGTGCGGACCAATCACGGACGAGGGGGCGAGCTTTGTTATTACCAAAGGCGCCTTTGGTTTGGCGGCGAGAGCGTGAGTTAGGCATGTGACCGGGAAGGAGGACATCCAAGGGAAACCCGCCTCGCCCATTCGGCAAGCCCTTTCCTTGGAGCGTCCCTTGACACCCCGCCCCTGTCACGCCAGCCTGCCCGAGTCCCCATAACCGCCGTGTCCGATTATAGCGAAGTCATCCGCGCCCACCGCCGCGACCATCTCGCCAGGCCTCACTCGCTCCCCCGCGGCGTCCATCGTCACTTTGAGAGCACGCTGTTGCCGCTGCCCTTGGAAAAGGTCTTCGAGTTTTTCTCCAAGGCCGAAAACCTCGAGGCCATCACGCCACCGGAATTAAAATTTAAAATCCTGACCCCGCGACCAATCGTCCTGACGACAGGCGCTTTGATCGACTATCGCCTGACGCTTAGTGGCGTGCCTTTCGGTTGGCGCACCCGCATTGTGCATTGGGATCCGCCTTATGCGTTCGTCGACGAACAGTTAAAGGGGCCTTACGCGGTCTGGCACCACACGCACACCTTTGCTGACGAAGGGGGCAAGACTCGCATGGATGACGAAGTGCTCTACAAGCTTCCGCTCTGGCCGCTCGGTGAAGTCGCTTACCCTTTCGTCAAAGGCAAGGTCGAGCGTATCTTCCGTTATCGCCGGGCGAAGGTTCGCGAAATGCTCGGGGTCTAAATTTAAAGTTTACTTAATCGGCGGTGGTGGCGGGCACACGACCATATCGGAAAAATCTGCGGGCCGAGGATGTTTGCCGGCCCAGGCGATACCGCGTAGTAGCAAGGTGCGGACGTCGTTGCGTTGGAAATTAACATAGGTATGGCCGGGGATGAAGACGAACGCCCGATAGGCGTCACGTTCATACGTCCAGGCCTGCGTCTGCACTTCGAAACCGTCGCCAACTTTTTTGGGCGTCGGCGAGGAGGCGAGGACGTGGATGTCGTTGCGCAGATCCATTTCGTAATAGATTTCATCCTGCATCTTGAAATCCGCAATCCGTGCGGTGATGACGTGCGTCTTGTCGACAAAGTCCAATTGCATGGGGCCTTCACGGTAGCGGGTCACTTTCTGGCGCCAAGAGCCACCGATGAGTTCCTTGTAGAAATCTGTGCCCTCCGGAGTGCTGGCGACGCTGCCCGCATGGATGACGACGAGGCCGCCGCCGTTTTTTGTGAATGCGGTGATGCGTTCGCGCTCTTCAGGTTTGAAGTCGCCCCCACCTTGACGGTGGATGATGACGACGTCGGTCTGAGCTAGTTGTTCGGCCGTCGGAAAAGTTTCACTGCCGGTCGCGCTCGCGCCGTGATCAATCAAGAGCGGTACCCAATCGCGCAGAAAGGCGGGATGATCATGATCGCCGGGTTTATGCGTCTTGGGTCCGGAGCGAATAAAGACGCGCAGTTGCTTAGGTGGAGCGACTTTGTTTTCGGCGGGGACAGGCGTATCGGCCGCAAAGACGGCCGCGACGGCGAACAAGGGTAAGAGACTACGCATGGCGGTAGTTTGGATGCAAAAGTACCAAAGTGCAAAGGTGGAGAAA
>QYQK01000049.1 GCA_007280935.1 Opitutales bacterium
AGCAGAAGTTTTTCAAGCCCTCGGATTACCTTGGATTCCGCCCGAACTCCGCGAAGGCGCGGGCGAGATCGATGCCGCGGAGGCGAACTTACTTCCGCGCTTGGTCGAAATGAAAGACCTCCGCGGAGCCTTTCATAATCATACGACAGCCTCTGATGGAGCCCATACCTTAGAACAGATGGCGAAAGCGGCCGAGCGCATGGGCTGGGAATACCTCGGGATTTCCGATCACTCCAAATCAAGTTTCCAGGCTAATGGACTTGATGAAGGACGGCTGCTTGCCCAGATGGATCAGATTGCGCAGCTTAATGCATCGGGGAGATTCAAGGTGCGTCTACTGACGGGCTCCGAAGTAGATATCTTGCGCGATGGTTCGTTAGATTACGCCGATGATCTGCTCGGGCGGCTCGATTTCGTCGTCGCCTCGGTCCATAACCTTTTCACCTTAGATCGCGAAGCGCAGACGGCCCGGATCATCCAGGCTATCGAAAGCGAACACGTGGACATGATCGGACACGTCACCGGCCGGTTAATTAATAAGCGCGAGCCTTACGACGTCGACGTCGGCAAGATCATCGATGCAGCGGCGGCGAACGACACGATTATCGAACTTAACGCCAACCCTTGGCGGTTAGACATGGATTGGCGTTGGTGGCGGCGGGCCGCTGAGAAGGGGGTGCTATGTTCAATCAACCCAGACGCCCATGACTTCGCGCACTTGAGTTTTGTCGAGCACGGCGTCCGCATCGCTCGCAAGGGATGGCTAACCTCTGCGCACGTGCTGAACACCCGCTCGTTGCCCGAGGTTTTAAAGTGGTTGGGGCGATAAGACGTTTTCTTCCGGCTCGCCCTTACCCGTAGGGCCGTCCTAATCTACCGCATGCTGCACGATAAGCGCCGTCTGCTCCTCATCGCCGGTCCTTGTTCTCTCGAGTCTGAGGCCAACTGTCGGACCGTCGCCAAGGAGCTCAAGGCTCTCGCCGCGCGCCACCCGGAGCTTAAGATTATTTTCAAAGGTTCTTATGATAAGGCGAATCGCACGTCGTTGGGCGGAGATCGCGGCCCGGGAATGCAGGCTGGGCTGGATTTGCTGGCGATGGTCAAAAAGGATTACGGCTTCGCCGTCCTCACCGACATTCATGGTCCGGAGCAATGTGAAGCCGTTGGTAAAGTCGTCGACGTTCTCCAAATCCCGGCCTTCATGTGCCGCCAGACCGACTTACTCGTCGCGGCCGCCCAGACGGGTCGGGTCGTGAATGTGAAGAAGGGACAATTCCTTTCGCCTTTCGAGATGCGCTTCGTCGTTGATAAACTCGAAGGCGCCCAGGCTGCGGAAATCTGGCAGACGGATCGCGGGACGACCTTCGGTTACCAGAACTTGGTCGTCGATATGCGCTCGTTCCCCATCATGGCCGGCTTCGGTCACCCTACTATTATGGACGCAACGCATGCGGTCCAGCTCCCTGGTGCGGCGGGCGGCTCATCCGGTGGACAGCGCGAATATGTTCCAGTGCTGGCCAAGGCGGCGCTCGCAGCGGGAGCCGACGGACTGTTCATGGAGACGCATCCCGATCCGAGTAAGGCCATCTCTGACGGCCCCAGCCAAGTGCCCCTCGCGGAGTTCCCGTCGCTCGTCGAATCTTGCCTGCGCGTCTGGCAAGCAGTTCGCGCTTAAGCTTTTAATTTCGCCAACGCCGCGCTCCGGTCAAATTTACCGCGTTCATCGGTCGGCAGGCTGGCGACGAAGACATATTGTTTGGGGCGAGCGGCCGGCTCCAAGGTATCCGCCACAAGCCGCAAGGATGCTTCGAGCGCAGGATTGCCAACGACGCAGGCTGTCACGGCTTCACCCCAGGTTACATCGGGTTGGCCAAAAACTTTTACTTCCGAAACGATGCCGCTGGCGATAAGCGCCTGCTCGACGCGAGTCGAATCCACTTTTTCACCCCCGGTTAATATTATTTGGTCTGCCCGACCGTGGACCTTGATGGTGCCATCAGGTGCGACATCGCCGTAATCGCTGGTGAGGTAAGGTTGGCCTAAAGGAAGGTTTGGCCAGACCCCGCGACCCAGGGCGGGGGTCGAAACCTGGAGCCGTCCGTTTGCGGTCTGGAAACTTACGTCCGGCAAAGGTGCGCCTCGTAATTCGTGCTTACTCCAAACGAGTTCTGGAGGACAAAGCGCGCAGGCGGCGGCGGTTTCCGTCATGCCGTAGGTGACGTAAACTGGCAACCTTAGCCTGCCGATTAGCTCTCTCAACGGAGAGGGTAGCGATGATCCGCCAAGGAGAATGATATCGAATTGGCGCAGCCAGTCCGCTCCTGGAGCCACCCCTAACAGCCGAGTCAGCTGAGTGGGAACGAGCGAGAGGATCCGCGTGCCAGTGGTCGGTAAGGTGACGTTCGGCAATGGTTCGTCCGGCGTGAAGCGGCCGTTGAGCACCGCAAAAGTTCCGGAGGTTTCGCGGGCCCGCATCGCCGGCATGAGACCGCTGACGTGCCACGGAGGTGTGACGATGACGCCATGTAAGGTTGGCTTGAATCCGCGCTGCACCAAAGCGTCGCGCAAGCTGAGCGCGGCCGCGCGCAGGGTATTCGCCTCATGGATGATAAATTTAACCCGGCCGCCCGTGCCGCCAGAGGGAATCATGATTCGCCCCGCCCAGCCTAAATGCCAATCGCAGGGACCCATCCCGACAGGGATAGGTCCTTTGCCCGCCACCCTGACGCCCGCGGGGATTTGACGGGAGGCTTCGCGCATTTCCGCTTCGCCCCACTGCGGGTTACCCAAGAACGTTGGGATGCCGGCATCCAATGCCGCTAAGGTTTCCCGAAGATGTTCGGCGTAATCAGCGTGAAAGACGGCCAGACCACTCACGAAATTTCGCGCCAAAAAGCGTCCCAATCAAAATCAGCCAGCCCGCGTGCCATGGGCCCGCCCGCATGGCGATCGCGGGCGTCATGTTCAAAGCGACCGAGGGTGTCAAAGCCGATAGTGCCCACATTCTCGTCAAGTGAAGCAAGCCACAATGCTGCCTGCCGGCCGATGACCGTCTCAAAGCAGGAGGAATAAACGACGGGGCCAGGACGTTGTTCCCGCCAAGCCCTGAGCTCAGTCCAGTCGCCGGCGAGTAAAGGTTTCACGACGACCAAGCCTGGCCAATCGTTCCCGGCGGGCGTGAGGAATGATTCATCGAGGGCGATCTTATCTTGGCCCAGTGAGGCGTAACCGGGGTGGCCGATCGGCAGAGGCTGTTCTAGGAACTCCACGCGGTTTTCGCTTCGGGCAAAATCGGCCCAAGATCGTGCGGTCGTGAGATTGAGCGAGCCATTGGCATCGAGACGTACTTGGCCAGCGAAGAGGGAAAAGATTTCGCGAATCGAAGGCTCTTGGGTGGTGGCAGATATTTTTATTTTTAAAGTCTGGAAGCCAGCGGCGATTTTCGCCGGGGCGTCATCGCCGGATAAGGCGACCAAGCCCGCACACGGCAACTCGCCGTCGTATGCGGCGATCGCCGACCAATGCTCACAGCTGGACAGGGCCGCCGCTAGGCAGGGCAGGGCGGCACGGGAGGCTTGGACGGTGGAGCTGAGGTGCGAAAGATTTCCTTGGGCCGAGCGCATGACTTCGATGGCTTGGTCGATGGTTTCAGAAGGGAAGCCAGGCCACGGGGCAATTTCTCCGTAGCCAACCCCGGTTTCGCTTTGGCACCGGAGGAGCACGCGATCCACCGCATCGATGCTGCCGACCCCAGTCACCAGCGGTGAGCGAAAGCGTCGTCGGACCCGTTTGAAATCGAAAAAGCCACCTTTCATCCCGTCACTGTCATGAATCGAGCCCAAGTCGCAAAAACAATTTGCCTCCAAGGCGGGGGATGCCTAACACCCTTTGGGGAAACCGACCTGCCATGGCCTCTCCCAAATCCAAGGGCCGCGTTTCCCTCGACGAACGCTTTTACCTCCCCGCTGACGAATTTTTCCCGTCAACAGCCGGCTTAGGGCTGACCTACGACGACGTCTCGCTTGCCACCCGCTATTCAGAGGTGCTGCCACGGATGACCCGGCTTGATACCTCGCTCTCCGACTTCCTCCCGTTGTCTTTACCGATTGTGTCATCGGACATGGATACCGTCACCGAGCACCGGATGGCCATCGCGATGGCGCTTAACGGGGGCCTGGGTCTCCTCCACTATAATATGACGGACGCCGATCAAGTGGTCGAGGTGCGTCGGGTTAAAAACCATATTCACGGAATGATCGGCGATCCCGCGGTGGTCTCCCCTGAGGACACGATTGCGCAGGTGCTCGCCCGGATTGAGCACGACGGATTAGCCTTCAGCACCTTCCCGGTCGTTGGCCCTGATAATACCCTCCTCGGCTTGCTCCCTGGCAGCGCCGTCAAAGAACGCCACGGTCAGCGCAAGGTTGCAGCTGTCATGATACCGCGGGACCAGATTTTTACGGTTGTCGAAAAAGATCTTGGGAAAGACCCTATCGCCAAGGCGGACAAGCTCTTCTCCGAGCACGTCGGCCAAAATAAGTTATTAGTGGTCGACGCGAAGAATAAACTCCGCGGCCTGTTCACCCTCAGCGATATCGAGCGTATTTCCGAAGAGTCTCGGGCGCACGTCCGCCCCACGCGTGATTCAGGGTTCCGCCTGCGGGTCGGAGTCGCCATTTCAGTCCCGCGTAACGCCGATGGCGAAATCGATCGGGCTCGCTTCCTGGCCCATGCGGCCGCTTTGGTGGAGGAAGGCGCGGATGCGTTGGCGATTTCCACGGCGCACGGACACACCAAGGGCGTCGGCGATGCCATTCGCCTGCTCCGCAAGGCGCACAAAGGCCTCACGCTGATCGCCGGCAATGTCACCAGCGGCGAAGGCGTTGAATTTCTTGCCGCCGCCGGAGCTGACACCATCAAGATTGGCCAAGGCCCCGGATCAATTTGTACGACGCGCATCGTCGCCGGCGTCGGCATCCCGCAACTCACCGCGCTTTACGTCGCCTCCCGCGCCGCCGCCAAGAAGGGCGTCCGCATCCTCGCCGATGGTGGCATCACCAAGAGCGGCGATATCGTCAAAGCGCTCACGCTGGCCGACGCGGTGATCCTTGGCGGTTTGCTCGCGGGCAGCCGCGAAGCCCCCGGCAAGCTGATGGAAATCAACGGCAAGACTTATAAGGAATATCGCGGTATGGGTTCGCATGAAGCGATGCGCAAAGGCTCTGCCGCTCGCTACGGCCATTCGGCCAGCGGTAAGTTTAACAAAGTCGCCGCCGAGGGCATCGAAGCCCTTAAGGAAGTTTCCGGAACCGTCGATCAGGTGCTCGGCACCTTGGCGGGCGGGGTGCAAAGTGGACTTGGTTATCTCGGAGCCAATAATTTGACCGAACTCCGGGCATTGGCCCGCTATATCCGGATCACCCCGGCAGGGTTGCGCGAAGCCGCTCCGCACGACGTGATTGAAATCAAGGCCGGCTCATAATTTTTATCCAGCAAGTCCATGCCCTCTCTTTTACGTTCAACTCTCATCTTATTGGGAGGGATTGTACTCGGCGCCCTCGCGACGCTGAGCTTACAACCGAGTTTTTCGATTGTCATGACGAATGCTCCGGCCGCCGCCAAGACCGAAGCCGCCCCCGCCGCCCCTAAGCCTGAATCCGCATCCGCCCCTGAGGGTTCCGCCGGTAAGTCCGCTTCCGTCGCTTCGGCTTTGCCAACTTTAGATTATGCCGCCATCAACGAACGCCCAGCGCTTTGGCCGACTTCAGTCGTGATGATTAAGGCTTACAGTTCTCCCGTGCTCGAAGGGGGTAAGAAAATCAGCGAGACGACCCTGGCGGTGGGCGATTCGTTACAGGTCTCGAAGGTGTTCGGAGCAGGCTTCCTCGAGGTTCGTTCACGGGGTGTGAAATTCGAAATCGATAGTCGCCTGACTAATTTTGAAGTCTTGATCCGCAAGAAGGCTCAGGAACTGTTTGCGAATGGAAGTAATCAGCCGATGCCTTATATAAAGGCGATTACGGAGGTTCCCGCCGGGGTGGCACCTGCGCCGACGGCTGCGACTCCTGTGGCTGCGGTCGCCATCCCCGTTGCGAGTGCTGCGGTCGCGTCTCCAGCCATGGTCCCAGCGGTAGTCGTGGCTGCTCCAGCCGAGCCAGAAAAACCGGTCGTGCCGAAGGGTCCGGCAACCCTAGACGAAAAACTCGATACCTTGTTCGGACGTAAGTCAGCCTTGGCGCCCCCGTCGATTCCGTCCGCGGACCCCTCAGCTCCTGCGGCGGAAGTCGCGAAGCCGGCTGACGCCAAAGAAGATTTGGATAAGAAAATTAACACGCTCTTTAAGTCTTCGAGGAAGTGAGTCAGGCCAAAATCTTTTCATGGAACGTCAATGGCGTTCGCTCCGCCTTGGGTAAGGGACTCGTCGATTTCATCCAGGCGTCTGACCCCGACGTACTTTGCCTGCAAGAGACCAAGTGCGAAACGGCGACGGCGCAGACCTTGGGATTACCATTCGCCCACCAGGTCTGGCATGAGGCCGAAAAGAAGGGCTACTCGGGAACGGCCATTCTTTCCAAGCACGAACCTTTGTCGGTGGCTTTAGACTTTCCCGGCGACCACCCGGCGGAAGGTCGGGTCGTCACCGCCGAATTCCGCGGCTGTTACGTCGTCAGCGCTTACGTGCCCAATTCCCAACGCGAGTTGGAGCGGCTGGACTATCGGTTGCAATGGGATGCGGATTTTCAGCGTTACCTGGCGAAGCTTGCGCAGAAAAAACCGCTCGTCGTCTGCGGCGACCTCAATGTCGCGCACGCGGAAATAGATTTAGCTAATCCCTCGACCAATCGACGAAATGCCGGATTTACCGATGAGGAGCGCGAGTCTTTCACCCAACTTCTCCGGCAACAGGGTTTTGTTGATACCTTTCGCGCCCAGCACCCCAACGCCCAACAGCGTTATAGTTGGTGGAGTTACCGGCCTGGCATCCGCGCCCGCAATATCGGTTGGCGTTTAGATTATTGCCTGACGTCGGCGGGGCTCAAGTGGTCGTTGCCCGAAATCCACGATCAAGTGAAGGGCTCGGATCACTGTCCGGTTTCGGTCCGGATTGCGGCTGAGCTGGCTTGAGTCTGGTTCCTTAGGAGTGTTTGCCCATCCGACGCTTCACCCAAGGAACCATGGCCAGTAGGCCGACTGTCACCACCCCGACTGTCAGGGCTTGGTTCAGAAAGAACCGCGAAAGTAAGGCCGGATCTTTGGACGAAAAATCTTCGGCCAAAACGCCCGCGAGTTTGTTGCCCAAGGCTGTTCCTAAAAACCACAGACCCATGATGAGCCCCGTCAGCTTGGCCGGTGCGAGCTTACTCATCGTACTGAGCCCAACCGGGCTGAGGCAAAGTTCACCGAGCGTCTGCAAGAAGTAGACCGCGATGAGCCACCACGGACTGACCTTGCCGGCGGCGGTGAGTTGCGCGGCGGGGACTAATAATAAGAAGGATATCCCCAAGAAAACTAGCCCCAGGACGAACTTGCCCGGAACGGATGGTTGGCGCGCACCCCACCGAACCCAGCCCCAGGCGAAGAGCGGCGCGAGGGCGAGGATGAAGAGCGAGTTGACGGATTGGAACCAAGAGGAAGGGAAGGCCCAGCCCCCGATTTCATTATGCGTGAGTTCATCCGCGAAGAGCGTGAGCGACGAGCCGGCCTGTTCGAAGACGGCCCAGAAAATAATCGCCGCGATGAAGAAGACCAAAATAGCGGCGATGCGGTGGTTTTCTTCGTCCTTCTTCACGAGGCCGAAATAAATCACTCCCGCAACTGGCAGGGCATAGACGATTGGGTTGATCCAAGCGAAATAGTCCGATGCGATCATGAGTCCTAAGAGAGCGACCGTTCCGAGGGCGACCATCACCAGCTGCCCCCATGGGCGCGGAGTATCGCGGTCTGGGGCGTGACCGATGTGTTCGATAAGCTTAAGCCGACGAAGGTACGTCCACATCCCGAAGGTCATCCCGACGCCGGCGGCGCCGAAACCCCAATGCCAGCTGTGTAGGGGATCAAAGCCCCAAGAGAGGAGCAGGGCTTTGAATTCTTCGCTTTGGGCGAGCCAGCCCACGACCAACGGTGAGGCAAAGGCACCGAGGTTGATGCCCATATAAAAAAGCGAGAAGCCCGCGTCACGTCGATGATCGCCGCGGGCGTATAACCCACCGACAAGGGTACTGATGCTGGGCTTAAGCAGGCCGGTACCCAGTGCGACCAAGATGAGACCAAGATAAAAACTTGGAGTCGAATCGATCGCCAAAGTGAAGTGCCCGGCGGTGATGATGAAGCCGCCAATCAAAACAGCCCGCCGCGCGCCGATGAAATTATCGGCGAGGTACCCGCCCAAGATGCAGACCAGGTAGCTCGCCATGGTGTAATTCCCATAAATCTGCGCCGCCAACTTCTGATCCATCCCCATCCCGCCAATCGCCAGGGGGGCGATCATGAAGAGCAGGAGAATCGCCCGCATGCCGTAGTAGGAAAACCTTTCCCACATCTCCGCGAAGAAGAGCATACTCAGGCCCTTGGGGTGGCCACCGATCCCGCCCGGGTTTAAGACCTCGGGGACGTGAGGGGTCACCTCAGGGATGGGCTTGGGG
>QYQK01000100.1 GCA_007280935.1 Opitutales bacterium
CCTCAGGGATGGGCTTGGGGAGGGTCATCGCAGTCAGAATAGGCAGGTCCAAGTGGACCCAGCAGGCAATGGTTTTGGCTAATTTAGGCGAGGACGGCGTTGACAGCACCCTCCGAGGGGGTATTTTTGAGACTCATTCTCAACTAGCGTGACTCCGCTTTCCCAACTTCTACCCGGTCAATTCGGGAAGCTGGCTTCGCTTAACCCGGAGCGCGGGGTGGATCAGCGTTTGATGGCGTTAGGGCTCCTGCCGGGGATGGTTTTGAAATTGGTCCGCAAGGCACCCTTGGGTGATCCGCTGGCCATTGAGTTTGGAGGCCAGGTCGTGAGCTTACGCTTATCGGAAGCGGAGAGTTTAATCGTCGATGTGGCAGCCGATTGCCCCATCCAGCGCCCCCAGGCAACGTCGTGAGCATTCCGACACAGGGCCTGATGGTCGCGCTCGTCGGCAATCCCAATACCGGCAAGTCCACGCTCTTTAATGCCCTGACCGGACTGCGTCAACGGGTCGGAAATTATCCGGGTGTGACCGTCGCCCGTAAATCGGGGTCCTGTGATTTAGGTAACGGCACCAAGGTGGAGTTAGTCGACCTTCCCGGGCTTTACTCCTTGGCCGCCACTTCTCCGGATGAGCAGGTAGTCACCGACGCGTTATCTGGAAATATTTCAGGGGAACGGCAGCCAGACGCGGTGATCTTGGTCGCTGATGCGACCAACCTCTTACGCAATCTGTTCTTAGCCTCACAACTTGCCGAATTAGGCTTACCCGTTGCGTTGGTCTTAAATCAAGCCGACGTCGCGAAAGAACAAGGATTACGCATCGATACGGGGCTGCTGTCCGATCGCCTGGGCGGCATCCCGGTCGTCATGGCTTCGGCTTGGAAAGGCGAAGGCGTGATTGATGTTCGCCGTGCCATCGCGCAGACCCTAGAAAGAAAAAAACTTTTACCGCGGGTGGTATGGCCTGAAAAAATTTTAGCGGCGCTGGAAGATGTTACGGCCGCCATTTTAAAGGACACGGGACGCAAGATTACTTCGGCGGAAGCCCAACGGCTGATTTTTGATTCCAATTCTGCCTTGGCGGAACGGTTGCAATGGAAGCCGGAACAGCGCGACCCAGTTATCCGACAGGCGCGCGAGAAGGTGCGTCAGTCGGGATATAACCCCTTGGCGGCCGAACCGCTGGTGCATTACGCGCGTTTGCGTAAGGCGCTTGAAGGCGTCGTCAAGGAGGGCGCCGCACGCGCCAGTCGGTCGGCGGCGGTCGACCGATTGTTACTGCACCGTTTCTTGGGCCCCGTGCTCTTTGCCGGCATCATGTTGGGCTTCTTTGCCTCCGTCTTCTGGCTGGCGAAGTTCCCGATGGAGTGGATTCAGTCTGGGGTCGACTGGACGAAGACAGTCGTCGCGCCACCTCTCGACGCGTATCCGATGCTCCAGAGCCTGCTGGCTGACGGCATCATCGGGGGCGTCGGGGCCTTCCTGGTCTTCCTGCCGCAAATCCTGATCCTCTTCCTTTTCATCGGGATCCTCGAAGATAGCGGCTACATGGCGCGCGCCGCGTTCATCATGGACCGCCTCTTCAGCTGGTGCGGCCTCAATGGTAAGAGCTTCGTCCCGTTGCTCTCCGGTTTCGCGTGTGCGATTCCGAGCCTACTTTCGACCCGCACGATTGAAGACCCCAAGGCCCGGCTTGCGACGGCCTTCGTCGTGCCATTCATGAGTTGCTCGGCCCGCTTCCCGATCTATGCGCTGATGTGCGCGGCCTTCATCGGTCCGGTCTATGGTCCGGGCTGGCAATCCGTCGTGATGGTCGGCATGCACTGCGTCGGCCTGTTCTTCGCCGTCCCGACCGCGTTCGTGCTCACCCGCCTCGTGCTCAAGGTGAAACCCCAGCCGTTCGTCCTCGAGTTGCCACGCTACCAAATGCCCAAGCCACGCGACGTGCTCTGGCGCATGTGGCAGAACGCCGCCGAATTCGTCTCGAAGGCGGGTACGGTGATCTTCGCCATCACGATCATCGTGTGGGCGCTCTCTTATTTCCCGCGTGACGCATCGGTTGCCGAACGCATCAAGGCGGCGAACCCGACGGCTGCCGAAGAAGTAGTTAAGGCCAAGGTCCAGGCCGCGTACGTCGAGCAGTCCTACATGGGTAGCTTCGGTAAGGCGGTGCAGCCGGTCTTCGATCCGCTGGGCTTCGACTGGAAGATTACCGTCGGCGTGCTGGCGAGTTTCCCGGCTCGTGAGGTGATTGTCTCGACCCTGGGCGTCACTTATTCTGTCGGTGAAGGTGCCAAGGCCGACAGCCAGCATCTCCGCAAGGCTATGAAGGATGCGAAGTGGTCCGAGGGGCCGCGCGCCGGCACCCCGATTTTCTCACTCGCCGCGGTGCTTTCGTTGATGGTCTTCTTCGCCCTCTGTTCGCAGTGTGGCCCGACGGTTGCGACGCTCGCTCAGGAGACCGGTGGCTGGAAGTGGGCGGCGGGCTCGTTTGTTTATATGACGGCCCTCGCCTGGGTCGCCGCGACGGCCGTCTACCAGGTCGTCATCCGCATCTCATGACCCTCGAAGCTGTCATCGTCGGGGCAATCGTGGGCGTCGCCGCCGGCTGGCTCATCCGTCGCTGGCTCGCCGCCGATCGCCGCCGCAAAGAAGGCGGCTGCGCCGGCGATTGCGCCTGCGCGTCGAAAATAAAACCGAAGAAGTGAGCCCAGGCAGGTTGATCGGTTGATGGGTTGGCCAGTTGGCCAGAAGACCCAACGAGAGCAAGGGAGACCGGGAACCGGGAAGTTAGCTTCGGCCAAAGTCATGCAGGGTGCGGGATGCATTCTCGGGTCTCAGGTCTCGGCCTTCAGGTCTCAGGTGCGGGTGTTCAGGTTCAGGTGCGGGGCAAAATTCAGCTCCTGAACCTGTGCCCGAACCTGAACACCTGAACCTGACTCCCGACGGCTGAGACCCGAGACCTGAAAAAATCTCCCCAGCCAATCATCCGGTCTCCGGTTCCCCTTTGAGCCCGGCTTCTCTCTGGCCAACCGAGCCTCTCATTTGCATCCCATGTCAACCGGCCCACTGGTCAACTGATCAACTCGTCTCACTCACGCCGGCTGCTGCTGGCTGAGGCAATGTAACGCCCCGCCTTCAATCAGCAGTAGGCGACAATCAAGGCCCACCACTTTGCGCCCCGGGAAACAATCACCGATGATCCCCAAAGCTTTTTCATCAGAATCTTGGCCGTAGACGGGGACAAGTACGCCGGCGTTGACGATAAGGAAGTTGGCATAGCTCGGGGGGAGTTCCCGGCCGGCCAATCGAATCGTTCGTGGTAGCGGCAGCTCGATGACATCCAGTTTCTGCCCTCCGTTGACGCGCATTTCGCCTAAGCGTCGGAGATTTTCCTGCAGGGGTTTGAAGTTGGGGGAGGACTTATCGGCTTCGGTGACGGCGATCAGTGTTCGCGATGCAACGAAGCGAGCGAGGTTGTCGATGTGCCCGTCAGTATCATCGTTGGCCAAGCCTTCGCCGATCCAGAGAAGGTCGGCGATGGCGAGGCCTTCGCGGATGGCGGTGTGAAACGCCGCATCATCCCGGCCATCGGCGCGGTTAGGATTATTTTGCACGGCCTCGGTGGTGAGCAGTAAACCGTCTCCAGAGACTTCGATGCCGCCGCCTTCGAGCTCAAACGGGAACGAGAACTTTTTTACACCGAGGTGCTGGGCGATTTTTCCGGGAACTTGGTTATCGAGCGAGGCTTCAAACTTTCCGCCCCAGCCGTGAAACTCCCAGTCGGTCAGCGCAATCTCCCCAGTCTGACGGTGTTTGACAAAAATTGGGCCATGATCTCGGCACCAGACATCATCCGTCGCAATATCGACGAGTTCGATGACGGAAAGGTCGGCCTTGGCGGCTTTGAGTTCTCGTTCGGCTTCGGCGCGCAACTTTCCGGCGGCATTGATCCGCACGGGTTGGAAGCGGCTGATCGCGGCGGCAAACTCGGCGAACTTAGCGGGGACTAGATCGTAATGCCCCGGCCAAAGTTTGGGATTGGAGGGCCAGGAGAGCCACGTGGCCGACTGGGGTTCCCATTCCGCTGGCATGCGGAAGCCGAGATCGCGGGGCGAGGCCATGGTTGATTAGTCGCGGAGACGACGGGTCAGGTCGCCATAAGCGTCGATCCGACGGTCGCGCAAGAACGGCCAGATTCGGCGAAATTCCCGTTGGCGGGCGAGGTCGCAATCCGCCAAGAGGACTTCCTCTTTTTCAACCGAAGCGCGCGCGACGATTTCGCCATAGGGATCCGAGACAAAACTTTGACCCCAGAATTGAGTGCGGCCTTCGGTGCCGACGCGATTGGTCGCCGCGATATAACAGCCATTGGCGACGCCGTGTCCGCGTTGAACGGTTTCCCACGCGTTATGCTGCGCCTTACCGAGCGCGGCTTTTTCTTCGGGCAACCAGCCGATGGCCGTTGGGTAGAAGAGAATCTGCGCGCCGCCGAGGGCGGTGAGGCGCGCGGCTTCGGGGTACCATTGGTCCCAGCAGATTAAGACCCCGATATTACCATGCGCGGTTTTCCAGGTGCGGAAGCCGAGATCGCCCGGAGTGAAATAAAATTTCTCTTCAAAACCCGGGTCCTGCGGGATGTGCATCTTGCGATACTTGCCGAGGACCGAGCCATCCGCATCGATGACGGCGGCGGTATTGTGGTACACCTCGCTGCCACGCGCTTCGAAGAGTGGCGCGACGATGACCACGCCGAGACGCTTTGCAACTTTGGCGAGTTCGGTGACCGAGGGTCCGGTTTCGATGGGCTCGGCGAGGTCGAAGTTCTTCGGGTCTTGGGTGACACAGAAATATTTCGTCGTGAACATTTCCTGCAGCCCGATGATTTTCGCGCCCTTCGCGGCCGCTTCTTCAATCCGCGGGATGGTCTTCCGAACATTCGCCTCCGGCGTATCTTCGGCGGTTAGTTGGATGAGTCCGAGGCGGACGGCGTCGGGCAGAGACATCGGGCTTAGTAAACGAGCTTATTGATGGGGTATTCGACAATCCCTTCGGCCCCCGAAGCTTTCAGGGTGGGAATGAATTCACGGGCTTGGCGCGCATCGATAATTGTTTCAACCGCCACCCAATCCGGATTGCTCAGAGGGGAGATGGTCGGGTTACGCAGGGCGGGCAAAGCGGCAGAAACTTTATCCAAAGCCTGGCGTGGGAGATTGAATTTCAATCCTACCATGTGTTGCGCAGCGAGGGCGCCTTGGAGCATGAGCACGATTTGCTCGATCTTAGTGCGCTTGGCCGGGTTGGCCCAGGCACTCTTATTGGCGATCAGGACCGTGGTGGTTTCGAGCAGCGTATCGATGATGCGAAGATTATTGGCTTTGATCGATGAGCCGGTCTCCGTGATATCGACGATGGCGTCGGCCAATTCGGGGACTTTGACTTCGGTGGCTCCCCAGGAGAATTCTACTTCACACTCGACGCCTTGTTTTTTGAACCAGCGCCGGGTCGTCTCGACCAGCTCGGTGGCCACGCGCTTGCCGGCGAGGTCTTGGGCGGTTTTAACCGGAGAGGCTTCAGGCACGCAGAGGACCCAGCGCGATTTTTGAGCGGAGGCCCGGCTGTAGATGAGCTCGCAGACTTGGACGACGTCGGCGGAGTTTTCTTGGACCCAATCCTGACCGGTCAGGCCGCAGTCAAAAAACCCATGTTCAACATAGCGGGCAACCTCCTGGGCACGGATGAAGCGGCCATCCAGGGCGGGGTCATCGAAGGAGGGGCGATAGGAGCGGCTGCTCTTGACGACCGGGAAGCCGGCGCGGGCAAACAGTTGAAGGGTTGCCTCCTCGAGGCTTCCCTTGGGGAGGCCCAACATTAATTTAGCGATTTCCTGACTCATTAGACTATCGAGGAAGCCCACCAACCGCCCCGCCGCAAGCATTAAGGGGTTGACTAGGGTAGAGCCAGAAAAGAGCATTTTGCTCACAATCTTATGCAAAAATCACTGGCTCTTCTCGCTCTCTCGGCCCTGTTCGTTGGTTGCGCTCACAAAAATGCTGAAGCCCCTCACTTCTCTTGGGAAAAAGAGGGTGCACCTGTCGCCGTCCCAGAAGACGCCAGCAAGGCACGCATCATCTCCGTTCGCGAGGACTTGGGCCTCATCGCCTTTGCCCGTACCGAGAAGCCAGAAGTAAAAACCCATTTACGCCTCGAGAAAGAAGGCAAATCCCTCGAAGTTGAAGTGATTAAAACGGACGATCAACAAGTCGTCGTCGGTATCGTTCCTAATCAGCCGAACGCCCTTAAGTTCACGGTCGGCGAAGTCGTGGGTTGCTCGGTAGCCGCGGACCCGGTCGCAGCGCCAGCTAAGTAAATAGTCGGCTAACTTCGGACGTGAGACACGTCCGAGACAGAAGGACCCGTCCGCGTAAGCTAGGCGGGTTTTTTATTGGGTAAAATTCCCAAAATAGCCCAATAATGCTCGAATTAAGCCTCTGCCGTTGACCGTCCCAAATGGCACGGCTATTGCTCAAAATCGTTATAATAACATGAAACTTCCCCTTCCAGCCCGCCGATCAGGAAGCGCCTTACGCAAGCTTTTATCGGTGATGGCCGGAATCGCCCTCTTTTTAGTCATCATCGCCCTGATGGGTGTTTGGGCATTGGGTCGGTTCGCCCCCACCTTTTTGGATACGGCGCTTTTGTCGAAATCAGGCGCCCATCTTTCCGTCGAGGCTAATGCAACCAATCTCTACGCTGGCCGGGTGGAGTTCGACGGGCTCTCGATCAGTAACCCCAGCCGATGGCAGGAGCGCGAATTTCTTAAGGTCAAACACCTCGCCCTCGAAGTCGACGCCTGGGAATTCTTCTGGAAAGGAAATATCAAGGTGAAGCAGGCCGAACTGGATATCGACCGCGTAGTCATCGCGGGGAAGGCCGATTACTTGAACGATAATAATACGAAAGATATTATGAAGGGTCTTAAGAGTCCGGACGGCAAAGCTCCGCCCGGACCCGTCGATGCGCCACCCGCCGCTAAGCGCCCGTTCCATGTCGACCACCTGCGGGTGCGGGTCGGCCATATCATGATTATCTCCGGCGACGGCTCCCCGGAACGCCGGGTGATTGTGGACCGAGCTTTTAACTTCGTTTTCGAGGCCACGGACATTACCGAAAAAAACTTTAACGATAAGGTCTCGCAGCCGCTGGGTCGCTTGGCTTTACAAAAAGTATCCACCGACGGCATGGATCTCATCATAGATCTGGCGCGCGAGCGGTTGCGCAAGTCGGTCACCGAAAAACTTCTCCAAGCAAAATAATTTCCCATGACTGAATCATCTTCCAACGACGGGGCGGCAGCCTCGGCCGAATTTGCGACCCGGATCGCCGAGCTCGAGGGCGAAGTAGCGCGCCTGAAGGACACGCTCCTACGCAGTCAGGCCGACCAACAGAACCAACAGCGCCGGCATCAACGCGAGCGCGAAGACCTCCGAAAGTTCGCGACGGCCAATCTGGTCGAAGAATTGCTCCCGTCGTTAGATGCTTTGGCGCTCGGCCTTGAAGCCGCTGCCGGTAAAGCCGAAGGGCAGGCCGTGGCCGAAGGTTTCCGGATGGCGGTCAACCAATTGCGTTCCGTGATGGCGGCGCAGGGGTTGGCGGAAATCAATCCGTTGGGTCAGGCTTTTAATCCCGGTCGGCATGAATCGGTCGGGCAAGAATCTCATCTTACTATCCCGGAGGGCTCGGTCTCGCGCGTGGCGCGCGTCGGCTGGCTGCTGAACGATCGCGTCATTCGCGCCGCCGCGGTCTTCGTCTCGACGGGCTTTACCAAATAAGCATTCGTCATGGCAGAGGACTATTACGGCATCCTGGGAGTCGCTAAATCAGCGGCCGCCGAGGAGATTAAAAAAGCCTATCGTAAGAAAGCGATGGAGCTTCACCCTGATCGCAACCCAGGCAACAAAGAGGCGGAAGAGAAATTTAAAAAAGCGTCGCGGGCTTACGAGGTCCTGAGCGATGAGCAGAAACGTAAACTGTACGATCAACACGGCGAAGCGGCTTTCGAGCAAGGCGGCCCAGGCCCCGGCGGTGGCCGTGGTTTCAAGCGGGGGGCGGACCCGATGGATATCTTCAATCAAATGTTTGGCGGCGGTGGCGGCGGAAGTTTTTCCGACATGTTTAACGGCGGTAGCCCGAGCGGAGAAGGCGACGAGAATGCCGGCGAGGATTTACGCGTGGACATCAAAATCACCCTCGAGGAAGCGGCGGAGGGCGTAGAGAAGAAAATCCCTTACCGGAAACACGTGGCCTGTGTGAAATGCTCTGGATCTGGAGCCGAGCCCGGGGCGAAGAAGAGCCGGTGCGTCACCTGTGGCGGCCATGGCCAAGTCATCCGTTCGCAAGGATTTTTCTCCATGCGGCAGACTTGTCCGACTTGTCACGGGCAAGGGGTAAGCATCGATAAACCTTGCCGTCCCTGTTCGGGTGAAGGGCGAATTATCGCTGAGAGCTCGGTCGACGTCCGCATTCCGCCGGGCGTAGACAGCGGCACCAAGCTGCGTTCCAGCAATAATGGTTCGGCGGGGCGCCGGGGCGCCGCTTCGGGCGACCTTTATGTGGTCACGATGATCTTGGACCACGAACTTTTTGAGCGAGACGGGAATGACCTCGCCTGCACTATACCGGTCAAATTCTCCGTAGCCGCGTTGGGCGGCCAGATCAATGTACCTAAGCTCAAGGGGAAGACCTTGCTTAAGGTGCCAGCGGGCACGCAGGGCGGCACCGTCTTCCGCTTGCGCGGAGAAGGGATGCCAAGTCTTCGCGGGAGCAGCCACGGAGATTTACTGGTCCGCGTCGATATCGACGTCCCCAAGAAGATGACCGACAAGGAAAAGGAAGCCCTCAAGGCCTACGCCACCGCCTGCGGCGACGAAGCCGCGCCGGTCTCCGAATCTTGGCGGGCGAAGTTCAAGGAGTTCTTCCGTTAAGCCCCTTGCCCGACAGTGGTCAGGCCGTAAGGTGAACCCATGCCGCGTGACCCGGGCCAGACCGATCGACTTATCCGCCGTCTTCGCTGGGAAGAATTGGACACCGCTTGGCTGATTGCTTTCGCAGGATTAGCCCGTGACGAAGATTTAGCCGGAGCGGGCTTGCGGCAACGACCGCTGCGGGCCGGAGACCCTTCCGCCTCGCTGTTGGCTGGGCCGGGCCGCGCACGGGCGCGTATCGTAGCCAGGTGCCCGATGGTGATTGCAGGCTTGGGGATGATCCCGCTCGTTTTTCAGGCCTATGGCGCCGAGTGCACGGGTCGCGCGCTGGTCGGCGAAGGCTCTGGGGTGTCGGCTGGTACGGTGGTCGCCGAAGTCGAAGGACCCGCGGCCAATTTGCTCTCCGCCGAACGTATTCTTCTAAATTTTCTGCAACGCCTGAGCGGGGTCGCGACGACTACGCGTGAGCACGTCCGGGCGTTGGGTACGGCGTCGACTCACCTGCTGGACACGCGCAAGACGACGCCCGGTTTCCGCATGTTAGAAAAATATGCGGTAGGCCAGGGGGGCGGCTTCAATCACCGACTCGGATTATTCGATCGGATTATGATCAAGGACAATCACCTAGCCGCGGGAGACGCCTCATCCTCGGCCCGCATTAGTACCCTTGTCCGGCGGGCGCGGGAAGCGCGGCCGGATTTGCTGGTCGAGGTGGAAGTGGATCGGCTCGAACAAATCGCGCCGGTCTTGGAGG
>QYQK01000045.1 GCA_007280935.1 Opitutales bacterium
GCCAAAGCCAACGTCTACTTCGATGGCAAGGTCGTCTCCCACACGATCCTCACCGCCGATGGCGCCAAGAAGACCGTCGGCCTGATCTACGCCGGCACCTACCACTTTGGCACCGACAAGGCCGAGATCATGGAGATCACCGACGGCTCGTGCGTCGTGATCCAGGACGGTTCCAAGGAAGAAAAGACCTACGGCGCGGGCACCCACTTCTACGTGGCCCCGAAGTCCGGCTTCACGATCACCGTGAGCTCGGGCATCTGCCAGTATATCTGCAGCTTCATCGGGTAATCTGACCCGTCGGAGCGGCCGGGGCTTGCCAACGGGCAAGCCTCCCCGAACCTGTGGGCATGTCCGAGCCGACCAGCAGCCTACCCAACATCCCCGCGCCGATCGCGCGCGAGAAACCGTGGGTGCAGCTGAAGACGTTCACGTCCAAGCCCTCGATCTTCCGCTCGATGGTCGGCGAAGTCTCGCCGGATGCCCGCCAGGGCGACGTCGTCGCCGCCTACGATAAGCAAGGCTCCTTCATCGGCTACGGTTTCTGGAACGCCGGCGCCCCCATCGCCCTCCGCATCCTCAAGGCCACGCCGGGTAAGCCCGATGATGTCTGGTTCGAACAGGCCATCCGCCGCGCCGCCGCGCTCCGTAAGGACGTCCTGAAGCTCGACGAAAACACCGACGCCTATCTCGTGATCAACGCCGACGCAGACTTCCTCTCCGGCCTGATCGTCGACCGCCTAGGCGACGTGCTTTCCATCGAGGTCTCGTCGTATGCGGTCATGCGCCGCCTCCCCCGCTGGATCCCCATCCTGCACGATGCCGTGGGCACCAAGCGCGAGATTGTCCAAGTGGATGCGCATGTCGCTCGTATTGAAGGGATTATGCCGACGGACATCTCGAAATCGGCCGTCCGTTTCGTCAAAATTAAGGAATTCGGCATGATTCAGGAGGTCGACTTCGCCGAAGGCCACAAGACCGGCTTCTTCTGCGACCAGCGCGACAACCGTCGTCGCTTCGGCGCCCTCGCCAAAGGCCTCAAAGTCCTCGATTTGTGCTGTTATTCCGGGGGTTTCTCCATCGCCGCCAAGCTCGCCGGCGCCACCGAAGTCACCGGTGTCGACCTGGATGAAAAAGCCATCGAGATGGCCAAGCGGAACATGAACCTGAACAACGTCCGCATCGACTTCGTCCATGCCGACGCCTTCACTTGGATCCGCCAGATGCAGAAGAACGGCAAGACCTGGGATCTGGTCCTTTGCGACCCCCCTAAGTTCGTCGATAGCCGCGACGAAGAGTTTGAGGCAGAAGGACTTAAGAAATATAACGATCTCAATGTCCTCGCCATGCAGCTCGTGGCCCCAGGGGGTCTTTTCGTGACCTGCTCCTGCTCCGGGCTCGTCTCCCCCGAAGCCTTTGAGGACCTCGTCAGTAAGGCCGCCCACCGCTACCAAAAGCGCCTGCAAATCTTTGATCGCACCGGCCCCGGCGGCGACCACCCCAACGCCTCCAATCACCCCGACGGACGTTACCTCAAGGTGCTTTGGAGCCGGATTGCGTAAAGAATAGAGGACTGAGTCGAGGGCAGGATCGAGGACTGCGCAGAGGACTGAATAGATGAATCACGAAAGGTAGGGATGCGATGACATCGCATCCGCCTGTATCGAGGTAGGGGCAGCACCACGTGCTGCCCTAGTTGCCTCCATATTCAGGTGGCGGGTGGCGGCCCCAGGTGGCAGGTGGCGGGGAATGAATTCCCAACCGCCAACCGCTAGCCGCCAATACCTGACAAGGGTAAGGCTGACCACCCTTGGTCAGCCGCGGCCGCTCACTTGCGCCCCAGCAGGTTCATGAGTCCGGGGCAAAGGTAGATCGTGGCGCGACGACGTACGCCGGCACGCTCGACCTTGATCACCTTCGCGGCGACCAGCTTCTCGATCCACTTGTGAACCGTGACCCGATTCTCTTCGCCCATGATGGAGGGCACAGTGAAGGCGGGGCTCGCCAAGAACCTCGGCAAGGGGTGGCCGGCGGCGCGTTGGCCCGCCGCTTCGAGCGTGGCTTCGGAAATCTCGTCGAACCTCTTCCGGATGAGTCGGAAGAAGGCGGCGTGATCCAGGGCTTGTTCCCTCATGACCCCAAGCATGAACTCGACCCAGGCGACCCAATCCGCTGTCGTCCCCCGCTTATGGAGATTGGCCAGAAGTTGGCGGTAATCCTCGCGCTGCGCATAGAGCTGCCCGGAGAGCACCAGATTAGACTCGGTCGTGGCACCCGCGCGCATGAGATGCAGGGGCATGAGCAACCGCCCCATCCTTCCGTTACCATCGTGGAAGGGGTGGATGAGTTCAAACAGCGCATGAGCGATGGCGACCCGGACCAACGGACCTTCGGGACCTGAGTCCTCGGCCATGAAACCAAGAAGATCGTCCATGCACTTCGGGACGAGTTTCGAGTCAACCGCGGGCCGGCCAGCTGCGTAGCCGACATAAGGGGGCTGGCGAAACTTCCCAGGATGGGCGCCGGCGACCCCTTGCATCAGGAGCGCATGAATCGCGAACAGGAACGAGGGCGTGATGGGCCGACGGGCGGGCAGATCGACGGCGGCATGTATCGCCGCGAGCGACCTGGCGGCCTCGCGCACCTGCTCATCAGGGGAAACGGACTCCTCCGTGCCGGCCGAGATCTCGTCCATGATCAATTGCCGGGCGGAAGCCTCCACCCCTTCGATGGCCGAGCTCGAGGACGCCTCCATGCGGAAAAGCAAGTCACGGTAAGTGACGCCCTTGAGGGTGGCCGGAAGGCCGGCGGCCACCGAGTCGAAACGCGCCACCGCCGCGGTGGCCGAGGACAGGCCAGCCCAGCCGCGGCTCAGGTCGACCGGCGGACGGCGGTAGACATAACAGGATTCCTTGGCGGCCATTTGTAAACTTTACGTTATATTAATTTACAAACAAGCCGATTCGATCCGGTTTTGTAAACCGCCCACTGGGACAATCGGGACTGCTGCCCCAGCGTGGCCAGTAAGGCAAAAGGTCAGAGCCCTCTTCGAACGAAACCCTAAATGAAAACGGAGCGCTTTCGCGCTCCGTTGGGAGATATCTCGGCCGAGCGAGTCGGCCTACACACCTGAAGGAGATGAAATTAACCGCGTGACGTGATGCAAACTGAAAAAGACCTCAGAAGTGCGCCTCCGAGACAACTATGTCGTGACGCGGTCCCGACCCTACCCAAGGCAACAAGACGCCATTCAAAGGGAAACCGGAGACCGGATGATTGGCTGGGGAATATGAAATACTTTCAGATCCCAGGCCTCGGCCGTCGGGTCTCTGGTTCAGGGGCTCAGTTTCGGGTACTGGTCCCGGGCCTGCTAAAGGTAGGGACGTGATTGCCATCACGTCCGTGGGCGGACGGCCGTCGGAACGCACAATCACCCTACCCGGCTAGCCCCACGCTCGTCGGCGAACGGCGGCCATAGCAATGGCCGCCCTACCCATGACAGGTCTCAGCGGTTGGCGGTTGGGCGCAGCAGGGAGTCGAGCGGACGCCATGCAGTGGCGCCCCTACCCGAGACAGAGGACAGCACGAGCAACTATCCCTACCCCGACCCCTGCCCCTCTCCCTAAACTACTTCGCCTCGACGGTTTCGGTGGTCTCGCCGCCGGCGGCCTTGGCGTCGTCGCCACCGAGGGCGCCGACGTAGTAGGCCTGACCGAGGTTGACCTTGGGGTAGACGTAGCGGAACGAAGTCGTCCCGGTCGGCTGTTCCTCGGAGGTGTAATAACCCGTGACCGGGCGGGCGCCGATCTCGCCGGTGGTCAGCGTCGCGGGCTCACCCTGCTTCACCGCGTCGGCGGAACCGAGAAGGAAGGTCTTGGGCAGCGGATACTTGAAGTCCGACGAGTCGAAGGACTTGAAGCCGCCGATACCAGCGATCTTGGAGGCACCGAGAAGGAAGTTGTTCGTGCCGTCATCCTTGCGGGTAATCGAGGCCGTGGTGGCCTGGCCAGGCGTGATGCGGTAGTTGATCGCATCGGCGCCGGTGAGCACGCCGGTCGTGATGGTCACGGTCTTACCCGTGCCGATCTCGGCGTCAGCGAACGTGCCGGCGAGCGAGCTGACCAGGGCGGTATCGCCCGCGAGCACGCCCACGAGGGTGCCGGTCGCCTTGGCGGCGGTGCTACCGTCGTAGGTCTTGTCGGAGGCCGACAGGCCGGCCAGCGAGAGATATAGCGGCGTGATGTCCGCGGTGACGCCCGCGGGCTGGACGAGCGAGTAGTTCGCCGCATCTGCTCCGCTGATGACGTAACCCCTAGCGTTCACGGTCTTGCCGACAGCCGCGTTCTTGTCCGCAAACACGCCCGTTGCGCCGGAGGCGTTGAGGTTGACGACGTCGGCTCCGAGGACACTGATCACGCCACCCGAGACCGTGGCCGCGGTGAGGCGGTCATAGGCCTTATTGGCGGCGGTGACGCCGGTGACGTTCAGGGCGAGGGTCGAGATGTTCGCCAGGGCGGTCGTCGAGGAGGCGACGCTGTAGTTACCCGCATCGGCGCCGGTGAGGGCGATACCGGTCAGGTTCACGGTCTTGCCCGTGCCGACGTTCTTGTCGACGAAGCGCGCGCTTGGAGTGGAGACGCCGACGGCGTCGCCCGTGATCACGCCCGAGAGCGCGACGGAACCGGTCGTAAGCGTGCCCGCATCGTAGACCTTGGAGGCGGCGGCCTGACTGATGAGGGTTAGGGCCAGCGCAGTGATATCGGCCGTGGCGGTCGCCGTGGAGACGATGACATAGTTGCCGGCATCGGTACCCGAGAGCGTGATGCCGGTCAGGTTGACGGTCTTGGCCGTGCCGACGTTCTTATCGAGGAAGGCGGCGGCGCCCACGGAGGCCAGGACGGACTCGCTACCAACGACACCGACGAGCGAGAGAGACCCGGTGGTGGCCTTGGTGCGGTCGTAGACCTTGGAGGAGGCGGCGGCGTTACTGAAGGTCAGCAGGCGACGGGTGATGTTGGCCGTGAAGCCCGAGGGCTGAGCAAGGACGTAGTTCGTGGCGTCGGCACCGCTAAGCGCAAAGCCCAAAGCCGTGACCGACTTACCGTTGGCGACCGCCGAGTCGGCGAAGGCGCCGACGACCCCGGACGTGACGAGCGAGACCGCCTCGCCAGCGGCGAGGGTGATCGCGCCGCCGCTGATGGTGGCGACGGAGGTACCATCGTATGCCTTATTAAGAGCCGTGGCACCGGTCACCGTGAGGCTGATCGGCGTGATATTGGCGGTGACGACCGCAGGCTGGACGAGTTGGTAGTTGGACGCATCCGCGCCGGTCAGCGCGTAGCCGGTAGCGGTCACGCTCTTGCCGTTGGCGGCCATCTTGTCCGCGAAGCTGGCGACGACGCCGGCCGCGGAGACGGAAACGGCATCGCCCGTGAGGGAGGCGATGACTCCGCCGGAGACGGTGGCGGCGTTGTTACGATCGTAGGCCTTATTGGCCGCCGTGATGCCGGTCACCTGGACGGAGAGCGGCGTCACGTTCAGCGTGCCGGCGACGACCGGCGTGCCGGTGAAGTTCGTGCCGGTGATGACGAGCGAAGCCGTCTCGACCCCGAGCCCGTAGGTGCCGACGCGGAGGTTGCCGCCGGCGCTCAGGAGCGGGTTGGCCGCGACGACCGAGAAGGTCACCGTGCCGTTGCCGCCGACGACGCCGTCGTCGAAGGTGTTCGTCGCCCCCACGCGGGTGAGCGAGACGAGTCCGGTGCTGCCGTTGAAATACTGGACGCTCTGGACGCTGGGGTTCGCAGCGGTGCCGTAGGTCACGGTCTCATTGGCGACTCGAACCAGGATGCGGTCGGCCGGGACGACCGTGAAGTCGCCCGGGGTGTAGTTCATGACGTAGTTCTGAGCCGAGAGACCCGTGGCGGTCAGGACGCCGGCGTAGGTACCCGCTCCGTTGACGGCTGCATTCGTGCGCGTGATGGTCGCGCTGCCGGAGACGTCGGCCAGAGAGTCGGCGCCCAGGAAGCCGCTGAGGCTGACGCCGTTGAAGGTAGCCGGATCCAGGGTGGTCACGAACTTCGCGTCGCTGTTCACGGCGACCCGGAGGGTCGCGGGGGTGATATCAGCCGTAAGCCCAGCCGCAGGCAGCAGGCTGTAGTTGCTGGCACCGACGCCGCTGAGGGAGTAGCCGCCAACCGTGACGGCCTTGGTGTTACCGACGTTCTTATCGGCGAAGGTCGCGTTAGCCGTCCCGATGATGACCGGGCTATCACCAGCACCCGAGAGCGGGGTGACGATCGCCGTGCCCGCGAGGGTGGCGACGTCCGTCGCATCGTAGACCTTGTTCACCGCGGAGACGCCGGTGACGGCGACCGCCAGCGGCGTGATGTGCGCCGTAGCGGTCTGACCAGAGGCCAGGACGTAGTTGCTGGCGAGACCCGTGCCATCGGCCAGCGTGACCGACGAGGCGGTCACGGTGTTGGCCAAGTTCACGTTCTTGTTGTTGAAGGCGTAGGTAGCCGAGACGCCGAGGGTTTCGGAACCGACGAGGCCCGACAGCGTGAGGCTACCCGTCGCGGAAGTATTGCCGTCGTAGACCTTGTCGCTGGAAGCCAGCGAGGCGGTGAGGACCGCCGGATTCACGGTCAGCGCGCCAGGGGCGTAGCTGATCGTGTAATTGGCACTCGAGAGGCCGCCAGGCGTGAGTACATAGCTGCCCACATTGGTCGCCCCTTGGCTGGTGCCGGCATAGGTCGCCGTACCCGAGAGGCTAGCGGCCGAGTCGGCATTACGGAAGCCGCTGAACGTCAGGCCGGCCCCGCCGGCATAGGCGACGCCGTCGTAGGACTTCGCCGCGGAAACCGCTGTCGCGGTCAGCGGAGCCGGGGTCACCGTCAACGCCGTCGCATTGGCGGCATCCTGGACGAAGACGTAATTCCCGTGCCTGGCGAGAAGATCGACACCCGTCAGCGCATAGCTACCGACGTTGCTGGTGACCGTAGCCGTGCTCGTGAAGAGCAACGTGCCGGTGGTGGCCGAAGCCAGAGTCTCGCCGTTGACGAAGCCGCTCACCGTGCCCGAGAAGGCCGGATCGGCGGCACCATAGAGGCGCGTGGACGCGTTGGCGGTGATGGTCAGGGTCGCCGGCGTGACCGCGAGCGTGCCGTTGACGAAACTACCGAAGGAATAGTTGGCGGCGGCGAGGGTGCCCGCGGCCGGGACGATTGCGTAATTGCCGACGTTACTAGTCGCGGTGGCGGCGGTCGTGACCGAGGCGGCACCGGAGATGCCGGTGTTCGAGAAGGTCTCGCCGTTGACGAAGCCGCTGATTGTGCTGGTAAGTCCCGGATTCACCGCGCCATAGACGCGGGTGCTGTTGCCACCAGTGACCGTCAGGGAAGCCTTGGCCACGGTCAGCGCGCCGTCCACGAAGGAGACCGTATAATTAGCGGAGGACAGGCCCGTCGGGGTGATGGCGTAGGTGCCCGCGTTGATCGCTCCCTGGCTGGTGCCGGTAAAGGCAAGCGTGCCGGTGAGGCCGCTGGCGAGGTCGCCATTACGGAAGCCAGCGTAGGTGACGCCGTTGCCACCCGCATAGGCGAGGCCGTCATAGGTCTTGGTGGCGGCGACCGCCGTGACCGTCAGGGGAGCCGGAGTCACCGTGAAGGCGGTGCCGTTCGCCGGTGCCTCGACGAAGAGGTAGTTTCCATGGCTGGCCGTGAGGCCCGAGGCGGAAAGCGCATAGCTAGCGACATTGCTGGCCTGGGTGGCGGTCGTCGTAAAGGCGAGCGAACCCGTGGTCGCATTGCCGAGGGTATCCCCGTTGACGAAGCCGGTGACCGTGCCGGTGAAGGCCGGATTGACCAAGCCATACTGGCGGTTCGCGGCGTTCGCGGCGATCGTCAGCGTGGCCGGCGTGACCGTGAGGACGCCGTCGATGGCATTGGGGAAGACGTAATTCGCGGCGGTCAGGGAACCCGCCGTCGGAGTAAGCGCGTAGTTGCCGACGTTGCTTGACGCGGTCGCGGCGGTGGTCACGCCGGCGCTGCCGGTGACTCCCGCGCTGGTCGCGGTCTCGCCGTTCACGAAACCGAGCAGGTTCACGACGAAGCTCGGGTTGGCCGAACCATAGACGCGGTTAGCATCCGCAGCCTGGAGCGTCAGCGATGCCTTACCGATGGTCAGAGCACCATTGACGAAGCTGAGCGTATAGTTGCCCGAGGAAAGGCCACCCGGGGTGAGCACATAAGTGCCCGCGTTGGTCGCTCCTTGGCTCGTTCCGGTGAAGGCGAGCGTGCCGGCGAGATTGGCGACGGAGTCCGCGTTACGGAAACCAGCATAGCTGACTCCGTTACCGCCTGCAAAGGCGAGCCCGTCGTAGGTCTTGGTGGCGGCGGCGGCCGTGACCGTCAGCGGAGCCGGGGTCACCGCGAGGGCCGTGGCGTTGCCGGCGGCCTGGGCGAAGACGTAGTTGCCGTTGTTGGCGACGAGGCCGTAGCCGGTCACGTCGTAGCTGCCGACATTGCTGGCGGCGGTAGCCGGCGTGGAGAAGGCCAACGTGCCCGTCGTGGCGGCGGCAAGGCTCTGTCCGTTGACGAAGCCGGTGACCGTGCCCGCGAAGGCCGGATTGACCAAGCCATACTGACGGGTCGCGGCGTTCGCCGTGACGGTCAGCGTGGCCGGGGTGACCGTGAGGCGGCCGTTGACGCTACCGGTGAAATCGTAGTTATTCGAAGCATAACCGGAAGCGCTCGGGACGATGGCGTAGTTGCCGACGTTGCTCGTCGCGGTCGCGACGGAGGTCGCACTGCCGGCACCGGTGACACCGGAGGTCGCCAAGGTCTCGCCGTTCACGAAGCCGGTGAGGGGCGTCGTGAAGGTCGGGTTGGCGGCGCCATAGGTACGAATCGCATCCGCAGCGACCACCGTCAGGGCGGCCTTGTTCACCGTGAGGGTGGCCGGAGCATAGGAGATCGCGTAGTTCGTGCTCGTGAAGCCCGAGCCGGAGAGCGCGTAGCTGCCCGCGTTGACGGCGTTCTGGGAACTGCCGCCGAAGACGAGCGAGCCTCCGAGGGCGGAGGCGTCCTCGCCGTTGACGAAACCAGCGAAAATGGCGCCCTTCCCGCCCACGTAGGCGAGGCCGTCGTAGGTCTTGCGGTCCGACAACAGGGTGACCGTCAGCGCCTTGGTCGCGACCACTCCGTTGGTGGCGTTCGCGGAGGTGTCGACGAAGTAGTTGCCCGCCTGGGTGCCGGCGAGGCTCAGGCCGGTGAGGTCGTAACTCTTGCCCGAGGCTACGCCCGCGGTGGCGAGCTCAGTCGAACCGGTGGCGCTCACCGTGTCGCCCGCCAGGACGCCGTTCAGGCCGACCTGCGCGGAAGTATAGACCGTGGTGCCGTCGTAGACCTTGCTGGCGGTGGTCGTCAGGGCCTTCGGCGTGATCGTCTGGACTCCGATGATGGTCGGGGTGCCGGTGAAGTTGGTACCCGTCTGGCCGATACCCGATCCCGCGATGACATAGTTACCCACCGGCAAGAAGCCGGCCGGGGTGAGCGTGCCATTCGCGCCGAGCGTGAAGGTGAGGCTGCCGTTGATTCCGTCGACGAAGGTGTAGGTCGATCCGCTGACCGTACCGAGAGTCAGCGACGAGAGTACGTTGCCGCCGACGGTCATGTACTGGACGCTGCTGACGGCGTAATTCGAAGTCGCACCATAAACATTGGTGGTGTTGGCGACCTTCACGAGCACCTGACCCGCCGGGATGATCTCGTAATTGGCGGCGACGTTGTTGATCGCGTAGTTGCCCGCCGACAGACCGGAGGGCACGAGCACTCCGGCATAGGAACCGGCCGAACCGGTCGAGGCATTGCTACGGGTGATGGCTAGCGACCCGGTGAGACCGGCGGTGGACGCATCCTGGCCGGCCACGAAGCCGACGTAGCTGACGCCATTGAAGCCTGCTGCGTCGCTCTGACCCACGAAACGAGCGTCCGCATTCGCCGTGACGGTGAGCGTCGCCGGCGTGATGGTCGCGACGGCCGGAGCCTGCTGCGTGAGGACGTAGTTCGAGGAAGCCGTACCCGAAAGGATGGCGCCCGCGAAGGACACCTGGCTGGCGGAGGCGACATCCGGGCTGTCGAAAGCCCCGACGACGGTGCCCCCGAGCGAGACCGCATCGGCACCGATGACGCCAGAGAGCATGCCCGTGCCCGAGACCGTGGCGGCGGTGGTACCGTCGTAAGTCTTCGTGCCTGGAGTGGTGAGACCGCTCATCGTGAGCGTCTTCGGCGTGATGATCGCGGCGACCGGAGTCTGGATCGTGAAGGTATAGTTCGAAGCATCGGCGCCGCCGAGGGTCAGACCGGAGAGCGCGACCTGGGAAGCCGTTACGACGTTCTTGCTGTTATAGGTGCCGACCGCGGTGCCGCTGAGGGCGACCGTATCGGAACCGAAGATGCCGGCGAGCACGCCGGCACCGCCGACGACGGCCGAGGTATTGCCGTCGTAGACCTTACTGGCGGCGACGGTGAGGCCGCTCATCGTGAGCGCGGCCGGGGTGATCGTGGCCGGGAGAGTATAAGACGAGGAGATGACGTAGTTGCCGGCGTCGGCGCCGGAGACGGTGAGGCCGGTGAAGCTCACGGTGTTCGCCGTGGCGACGTTCTTGGTATTATAGGAGCCCATGGCGGAACCCACGAGACTCACGCTGTCCGTACCAAGCAGACCCACGAAGGTCGGCGAACCGGTGACCGAGGCGGCGGTGGTGCCATCGTAGACCTTGCTGGCCGGCACGGAGAGTCCGCCGATCAAAAGTTGGGCCGGCGTGATCGTGCCGGTGAGGCCGGTCACGGCCTGTAGCGAATAGTTGGAGGCGCCGGCGCCGGAGAGGACGACGGCGGCGCTCGAGACGACGAGGGCCTTGCCCGCGCCGACGTTCTTATCGTCGAAACTGGCGGTGACCGCGGACGTGTTAGCGGTGACGGCGTCTCCGGAGATCACGCCCGAGAGCGCGAGGGAACCGGTGCTCAAAGGAGCGGCGACGGTCGCATCGTAGACCTTGGTGACGGAGCCGAAGCCGGTGAGGGTCAACGGAGCCGGAGTGATCTCACCCACGAAGCCTGAGCCGACAGTCAGACTATAATTACCCGCATCCGCTCCGCTCAAGGCGGAGTTGCCGGCGGCCACGACGAGCGCCTTGCCGGCGCCGACGTTCTTGTTCGGGAAGGTCGCGGAGACCTGGGTCGAGTCGAGGGTGACGTCGTCGCCCGAGACCACCCCGGTGAAGGTATAGGCGCCGACCCCGAGGGTCGCGGCGGTGGTGCGGTCATAGACTTTCGTGACGGAGCCGGTCGCGGTGAGCGTCGCGGCGGCGCGGGTGATGGTGCCAGTGAAGGCGCCGAGGTTCGCGATGACGTAGTTACCCGCATCCAGGCCGGTGAGCGCGGTCGCGCCGGCGGTGAGGGTGATCGCCTTGCCCGTGCCGACGTTCTTATCGGCGTAGGCCGCGGTCAGCCCGGTGGAGCTGAAGCTGACCGTATCGCCGGTGAGGACACCGGTGACCGAGGAGGAGCCGAGGCCGAGAGGCGCGTCGACGCTGCCATCATAGACCTTGGTCGCGGAGCCGACGCCGGTGAGCGTCAGCGAGGCCGGGGTGATCGAACCGGTGAAGCTCGCCAGATTGGCGAAGGCATAGTTGCCCGCATCCGCTCCCGTAAGAGCCGCGGCGCCCGCGGTGACGGTGAGCGCCTTGCCGGTACCGACGTTCTTGTCGGCGAAGACGGCGGTGAGAGCCGCAGGATCGAAGACGACCACGTCACCCGAGATGAGGCCGGAAACGGCCGAGCCCGAGGCGTTGAGGCTGGCGGCGGTCGTACGGTCATAGACCTTCGTGGTATTCCCCACGCCGATGAGGGCCAAGGGAGCCGGGGTGATCGTGCCCGTGAAGGCATTGAGTCCCGTCAGAATGTAATCACTGGACGAGGCGCCCGTGAGGGCGGCGGCGCCACCGGAGATGACGAGGGCGCGCGTGCCGACGTTCTTGCTCGGGTAGACGGCCGTGAGAGCCGTGGAGTCGAAGCCGACGGTATCGCCCGCGAACACGCCGCTCAAGGTGGCGCTGTTGAAGGCGAGCGTCGCGTTGGTCGTCGCATCGTAGACCTTGGTCACCGTACCGGCGCCGGTCAGCGTCAGCGGGGCAGGCGTGACGGTGAGATTGGCATTCGTAAGGGTGACGTTATAGTTCTGAAGGTCGGCGTTGGCGTTGCCGCTCGCGACCGTGATCGCGGAGGCATAGGTGCCGGCGTGCGTGCCGGTCGCCTGCGTGCCGGCGATCGTCAGGACGTCGCCCGAGAGGAAACCGGAAGTCGTCGCCACGGACTGCGTGCGAACGGTCGAATTATAGACCAACGAGGTCGCCGTGGCCGTGATGCTGGCGTTGGCCGGGGTGACATTGAGATTACCCGCGACCAAAAGCGTGTTGGTCAGGCTTGGGATCGTGGTCGTAAGGGTGCCGGAACCGACGAGGGCGTAGGCGCCGACGAGCGGCTTACCGGCCGAAGAAAGCGCCGTCCCGGTCGGGACGAGGGTGAAGGTGACGTTGCCGTTGGCTCCGTCCGCATAGACATAGGAACCCGACGTGGCGGTACCGCTACCGCTGGCGTAGGTCAGGGTATGGAGGACGCTGCCGCTATCCTTATAGACCACGGAAGACAGGGCCGAGACGCCGCCGGTCGTGCCGTAGGTCGCGTAAGTGTCTGCGATGACCGCCAGGGTGTTCGGGGGCAGCACCTTGACCTCGAAATCGCCCGGGGCGTAGGTGATCGCATAGTTGCCACGGGTGGCCGGACCAGCCGCGATGAGCACGCCAGGGTAGGCGCCGATCGCATTGACCGAGCTGTTATTGCGGGCGACAGTGATGCCCGTGGTGCCACCGGAAAGAAGGACGGAAGAGCTCTCGCCGTTGGCGAAGCCGACGTAGTTGACGCCGAGGAAACCGGCGGTGTCGGGCATTCCCTCGAACTTCACCGCGTTCTTGGCGGTGACGACGAGCGAAGCGCGATTGACCGTGACGCTGGCGGAGTTGGCCGAGACGGCGTAGTTGGAGGCGGAGCCGGTCGAGAAGCTGAGGCTGCCGGGCGTGATGGCGTAGGTGCCGATGTTCGCCGTGGGCGCGAAGCCGGCCGAGGTCATCGCGAAGCTGTCGAGTACGTCGTTGATCGTGACGCCGTCGACCGTGACGCCGTTGATGACGCCGGAGGCCTGGGCGCCGGTGCCGACCGGAGCCAAGGTCTGGCCGTAGGTCTTCGTCTGGGCGGACTGGGTGAGGCTGAGCGGGGCGGCCGAGATCTCGAGACCGAGGTAGGGCGCCTTGGCGCTATTACCGACCAAGGTGACATCCACGCCGGCGGCCATGAGCACGCCGTGACGGCTGGTCAGCGCATAGGCATAGGGCGTGCTGCCGGGGGTCACCTGCTCTCCCGCCAGCGTGCCATACTGGGCGCGCGTGCCGGTGACGGAGTTCATGAAATCGGCCATCGGCAGACGGAACTGCACGCCGTTGGCGACTACGTTGAAGTATTCGATGCCGCCGACGACCGTGAAGCCGGGGTTCTTGACCGAGTTACGAATCAGGCGGGCATTGAGGAGATTCTCCAAGGAGCCGGCGATGGCGACGGAGTCGTAGGCCGCGCTCGGGTCGTTGGTGCCGTAGACCTTCGTGAAGTTATCCGAGAGCAGCAGGTTGGCCTGCGCGACGAAACGGAACTGGATGGCCGGGCCGACGGCGGAACCGGTGGCGGTATTGTTGCTGCCGAGAGCGTTGAAGATCTCGGAAGTGTTGAGGCCTGCGGCGGTCGTGATCGGCGACCCCGCTGCGACGTTGCCGGCGGCATAGGCCTTGCCGAAGAGCGTGTTGCCGAAGTCCAGGGCGCCGAGCACCGGGTCGAGGTAGGCGAGCGTGTTCTGCGAAGTGGCCGTCGTCGAGTTCGAGGCGACCGTCGGCATGCCCGAATAGAGATAGACGTTGCCGATCGGCGAGGTGATCGAGTTGCCGCTGAGGCCGACGATCTGACCGCCGGTGGCCACGCCGACCGGCAGGTAGGCGCCGGCGGCGATGGCCACCGGTCCGGTGCCGTTGTTGACGATCCTGGGCGGAGTGACGTTGCCGTTGTTGGACGAAAAGACGAAGACGCCGGCGTTGGAGTTCTGGGTCACCGTGGTGGCCGTCGTGGTGACGACCGCGGCCGAATCGCCGATCGCGCTGATGGCGATCGCGCCCGCCGTGGCGGCGTTGGTGATGGTGACCGGGTCGTAATAGCGGCCACCGAGCGCGATGAGGCTCGTGTTGCCGTTGATCGAATTATTGATGATCGCGACCGTACCCGTGAGGCTGATGGCGGACTGGTTGGCCGTGACCCCCGCGGAGACGCCGGTGATGTTGATGGCATCCTGTCCGACGGCGAAAGTGCCCGTGGCGGTGAAGGTACCGGCCGTGACGCTCACGCCCTTGTAGGTCGTGGAAGCCGAGCCCGTGACGCCCTTGAGCGTGATCCCGCCCGTCGCGGTCAGGCTCGTGGAGACCAGCAAGCCGTTGACGGAGGTGCCATAGGTCGAAGCGTTCGCCGCGGTGATGCCGCCGGAAGCGCCGTTGAGCCAGGTATTGTCCAGGAAGATCGAGCCGGGGACGTTCAACGCGCTGTTGACGATGATCTCGGCGCCGCTCGCGAGGTTCTTGTAATGGATGTCGCTCGTCGAACCGGCCGTGAAGGCGATCACGCCGGGGTTGATGACCGAGAGCTTGTTGCCCGCGGTGGTGTCATACGTGACCTCGGCCGCATGGCCCGAAGTGTTCGCCGTGACGGAGATCGCTCCGTTCTGGGTGATGACGTTGTTCGAGGAGAAGAACAGGCTGCCTCCGCTCGAGAGACTCGTCACGTTGCCGTTCTGGATGATGCCGGCGGCGCCGCCCGCCGTGGTCTTGTTACCGGTGACGCTCAGGTTGCCGCCGCCCGCGAGCACGTTGAGCTTGCCGATGGAGACCGGGGCGATGGTCGTGGTCCCGAGGTTGTTGCCGATGACCGTGACCGACTGGCCGCTGAGGCCATAGGTGGTGTTCGGGTAAAAGACGCCATAACCGGAGCCCGCCACGCCATCGAGCACGACCGCGCCCGAAGCGCTGGTGATGTTATCGTTGATGAGGATGGCCTTGGAGGCGGTGTTGCCGTTCGTCGCGCCGCGCAGGGTGACGCCATACTGGCCGACCAGAGGCTGGCCGGCGTTGATGACGATGGCGTTGCTCGTGGTCGCGAGGGCGATGTTGCCCGTGGTGAGGAAGCCGCTGACCGGCGTCGCGCCGGCCGTGGCCGCGCCATACGTATTGTCGATCGTGATGACGCCCGGGATTGTCGGCAGGGAGCCCGCGTTGAGCACCGCGCCGCTCGCGAACATGTTGTAGTCGATCCGCGAGGTCGAACCCGCGGCGATGGTGAGCGGCGTATTGATGACGACCGTCGAAGACTTGTCGCCGCGCGAGACGTCATAGGTCACCGCGCTGGCATGGCCGCTCGTGTTCGCGACCACGCTGATCAACCCGTTCTGGGTAATGTTATTGTTCGAGCGGAAGGTGGCGCTGCTGCCGTTGCCGGCGATCGTGACCACGCCTTCCTGGGTGATGCCGTAACCCGACTGCGTGACGGTATTGCCCGTGACCGTGAGGTCGCCGCCGCCCGCGAGGAGGTTCAGTCGACCGAGGCGGACCGCGTTACCGGTCAGGCCGGTGGCGTTACCCACGACATCGATCGTCTTGGCCGTGATGCTGCCTACGCCGTCGAGGCCGACCGCCACCGCGATGCCGTTACCGGAGCCGCCGATGGTGCCGGTCACACTGACCTGTCCCGAAGGAGCGCTGAGCGCCGACGCATACCACTGGACGTTGGGCCGCAGATTACCGATGCCGTACCCGTTCGCCGCCGTACCCGTGAGGGAGATATTCCCCTGCGAGCTCGTGACGTTATCGAGCAGCATGATGGCGACGCCGTAGATGCCCGAATTGACGACCGAACGAATGGTCACGCCGCGGTCGCCCGACAGGGCGTTGCCCTGGTCGATCACGACGGGATTCGAGGTGGTGGCCAGGCTGGCCAGGTTAGCCGCGGTGATGAAGCCGCTGACGGGCGTGGCGCCGGCCGTGGCCGCGCCATAGGTATTGTCGAGCGTGATGACGCCCGGGACGCGGATGAGGCCCGGATTGAGCGCCGCGCCGCTGGCGAACATGTTGTAGTCGATGCCCGAGGTCGAACCCGCCGCGATGACGGAATTCGTCGTGACGATCGACGAGGTCTTGTTGCCCGTCGAGACGTCGTAGGTGATCGCGCTGCCGTGGCCGCTGGTGTTGGCGACCAACGAGATGGTGCCGGTCTGGTTGATGTTGTTGTTCGAACGGAACGTCACGCTGCCGCCGTTGGCGTTGGACGTGATGTTGCCGTAGGCGTAGACGCCGTTGCCGACCTGGTCGAAGCTGTTACCGGTGATGACGACGTTGCCGAGGACGCCCGCGGCGGCTTCGGTCGGGGTGAGGGCGAGGATCGTCATCGCTCCCTGGCGGACGGAATTATTACCGCTGGACAGAGTGCGCGTACCGGTGAGCGTGATGCCCTTGGCCGTCAGCAGGCCGGTGAGGTTGACGGCGTTGCCCGTCGTGGAGACGCCGAGCACGTCGATGGCCCCCAGGCTCGAGCTCACCGCGGAGGATCCCGAGACCGCCGAGCCGCCGAAGGAAACGCCGCGCAGGACGACGCCGGCGGCGCCGCTGACGGTATTATTGACCGTGATGCCGTCGGAGCTCGTGACCAAGGCGGTGGTCAGGGTGGAAGCATTCAGGTAACCGCTGGCCGGCGTGGCACCGGCCGTCGCCGCGCCGTAGGTGTTATCGAGGGTGATGACACCGGGGACGGTGATCACGCCGGGGTTGATCGTCGCGCCGGCGGTATACTGGTTGAAGTCGATGTTCGAGGTCGAACCCGCCGTGATGGTCAGGTTCCCCGAGACGATGGTCGAACTCTTGCCGCCGGTGGAGACATCATAGGTCACCGCGCTACCTTGGCCGCTCGTATTGGCGACCATGGAGATGTTGCCGGTGTGGTTGATATTGTTGTTCGACTTGAACAACACGTTGCCGCCGATGGCGTTGACCACGACGCTTCCGTTAGCCGAGACGCCCTGCCCCGCCTGGTTCGGGTTGTTACCCGTGACCGTAAGCCCTGTGCCGCCGGCGACGAGGGTCACCGTGCCATACAGCACGACGCCCGAGGACGTCGAGTTCGCCTCGCCCAAGATAGTGATAGTCCGGGCACTGAGCGCTCCGGCGTTATAGAGTCCGTTTCCGGCGTTCGTGGTCGCAGTGATGTCGATCGTACCCGCGTTGGCCGTCAGCACGGCGTTCCCGTTACCATAGAAGCCGGCGGCAGCGTTACCAAGGCCGAGAAGGGTGATGCCACCCGTCGTGGCGGTCACCGCGGAATTGGCGTTGATGCCGTAGTTGCCGGTAGTGACGCCTCGCAGGACGACGCCTTTGCCGCCGACAAGGGCGTTGTTGAGCGTGATGCCATCGGAAGCCGTCGCGAGCGTGGCCCGATTGGCCGAGGTGATATATCCGCTGGTCGGGGCACCGCCGACGCCGGCCGTGCCTCCCCAGGTGTTATCGAGCGTGATGACGCCGGGGACGGAGACCGTGCCAGGATTAAGATTAGCGCCAGAAGTATATACGTTGTAATTAATGCCGGACGTGGAGGCGGCCGTGACCGTCAAGTTGCCCGCCACGAGGCTCGAGGTCTTGTTGCCTGTCGAAAGGTCATACGTGACGGAGCTATCCGTCCCGCTGGTATTCTTCGCCAGCGCGAGCGTGCCGGTCTGGTTGATGTTATTGTTCGACTTGAAGAGGATGCTGCCGCCGTTCGCGTTATCCGTGATCGCGCCGGCTTGATAGACGCCGCCGGAGAGCTGGTTGCTGTTATTCCCCGTGACGAGCAGGTTGCCGCCCGAAGCGACGATGGTGAGGGCACCGAGATAGACCGCACCGCCGGCCGTCAGGGTGCCGGTAGTATTGTTCGTACCGGTGACGGTGATGTTCCTGGCCGAGATCAGTCCGGAGGCCAAGGTACCCCAGGTATTCCCGGAACTGGCGGCATTGCCCGTGATGACGACGTTGCCGGCGTTCGCCGTGACGGCGCCCGAGAAGTTGATGGCCGAACCGGTGTTAGACTGTCCGGACAGGACCACGTTGCCCGCCGTGGCGACGAGCGCGCCGCTGCCGGCGTAACCGATGCCCGAACCGCTGGCTCCGGTGATGAGGATGTCGCCGGACGTCGCGGTCAGGGTGGCGGTCGTATTGACCGCGTTCGAGGTGCCGGAAACGCCCTTGATCACGATGCCATTGGCGCCGGTCATGGCGTTGTTGATGCTGATGCCTTCGGCGGAGACCGCGGCGGCGATGTTCGCCGTGGTGATGTAACCGCTGGTCGGCGTGCCGCCGACCCCGGCCGTGCCGCCGTAGGTATTATCCAGGGTGATCGTGCCCGGGATATTCAGGGCGCCTCCGTCGAGGTGGGCGCCGCTGGCCAGGAGGTTATAGTTGATCGGCGAGGTCGAGCTGCCGGTGATGGTCAGATTGCCGCCGACGACCGAGGACGCGTTCGTACCCGTGGTGACGTCATAGGTCAGCGCCGCGGCGTGGCCGCTCGTGTTGCCGACCATGCCGATGGCCGTGGTCTGGTTGATGTTGTTGTTCGACTTGAACGTGATGCTGCCGCCGACGGCGTTGCTCGTGATCGTACCAGTGTCCATCTGGAGGCCAGTCCCGGATTGATTCGAGTTATTGCCGACCATCAGCAAATCGCCGCCGCCGGCGAGCACGACCACGTTGCTGACGCGTGCCGCGAGGCCGGTACCGTTCGCCGTACCAGTAACGCTGATGTTCTTAGCGGAAAGGGTATTAGCCGTGTAGAAGTCCACCCCGTAGCCTGAAGTGCCGGCAGCCGTACCAGTGACGGTGATGCGACCCAGCGGGGCGCTGATGGTCGTGGTCAACCAGGTCACGCCCGGATTGACGTTCGTGAGTCCGTAGCCGTTCAACGTATAGCCGACCAGCTCGATGTCTCCTTGGGAGGAGGTGACGTTCGACCAGATGCGTACGCCCATGACGTTCGACCCGCTGTAGCTGGCCCCTCGGACGGTAACGCCCTTGGCGCCACTTAACGCTGAATCGACGATGATGCCGTAGCTCGTGGTCGCCAACGACAGGTTAGCAGCATTGATGAAACCGCTGGTCGGCGTGCCACCCGCGCCCGCCGTGCCGCCATAGGTGTTGTCGAGGGTGATCGCACCCGAGACGGTGATGGCGCCGGGGTTGAGCTGGGCTCCGGCGGCATAAAGGTTGTAGTTGATCGGCCCGGTGTTCGTGCCTGTGATCGTCAGCGAGCCGGCGATGATGCTCGAGGTGTTATTACCCGTGGTGACGTCATAGGTCAGCACCGCGGCGGCCGTGCCGGGATTGCTCACCATCGTGATCGCGCCGGCCTGGTTGATGTTATTGTTCGAACGGAAGGTGATGTTACCGCCGACGACGTTGTCCGTGATATTTCCGGTCTGGCTGATGCCGGTGCCCGACTGATTGGCGTTGTTGCCCGTGACGACGAGACTACCCCCTCCCGCGACGAGCGTAACCGCGCCGAGGTTCACCGCGATACCAGCGCCGTTGATCGTCCCCGTGATTATCACCGACTTGGCGGTGACGAGTCCCGTCTGGCTCAAGCCCGCACCAGTAGTCGAAGCGGCGGACAGCGTGATCGCTCCCGCCGAGGCATTCAGGGCGCTGGCGTCCGCATAGGCGTTGTTGGTGCCGCTTTGGGCCGAGATGATGATATCTCCGGCAGTCGAGGTCACGGCGGCGTTAAGTGCCATGCCGTAGGCACCACTGGTCGTTCCGGTCAGCATGACGTTGTTCTTGGCCGAGATCGTCGCGCTGGTTGCAGAATAAAAACCGTAAGTACCGGTCGAGCTAGCGCTACCGTTCGCGGTAAAAGAACCCAAGGGTGCGGAGATGGCGCCGGAGTTAAGGTAGACGGCCGCATTGCCAGCCAACTCATAGCCCGTGAAGGTGATGTTCCCGGTAGTCGCCGTGACGAGCGCGGAGGTTCCGCTGATATAGAACCCGCTGCCAGCGGTGCCGGCAATCGTGATGCCGACACCCTCGATATTGCCGGTGGCGGCAAGCAATGATCCAGTCGTGTAGACGCCGTGCTGATTGCTACCCGCCGTCGCACCTTTGAGGGTGATACCCTTGGCGCCGCTTAAGGCACCGCTGATATTGATGCCATGGGTGGTGGTGTTCGCATAGGTGGCGGCGTTCGCCAAGGTGATGAAACCGCTCGCGGCCGGACCGGAGACTGCGCCGTAGGTATTATCTAAAACGATCTGACCCGGGACGGTGACGGCCCCGACGACGATCGGCGCGCCGCTCGTCAGCAGTTTGTAATCGATGCCCGCAGCATTGGTGCCCGTACCGACCGTGAGAGCCCCGGCCGAGATCGCCGAGGTCTTGTTGCCGGTCGTAACGTCATAAGTGACGGCCGCGGTCGTCGCCCCCGTGTTGGCGACGAGGCTGATGGCGCCGCTGGTGACGTTGTTATCGGAACGGAAAGTGATGTTGCCGCCCACCGCATTGTCGGTGACCGCACCGGCGACGACACCCTGCGCCGTCTGGTTGCTGTTGTTACCCGTGACGAGCAGGTCGGTCCCGCCGGCCAAGATGGTCAAGCCGCCGAGGTTTACGGCGCCACCGGTGGCGAGCGTGCCCGTAGTATTGTTGGTCGCGGTGACGGTGATGCTCTTGCCGGTGATGGTACCCGAGGCGGTAATGCCCCAGATATTGCCCACGGTGAGGGTGGTTCCGATCAAGATCACGGGACCCGTCGACGACGTCAGCACCTGGTTGCTGGTGATGGCGGAGTTATTGTTAGAAACGCCCGTCAGGGAGATGCCCTTGGCGCCGAAGACGCCGCCGCCGTTGAAAGTGAGGCCGACGCCGGCGACCGCGGTCGCCTGGGTGATCGCGCCGCCGTTGGTGTTGTCGAAAGTGATGGTGCCCGGGAGCGGGATCGCCGCGGTGGCGAGAGGGCCGGAGGCCGTGATCGACGAGCCCTTCGACTTGACGAGCAGGTTGATATCGCTGGTCGAGGTCGCGGCCGCGACGGTCAGGGTGCCGATCGTGACGGCGGAAGCGTTCGAGCCGTTGGTCGCGTCGAAGAGGATCGAGCTGGCGGAGCCGTTGGTGTTGACCGCGCTGGCGATCGTACCGGTCTGCGTGATCTTGTTGTTGGAGATCAGCGAGAGGCTCGAACCGTTGGCCAGGTTGACGTTACCCACGTCGATGCCGAGGTTGGCCCCCGCGGCGGTGTCATTCCCCGTGAAGCTGATGTTGGCGCCTGCGCCGGTGACGGTCAGGACGTCGACGGTCGCCACGGTGGCGGCGGTGGTGCTGGCGGCGTTGAGCGTGATGCCGGTCTTGGCGGTGATGGTCGCGCCAGTGACGATGTTGATGGCGCTGCCGGTCGTGGAAACGGAGCTGAGGCTAACGGAACCGTTAGTGGCCGTGAGCGTACCCGCGGCGGCCGAACCGTAATAGGCGATGGCCGTGGTGCCGAGGGCGTTGACGATGAGATTGCCGTTGGTCGTGGCGACGGCGGCGGAGGTCTGGATGGCGTTGTTACCGTTCGAGACACCAGAAAGGACGACGCCCTTGCCGGCGTACATCGGGCCATTGAGGGTAAGTCCGACACCCGCCACCGCATTGGCAGCGGCGACCGTACCGCCGTTGGTGTTATCGATGGTCAGAACGCCCGGAAGATTCAGGAGACTCGTGCCGACCGTACCGGGATTCAGGGCGGAACCCTTAGACTTGATGGTCAGATTGACGTCGCTGGTGCTACCGGTGACGAAAGTGATGTTGCCCGTCGTGATCGCCGAGGCGCTCGAACCTGTCGTCGCATCGAAGACCAGGTTGCTGGCCGTGCCGCTGACGTTGGCGGCGACGCTGATCGCCCCGGTCTGGTTGATGAGGTTATTTGAGACCAACGAAAGACCGGAACCGCTCGCCAAGCTGATCGTGCCGGCGGTGACGATGCCGGAAGAACCACCCGCGGCGGCGTTATTCGCGGTGACGGAGAGGTTGGAGCCAGCACCGGTCAGCGTCATGCCCGCAAGGCTGGCGATCGTCGCTCCGCTTGCGCCCGTGGCGTTGATCGTGATGCCGGTCTTGGCCGACAGCGCACCCGTATAATTGACAGGTATCGCCGTCGAGTTCGTCGTCGATGTGATCGAGATCGCTCCGTTGCTCGAAGTAATCGCGCCACTGCCGTTGACGCCGTTTTGGACGGAAGCCGTGGCGGTATGCGCGGAACTGTTCGTGATCGTGACGCCCGTGGCACCGGAAACAGCGGCCGTAATCGCGAGGGCGCTGACTCCATTGGTAGAAAGCGCAACCGAGGAAGTATTGGCCAGCGTGACGGAGCCCGTCGTGGAGGTCAGCGCCGAGCTCACATGCAGATTGGCGGCCGACAAGGCGGCGGCGGTCGAAGTCGCCGTGACGCTAAGGTTGCCGTAGGCCGTGATCGGGGAGGTCGTCAGGTAACCCGTAGTCACGAAACCCCAGCCAGCGGCGGCGCTGGTGGCGACGTTCACGGAGAACTTGCCGCCGATGTTATAGGTGACGACGTTGGACTGGAACGCCGCGCTGTTCGCGATGCTGGTCGACGCTGCGGCGGTGAAATCGCCGCCCGCGGTGCTCGTGGTCAGGCCGGCCGTGGTCGTGTTGATGGTGAAACTGCTGCTAGCATAGACCGTACCGTTGATGATGGACCCTCGGGCGATGTTTGTGCCCGTGATCGTACCACCGGTTCCGTCGAGGATGACATAGCCCCCACGGGTCGTGACGGCGGCGCCGACCAGGACATTGGCGGCGACGCCATTGGTGGAAGTGTTCGAGGCGTTGAACGACTGCAGGATCAGGTTGATCGGTCCGCTCGAAGAAGTGATGCCGGCCGTGGTGGCGATGACACCGGCGGAGTAAGCGCTGACATTGACCGTGCCGGCGCCGGCGTTCGTGATACCGGCGAGGGTGATCTTGGAGGCGCCCGTACCGGACCGGGTATCGAGCGTGAGGCCTCCGATGACACCGGTCGCGGGAGCGAAAGCGAGCGCGACCGACTGGGTGATCGTGCCGTCGGCGAGGATGCTCACGGTCGTACCGGAGTTGACGGCGGTCTGGATGTTCGTCGCGTTGACGACCGAAGCCGCGACGCCTGCGGTGAAGGTCGGCAAAGTGCCGCCCGTCGTGGCGCCGGCGCTGATGGTGACGTTGTTCGGATCGATCAGCCAGAGGCCGCCGATACCAGCTTGGACGATGCCCGGAAGTTCGAGGAGATGACCGGACGTTTCAATCCGGCCGCCGAGGGCGCGGACGGTACCGGTGACGGTGGTGATGCTGTCCGGGTTCGTGATATCGGACCAGAGCACGACCTTGCCGCCCTGCCCTGCGTCGACCATCGCACCCGCTTCGAGCGTGGCAGTCAGCGCCTGACGGACGCCATTCGAGCCCTGCCAATCGCCGCCGACGAGGATGGAACCGCCGTCCGACGAAAGGGTCGCGCCCGTGAGCACGTCGATATGGTCACCGGTGAGCTGGAGGGAGCGGGCGAAGAGATTGCCGGCAACCTTCACGCTGTCGGCGTCGAGCACGATCGAACCAGCGGGAGCCGCGAGTACGGCGGTGCTTTCGACGGCGACGGAGTTCGAGCCGCGCAGGGAGATGGATCCATCGGAGTTACGACCGGCGGAACCGGCGCGTACGAGACCGGAGACATTAACGGACTGGTTGACGACTTCGCGGGCTGCGGCGGCGGAAAGCACGATGCGCCCGGCGGTGACCTCGCCGGCCTGTTCGACCTGGGCCTTGAGCGGCTGACCGTCGGCGCCGACGAGCGTCGAGGCGATGCCCTCGCCCAGCGCGAATGTGATCAGGCCGTCGCCGGCGAAGTCCACGGTGAACGCCTTGCCCGAAGCGAGCACGGCGGTACCGAGATTGGCCACGAGGGCGCCGGAGTTACGGACATGCGGGGCCACGAGGGCGCCCAGGCCGGCGTCGGAGATCGTGAGCGTGCCTTCGTTGACGACGGAGGCGGAGAGATCCGCGGCGGACGAGAACTTGAGCTTACC
>QYQK01000116.1 GCA_007280935.1 Opitutales bacterium
TATCTTGCTCGGCTCATCGACGTGGGCCGGAGAAGAACAACTATTGCTCGATTGCGTGCGCCAATTAAGGACGCATGCCGACGTCCGTCTACTCCTCGTCCCCCGCCACTCCGAAAGACGCAAGGATGTCTGCGTAGAAATTGCAGCTTCGGGTTTAGCCTGGCATCAGCGTTCGACTCAAGCGCCAGCGCCGGCGGGCACCATCGTCCACCTCGCGGACACCACCGGTGAGCTTCGCCGACTCACCCGCGCCGCGGATATAGCTTTCTGCGGCAAGAGCCTGTCGCCTCACGAAGGCGGCCAGACCCCGGTGGAATGCGCCGCGGCTGGCGTGGCCTTACTCTACGGCCCCCGCATGACTAATTTCCGGGATATCTGCCAAGGCCTCGAAAGGGCTGGCGCGGCGACACGCCTCGAACAGGCCGCCGACTTATTCTCCGCCCTCGAGAAACTTGTCCGCGAACCTGCGCGGGCGATGGCGATGGGCCAGCACGGCTTGGCCTGGCATCAAAGCAATCGTGGCGCCACCGCGCGCACCGTCGCCTTGGTCTTAAACCTTCGCTAATCAAGCCACCCGGTACGCTTCGCGAAGTCGTCGCACTTGCTCGCGCAACGCCCCGCCGAGAATGATATCTCGGGCGATTTTCGCGCCTGCCGCCGGATCCGCGGATTTACCCGCCACCCAAAGAGCTGTACCCGCGCTCAGCGCCAAGGTGTCCATCAGGCCATCCGAAACTCCGCCGACCAAAAGATCGCTGAACATCGCGACGTTCTCTTCCGGAGATCCGCCGCGCAGGTCAGCGACGCTGCATTGCGCGAATCCGAAATCTCCGGGCAACCAGACGGCATCGACACCCGAAAGCTCGCCGCAACCGCGCACGCGGACTTCACCCGCGGTCGTGATCTCATCCATCCCTCCGCCCGCCCGCGTATGCGTCACCAAGCCGCGACGCACCCCGAGTTCGTGTAAGGCCAAGGCGAGAGGCTCGACCCAGCGCTCATCGTAGACCCCGACCATCATGAAAGCCGGGCGAGCGGGATTGATCAGCGGTCCTAAGATATTAAAAATCGTTTTCGTCCCCAGCTCCGCGATTTTCTTACGGACGGCCAAGATGGATTTAAAGGCCGGGTGAAAAGCCGGAGCGTAAAGGTAACAGAAATTCGCCACTTCCAAGGCGTGCAGTAACTGCGCATCGGTCGCCTCTAATTGCACCCCCAAGCCCGCCAAGAAATCCGCGCTACCTGACTTCGAAGTAATCGAGCGGTTGCCATGCTTTAGGACCGGGACACCCGCCGCCGCGACGATAAGGGCGCTGGCTGAGGAAATGTTGAAGCTGCCCGAACGGTCGCCCCCCGTGCCCACGATGTCGATGCCGCGAGACGGCCAAGTGCTCCATTCGATTTTCCGAGCCAAATCACGGTAGGTCTGGGCAAAACCTGCGACCTCTTCAGCGGTCTCCCCCTTGCGTGCCATCGTTAACAAAAATATTTCCTTCGTTTCAGCCGACACGCCTGCGTCGACCAACACCGAGGCGGCCTGGGCCGCTTCGACGGACGTCAGACCGCGGCCGGACGCCATCGCCGCAGTTAGAGTATTCAATTCCAGGGCCATGGGAGAATTAGCCACGGTCTTAGGGGCGGGGACAAGGGCAATTTCGCCCACAAGGGGTTTGCATCTAAGTAATTTTCCCTAATAGTAGTCTTCATGCACGATGGCGACCAGCCCCATGGCGACTTCGATGGATCAGGCAACGCCTCTTGGGGCGAGGCTGATTGGGCAGGCTACCTCCAACGTAACGACCTCGAGGTGGGTCGGTTTCTTTCTTATTACAAAGAAGTCAAAGGACAGCCTGACCGCCTTGATGCCAGCGCCCGCCGGATGGGCTGGGAAAACGCCGATTGGGCCCCCAGCGAACCTGCAGAGGAAATAACCGACGACGAAAACGAGGAAGCCGACCTGCCCTACTGCATCCACCAACACCCCGTCTACATCGTCGGTCGCGCCTTAGGCATGCAATTGTCTATTTCATTCCGGACGGTTTGCCGTGACGCCAGCGCCGACATTCCGGCCGAGCTTGCCGCGGACGTGATGCTTTCATTTTGGGACGCCCAGCATCAGGTCGTGATGGCCATCAATGCGACCGATACCGGCGACCTACCTTTGGCGCTGGTCCACATGAAGCGTGCCCTATCGGCAATCAATTATTCCATCGGCCTGACCGCGGGGATTCCAGCGGCCGCACGCGAGACCGCCCAAGAGGCCAGCCATGAAATCGAGGCGACGCTGTTCGATCTCCGCGAAGTCTGTCTTCGCGTGATGGCGGACTGTCGCTGGGACGGAAACCGGAAGTAAATCCTAGCCCTTAGCTGGCTTGTCCTTGCTCATGTGTTGAATGAGCCGGTCGCTGAATTCCTTGGCTGAATCGTGACCCATCACGCGCAACGCCTGCACCATGGCGGCTACTTCGACCAAGCGGGCCATATCACGCCCAGGCCTGACGGGGATAGTCATATGAGGCACCTTACGCCCAAGAATTTCGAAGTTCTCGACTTCCAGACCTGAGCGTTCCTCGTCCATGCCCGGCTGCCAGAGCACGAAAGTTACGACCAAATCGACCCGCTTTTCTCGACGGACCGAGCGGATGCCGAAAATCGAAGCGATATTGATGATACCGATGCCACGGCACTCCATGTAGCCGCGGTTGAGTTCTTTAGAGGTTCCCTGTAGTTCGCGATCGCCGATCAAATTAATGATGACGAAATCGTCGGCCACCAAGGAGTGTCCGCGTTCAATCAAAGCCAAGGCACACTCGCTCTTGCCGACACCGGAAGCACCGCGCAACAGCACGCCGACGCCCCGGATATCGACCAAGGTCGCGTGCATATTCGTCCGGGGGGCAAACTTTTCCTCGAGCAAAACGGTCGCTTCAGCGGAGAAATCTTTCGACTTCAACTGCGTCCGGATGATCGGGACGCGGTGACGATTCGCCAGCGTGATCAGAATATCATCGACGGGCAGACCACGGGAAACGACGACGGCGGGGATTTTCTTGGCAAAGACATCCGCCAGTAATTTTTCGCGCAGGGCCGAAGTCTGGTCGCTCAAATAAGCCATTTCTCCGGCGCCGAAAAGCTGCAGGCGCTTATGGGCGAACTCCTTAAAATAACCGGTCACGGCCAAGGCCGGACGATTCAACGATTTTTCGGAGATCATGTTATCCAAGCCCTCTTCGCCGGCGAGTAACTCCATCTGGAGCATATCCCGGAACGAATCGAAGAACTCGCGGACGGAGACCGATTCGGGACGAGTATCAGGCGAAGGGACGGACATTATATTTAAAGTTTGAAACCTTCGCCCAGGTAATGGCGGCGACTCTCCGGATTATTCACGATTTCGGAAGGGGTGCCAGAGACAAGTACGCGCCCTTGGTGGATGAGATAGGCCCGATCCACGATGGATAAAGTCTCCCGGACATTATGATCGGTGATCAGAACCCCGATCCCGCGTTGCTTTAACCGTCGAATAATCGATTGAACTTCCGCCACCGAAATCGGATCCACTCCGCTAAAAGGCTCATCCATGAGGAGAAAACGCGGTCCGGTAGCCAAGGCGCGCGCAATTTCCAGACGACGGCGCTCACCGCCGGATAAGGTGTAGGCTGGTTGCTTCGCCAGACCTTCCAAACCCAGGTCGGTCAGTTGCTGAAGGGTCCGGGCCCGACGTTCCTGTTCATTCAGGTTAAGCGTTTCCACGACCGCCATCACGTTTTCCCACACCGTCAACTTACGGAAAATCGAAGCTTCTTGCGGAAGGTAACCCAAACCACTTTTGGCGCGCTGCCACATCGGCATGGCCGTGACATTACGACCATCTAAAAAAACGCGTCCGCTGGTTGCGGGAACCAAGCCGACGACCATGTAAAAGGTCGTGGTCTTGCCCGCACCATTAGGGCCCAATAAACCTACGATCTCTCCGGCCTTTAAAGATAAGCTGACGTCGAAGACGGCTACTTTCGCACCGTAATGCTTAGCAAGCGATTCGACGCGGACTACGCCCTTTTCGCTGGTGACGGCCATAGTAGGGAGTGGACGCTTCTCAGCGTCCGTTGTCGAGGCTTTTGACCTCGGGCAGGGTGAACTCCCGCCCTAAGAATATCTTGGGGCGGACGACTTGGCCGGGAGCCTCTTCGTCTGCGGCCGACCCCATATGCCAGGCTTTATTTTTCATATCATAGCGAATTTCTTTGGCGGGAACACCTTCGTTGCCGGACTTATCCCGGATTCGGGCGTTGCCAAAAAGTCGGGCTTCTTCCTTTTCGGGTAAGATTTCTAACGTATTACCCTTCGCCAAGGAACCTCCGGCGGTGACGTTGACATTACCCCGTCCGATCATCTGGCGCGCCACTTGGCGACCCGACTTTTCCGGTGAAGCAATACCTTCCAGCAGGTCGCAAGCTGCCTCGGTGTCGCCGGACACCATGCCCACCGCGCCCCGCAAAAAGAATTTCGTCAAAGCCGGGGTCGTGAGGATTTCCTGCGCATCCGCGATGAATTCTGCGCTCTTGCCGTCACTAAAAGTAACGAATAAGCGCGGCCGCGTCAGATCCTTGCCGCCCGAAAGCGTCAAGAGACGAGGATTACCCGTAAGGATGTCCTTTTTAAGGATTTCTTCGACCTGTACGGACGGGCTGAGATCGATCCGATCGGCGGCACAGCGTAAACCCGACTGGGCGTAACGCACATGTCCGGTCAGGATGGCACGATTCAAGGCGAACTCTTTTTGACCTTTCGCCCGCGGGAGCGCAAAGCCCACAAGTTGATCTGAGTCGGTCGTGACTCCGGCCGCCACATAATGAACCGAGCCAAGAAGCTCAATCTGCATGGCACCGTCTTCCTGGGTGACCACCACCTGATTCGCTTCGGCTAAACCCGGGGAACCGCCATCTTCACCCGTGGGCATGCGTATCGCGGCGCGAATACCTGGAGCCGAGCGTACTTCCATGCGATTATGCGACAAATCCATCCGAATCGAAAAACCCGCGGCTTCCAAGCCATGAGGGTCAGTCAGACGCGGTAATTCGTCGAGAACCAGCAAGCGTTTGGTCCGATCCCATTGGGCTTTACCTGCTTCAAAGATCACCCCGTCAAGTTGCCCTTTAACCCCACCCGTAGCCAGGATATCGCTCGCACCCGCCCGAGTTTCCGAGGCCAAAATACTCCGGGCTAAAATCTGTTCCTGCGCCGAAACGTAACGGGCATTATCTTGGACTTCGACGCTTGAAAGTCCGCGCTTTTCATCGCGCGTCAATGTCACGCGATTACCGGAGATGTCAACTTTCTCACCCGGCTTTCTTTCGGTGTGTAATTGTACCGTCTTACCATCGGCGGCCCATAGTTTGGTCACGCCTAATTGGGTCGCGTGTTGCAGACGTTCCGCCGAAGCCTTGAGGCCAGGCTCATCGAGTTCGACCTGCCCGTTCATCTCCAAAGTGTCTGATTTCAGGTCAAATAAGGCTAAATCCCCATGCAAAGTCTGCTTCTCGGCGAAGCGCACGACCTTACCGATTGCCGTAATCGTACGGCACAATGCGTCTCCCTTCGGTCCATCGTCCAAAAGACATTCGACTCGCTCGCAAGTGATGCGTTCTCCGAATCGTTCCATCACGATATTTCCCTGAAAGATCATCAGTGTGCCCGTAGCTCCGGGAGCCGCATCGAGCCGCTGGGCGTGAATCCGCCAGCGACGCATGATCGGCTTGGCCAGATCAAGTTCGGCGACGACGTTAGCCAGCACCGCAAAACTATCGCCCTGATTGGTGGAGCGCCAGCTCCAGCCATCGCCCTTCAAATCAAACGCCGGAGATTGGGCCGTGATTGGCGACGTACCCTGCGCGGAACGATGAGTGGGATTCATCGAACCGTAGGGACTCGTGAAAGTGGCTTGAACTTTTCCCGCACGGAATGACTGGACGCGTAACTGATCGAGATCCCAAAGACCTGTCTCGGCGGTCGGTTTCATGAACTTAGCTGAAGCCTCCCAGGCTTTTTCGGCTTTTTCATCATCATTGAAACCAGCGAATGCCCCTCCGGTGATTTTTTGAAAACTAATATCCTTAGGCTGAGCCCAAACTCCTGTCGCCAGGAGTAGCCAGAGAACAAAAGCACGCATCAGGCAATGACACCCAAGCCAAGGCATCGAATCAAGCGATTACGACTTAGGCGGACGGGAAAAAGGGATGGGGCCAACCAAAGCCGGCATAGGCGAAGAGGGTAAAACTTCACCGACACTTAAGGGGTAACCGGCCAGAAACTCGCCCGTCGGAAGCATCTTGGCCGTGGGGCGCTGCAACTTGGTCATAACCAGGACGCCCTGACGACAAGCCACGACTACGCCATCGCGGTCTGCAGAGAGAATCGTTCCAGGGGAGGATACCGCGCCCGATTCCCCAGCGGACGCCGCCCCGACTTTGATCGTCAGGCCGGCATGGATAAAAGCTGAGCCCGGCCATCCCTCCAAAGCATGGATACGGGCTACCAATTCGGAGGCCGTTGCATTGAAATCAAGGGCCGCATCCTCGCGCGTCAGTCGTCGGGTGTAAGTGACTTTAGATTCATCCTGAGCGACGGGGCGAGATTCCCCTGATAAGATTCCAGGTAAAGAATTTCGAGCAAGTTCTCCTGCTAACAGACCCAAACGTGCCCGCAAAGCAGTCCGCCCTTCCCCTTCCGCGATTTTTAATTCCGCGGAGGCATGCAAGGGACCCGCATCCAACCGTCGCACGACTTGTTGCAGAGAAATCCCTGTAACTTGAAAACCCGAAGCCAAAGCCCCTTCCACCGGAGTTGCCCCCCGTAAGGCAGGCAAAATCGAACCATGAAAATTGACGAACCCTAGGCGAGTCGCCGCCAAAAAATCGTCTTTGAGCATCTGCCCGTAAGCCATCACCACTCCGAGATCGATACGCATCCGACCAAGTTCTTGCGCGTGCTCGGGCGTAAGTTTCTCGGGCTGAAACAAAGCCAAACCCTCAATGCGAGCCCAAGAGGCCACAGGATTGGACTTCACCTCTTGGCCTCGGCCAGAGGGACGATCCGGCTGGGAATACACGCCGACGATTTCTACTTCAGGCAAAGACCGGACAACCGTGAATGCCGCCAAAGCGATTTCATCGGAGCCCAGTAAAATAACCCGATGTGATGGCGCCAACGGCAAAGGCATGATGGAAAGAAGATTACTTGCGAGCTTGGCGGGCGGCACGGCCCTTCAGAGAACGTGGCTTATCCCAGCGCGTGTAAGCTTTCTTATTACCCTGCACTCGCTTACCGCTCACGGACTTCATCCCGATCTTACCTCGAGTCTTACCAGTGCGTGGACCGTTGGCAGGCAAAGCGACTTTTTGCACCGGCTTGGCCACGACCTTACGGCTCGAGGGTAGATCATCCGTTTTCGAAGTCGGCGGCGCAAAGAACTGACGGCCAGTCTGCTTGGGCTTGCCGACCACGTCCAGGAAGACGGGCACGCCGGCTAAATCAAAACTCTCGTGGACGCCTTTGACCAAGAAGCGTTGGTAAGCATCTTCGAGACGCTCTTCCGAATTACAGAAGAGACGGAAACGAATCGGACGCTTCGACACCTGCGTGACGTAGTAACATTTGAAGCGACGACCTGACACCATGCGCGGCGGCCGCTTAATCATGAGATCTTGAATGACGCGGTTGATACGTGCCGTCGGAATCGTGGCTCCGGCGCGCGTGAAGACACCTTCGGCGGCATCCAGCATGTCTTCGTGGCGCAGGCCCGTCATCGCGGAAACGAACAACAGCGGAGGCTCGGGCAGGAAGAAAAGTTCGCGGCGAACGGCATTACGGAACTTGGCGCGGAATTCCTCTTCATCTTCGAAACCGTCGATATTCTTATCGCGGAAGGCTTTTTTAGCTAAGTCCCATTTATTGACGACAATCACCAAGCCGCAGCCCAACAGCGCCAATTCGCCGGCGAGCTGCTTATCGATGCGGGTAACACCCTGCCCTGCGTCCAAGACCAGGAAGACTACATCGGTTTCGGCCAAGATTTCGTCGGCGCGGATTTGGGAAAAGAAATCCAACGTATCACGTTTATTTGCAGTGCGACGGCCGGCCGTATCAACGAGCGAGAAGGTCGCCTTGGAGCCGTCGGCTTTCGTCCGGGAAAGACCAGCCCGGACCGGATCGCGCGTCGTGCCCGCGACTTCGCTGACGATCAGGCGCGAGCTACCTAAAAGACGATTACCCAAAGAACTCTTCCCGACGTTCGGACGGCCCGCCAAAGCGAGGCGGATGGGACGGGCTCCCTCGGAACGAGGAGTCTCCGGGGCTGGGCCCAGTTTCTTGAGGATCAAGGCCATCAACTGCGGCATACCCCGACCATGTTCCGCTGAAATCAGTAAAGGCTCACCGAAACCTAAGCTGAAGAATTCGGAAAACGTACCGTCACGATCTTCCGTGTCGGCCTTATTGGCGACCACGATAACGTTCTTGCCGGCTTGGCGAAGTTTGGCGGCAATTTCCAGATCCAGCGCGACGCAACCCTCGGAAGCATCGACCACCAACAGTACGATGGACGCCGCGGCCAAAGCGAAATCGACTTGCTCTTCAACGGCATCGGCGACGACTCGTGGCGTAAGTTCGGCCCGATAAAGACCGATGCCCCCCGTATCCATCAAAGTGTAGCGACCGTCGAAGACATCGGAAGTGATCAAATCGCGGGTGACTCCAGGCTGATCGTGTACAATCGAAATACGCCGTCCGACGATACGGTTAAACAGCCGGCTTTTACCGACATTGGGGCGGCCCACGATGGCTACCGCGCGTGAAATTTCTGTGTTCCGTTCCATAAAATGAGAGAGTCGGGGTTACCCGCCCCACAAGCAAGCAAGGATGCTCAGCGCTTTTGGACGGTGTCCATGAAGCGACCAATTCGCTCACAAGCCTCATGAATCCGCTCATAACTTGTGGAGAATGAGGCGCGGCAGAAACCCGCACCAGCGGCACCGAAGGCCGTTCCGGGGACGACGGCCACCTTTTGTTGCTCCAGCAGCTTCGAGGCGAAGGTCATGGAATCCAGGCCGGTACCGGAGACTTGCGGGAAGGCATAGAAAGCACCGCGAGGCAGGTGACAAGGTAGCCCGAGTTCATTGAAACGACGGACGATGAAGTCGCGACGTTCACGATATTTATCGCGCATGTGCAACATCGAGTCACGCCCATTGCGCAGGGCTTCGACGGCGGCCTCTTGGCTGATGATTGATGCGCACATGATGCCATACTGGTGGACCTTGAGCATACCGTCGATGACGGCGGCGGGTCCGCAGGCGTAGCCGATTCGGAAACCCGTCATCGCGAAGGCTTTCGAAAAGCCGTGCAAAAAGACCGTGCGCTCCCGCATGCCGGGCAAGGAAGCGATGGAAACGTGGTCACCGTCAAAAGTGAGCTCGGAATAAATTTCGTCGGAGACGACGAGGAGGTCTTTTTCGATCGCGAACTTGGCGATTTCCTGGAGCTTGGCGCGGTCCGCCGTCCCGCCCGTCGGGTTCGTCGGGAAATTCAGAACCAGCACTTTCGAGCCTGGCTGCCAGGCGGCGCGCAAGGCGGCCGGATCGAGTGCGAACTGATCGGAGGACAATGTCCGGATCGGAAGCGGCACGGCATGACAGAGTGTCACGCTGGGAGCATAACTCACGTAGCAGGGCTCGTGATAGAGAACCTTGTCGCCGGGATTGAGGACGGCGCGGAGTAAGATATCGAGCGCTTCGGAGACGCCGATGGTCACCAAGATCTCGTTTTCTGGATTATATTCCGGACCATAATACTGGGCGACATAACGCGAGATTTCGTCGCGTAATTGCTGGGTTCCGCGATTATCGGTATAAGAAGTACGCCCCTTCTCCAGGCAAGAAATAGCCGCCTCACGAATGTGGTACGGGGTGACGAAATCGGGCTCACCGATCCCCAGGGAGACCGCATCCTTCATCTTCGAGACAATCGCGAAGAAATCGCGGATGCCCGACTTAGGGAGGGTCGCCACATGGCGGGCTACGAATCGGCCGGAGTCATCCATAACATTTATAGGCTCAGGGGCTGACGGAAGGTTGATCGCGGCGGAGGCCTTCGTCGTTCACAATGAAACCGTCTTTTTTGTAAGCCCGCAGGAAGAAGTGCGTGGAAGTCCCCTGCACGCCATCGATCCGGGCGAGACGTTCGTGGACGAAGCCAGCGACTTTATAAAGATTATCAGCCGTCACGACGACCAAGAGGTCATAGCCGCCGGACATCAGGTAACAGCTCTCCACTTGCTCGAAAGCGGAGATGCGCTCGGCCAGGCCGTCGAAACCGCCCAAGCCTTCGGGACGAATCTTAATTTCGATCACGGCCCGCACCCGGCGTTCGGCTTCGTAGCTTGGATTGATGATCGGACGCCAGCCGAGGAGGATGCCTTGGCGGCGCAGGTCAGCGAGTTCGCGTTCGACCGCTTCGGGACCCATGCCCAAAATCTTGCCGATCTGATCGGTGTCGAGGGATTCGCCTTCGAGGATGAGCTTAAGTACGGAGTTCATGTTGATTAATTAAGCTTTTACGAGCGCTCGGCGCTGGCGCACGGCCAGTGCAAGGGCATCCAAGACCGGGATGGTCTCAGCAAAAGAAATACAGGCATCGGTGATGCTGCAACCGTAGGCGGA
>QYQK01000065.1 GCA_007280935.1 Opitutales bacterium
GGGTTTTTGGTAGTTTTTAAGGGGAAACCGAAGTCCAGACGCATTACGGCCCCGCCCAATAGAATGCGCATGCCCAGACCCCAATCGGCGTTCGCCTGTGACAGACTAAAGTCGGCGCTGTCGGCATTGACCAAGCCATAATCATAAAAGGCGGCCAAACGTAGGTTATCGGCGGCCTTGATCAGGTATTCAGTGCTGAAATAACCATACGTCATGCCGCCCATGGGCTGATTGCCAAAACTGGTGTCATAGGTCTCAAACGAACCCACATCATTGTAAGAAAAACCACGCATATCGTAAGCGCCGCCGAGATAAAAGCGCTCGTAGAAAGGAAGCTCAGAGCGTTTTCCTGAAAGCATGCCGACGCGGCCGATCACGCTTAAGGTCTGTTCGGCGGTGGGTGAAAGGAGTAACCATTTGCCGGCCCGCAGCTCGGACTTCAGGTAGGAGAGATTTCCGCCCAGTCCGTTGCCGGCAATTTCTTCGGACAAGGAAATCCGTGAACCGCGCGTCGGGAAGTTATATTCATCACGGGTGTCTTGGGATGCCGAAAGCGTAATCGAGGAAATCGTCTTAGGGTGGCCGCTTTCACTGGAAACATCCGCCGGAGCGGAAAGGGTTACGTCACCCACCGATACGCGTCGAAGATCATAAGCGATGCGACCTTCGACGGCGCCGAAGATCCGGCGGCGCGCATAGACGCCAAAGCCTTCGGTCACGACGGAGTAATTGGCAGACTGGAAACCCGTAAAACGGCGCTCAATCTTATAGCCTACGGCCAAATCACGCTCCCAAAGGGCTGGCTCTTCGAACGAATGCTCGAAGGAATTGGAGACGCTACCCGCGGAAATCCGTACTCGGAATTTTTGACCACCGCCACGATACCATCCTTCAGGATTAGAATAATCGAAGTTTCCTTCGGAATATTCGACGAAGCCCACCAACTGCTCGACCGTGCTATAGCCCGCGCCAAAACTCACCTGGCCGGTCGGACCTTCCTTGACCACGACGCGCAGGTCGCTTTGGCCCGGGACAGGACTCGGAATCGGGGTTACGCGGACTTCTTCGAAAAATTGGGTATTGCGCAAACGACCCTCGGAAACGCGCATGCGAGCAAGGTCGAAAACTTCGCCGGGCCCCAGGGCTAACTCGCGGGCAATGACGTTCGAGCGCGTCTTGGTATTCCCTTGGATTTCCAAAGAACGCACGGAGAAGCGCTGCCCTTCTTCCAACGCGAATTTAACATCGATGGCTCCGGTTTCCAGATTCGGCTTACGACCGACGTTCACCTGCGTATTTAAATAACCCATCTGGCCATAATACTCGCGCAGCTTATCCGCCGCTGCTTCGACGGCGCCGGTCGCATACCAGTCGCCTTTATTCAAATGATCCACTTCCACGGGGTGAGCCCCCCGGCGCAGCGAAGGCTCACTGACGACTTTCAGCAGGGCCTCGGTCTTGAACGCCTCTTGGGCCGTGCCCATGCCGTTACCCGAAAGAGTCACGCTACCGACGGCGTAACGTCGGCCTTCTTTGACGCGAATGACGACGTCAAGCCAGCCGTTCGTACCTGAGAGGTCTTTGATGGTGCAGGCCTTTTCGGCGTCCATTTCTTCGATTTGGACATCAAGAAAACCCTTGGCTCGATAGAAATCCCGGACGCGTTGGCAGTCTTTACGGTATTCTTCAGGATCCAGACGTCCGCCGCTCGTGAGCCAGGAAAATTTCCACCAGCGCCAAGTGGAGGACTTTAGGTCAGCCCCATCGATGACTTCGCTTTCTTTCAGAGCCGTCGCGCCTTCGATGCGAACATGATCTATTTTCAATTCAATGCCTTCGTTGATGATAACTGAAACCTTCACCCCGCCCTTGGCCGGGAACGTCTGCGATGTCACGATGGTGAAGGGGCGTTTTTTGCGGAGTTCGGTCTGTAACTTAACCTCGGAACGGCGGAGCAAAGCGGGGTCAAGCGGCTCGCCGACCTTGACGTCTTCAATCGTTGTTCCGGTGCTAAACCATTCCGAGGTGTCCTTATTGACCAACCCGTCGCCGCCGACATAATCGATGGAGACCAGGAGAGGCCGGGGCTCGACGGTGACGACGACATCGACTTGTCCAGTCTTAGGATCGAGCTCAGGGACGACGATGGCTTGGGTGAAGCGACCCGTCGCGTAAAGGGCGCGAACCGTGCTTGCGACGGCATCCTTGGAGAAAACTTCGCCGGCACGCAGTGCGACATACCCCAGCACAAATTGCTCAGAAAACGCACCGCCTTCGGCCTTCACGCGAATCGAGCGAACGATGGGATCTTTCTCGGTAGCGGGCGCCACTTGGGCCACGGCGACGAACGGCGCGACGGCTAAAGTAAAATAGGCGGCCTGGAGCAGGCTGCGATTGAAGGTGGGTTTATTCATTACGGTATTCTTTAGCCAAGGATTCGAAGCGTGTAAGCCCCGGGTTAAAGAGCAAGTTGATGTCGGCGGTCGGTCCATTACGATTTTTAGCTATAATGAGTTGGCGGGTATAGCATCCGGGCTGGGCGGCATGTTCTTCCTCCTGGTCGGGCTGCTGCTTCTGGCTGGCGGTGGGCTTCGAGATCAGCATGACGATGTCCGCATCCTGCTCAATCGACCCAGATTCCCGCAAATCGGACATCCGCGGCTGGCGGGCCTCGTCTTCCGATTTACGATTGAGCTGAGCGAGGGCGATAATCGGGATATTAAACTCTTTGGCCATGGCCTTAATGCTGCGAGAGACTTCGGCGATTTGCTGCTCGCGCGGGAGACTGGAATCGAGACCATTGATTAGCTGGATGTAGTCAATCACGACCATATCTAAGGGCTTACGGGCATGCACCCGACGGCATTTCGCGCGGATTTCCAGGATATTCTGGCCCCCATTATCATCGACCACCAGCGGCCGGCCTTTGAATTCATTGGCCGCGGCGACCAGGTCCAGCTGCATACGTTCATCCGGGTGAGCTGAGCGTAATTTCGTCATGCTAACGCGGGCACGCGAGCAAAGCATCCGGAGGGCCAATTCCCGGGCAGGCATTTCCAAGGAAAAGAGCAAAACGTGGGCCGGGCCCTTATTAGAATTAGGCTTAGGGAAAAGCGCGGCCTCGATAAAATTCAAGGCGATGGAGGTCTTTCCCATGCCCGGCCGGGCAGCCACGACCACCATTTGACCCCCTTGGAAGCCGAAGGTGAGGGCATCTAAATCAGTGAAACCAGTGGGGACTCCCTGGACCGAATTACGGTCGCGCATGATGCGTTCAACCAATTCCATCGCTTCTTCGATCGGCTTATCGATCGAAACAGCGGACTCGGAAATGCGGTCCTCGCTAATCCGGAAGAACGATTGTTCGACGTCCTCGAGCAAACGTTCGATTCCTTCAGCGTGAGAGTGGGCTTTCTCCACCGTGGTCACGGCGGTGGAAATCAATTGCCGGAGAAAGTGTTTCTCACGGATGATGGCTAACCAGTGAGGAGCGTGGGCGGTGGAGGTCACCAAGCCGGTCAACTCATTGACGTAGGCGGCGCCACCGGCGGATTCGATGCGCCCTTCCCGCCGCAGCCGCTCGGTGAGCGTGATTTCGTCGATGCCCATGCTATCCTGCGAAAGGGCCAAGGCCGTGGCGTAAATATCTTGGTGCTTAGGATCGAAAAAATAATCCGCTGTGACGCGTTGCTCGAGGCAACGTTGCAAAGTATCGCCGCCGTCGATGACGATACTAGCAATCAATCCGCGTTCAGCATCGAGATTGTGCGGGGGCACCCGATCGCCGTAATTAGGAGAGACGACAGGGCGCTGACGGGAACGCCGTCCCGGGGAGGAATCGGTCATGGGGGGCTTAGAGTGCGGGAGGTAACGGCGTCTGCATAGTCTCGATTAAACGCAAGTTACACCCAACCCTTTGTGAATAAAGACGCAAGCAATTGTAACAATTGACACCCATTATCGGGACTTTGCCGGCGGGTTACATTCAGATGACGTTCCGAATCCTATTAAGTTAAATAAAAAAACGCGCCGCTAATTGCGTAGACGCAAACAAGGAGCCCGCCTCAATCGAGGCCATGATCGCACATCTGCTGATTCTCGGGGCCCTGACGGCCGATCCGGACGCCGCACAAGTGAGCGTCAAACTGATGAGTTTCGACGACCCGCAGATGGAGTTGGCTATACTCAACGCCGAGGGCCGACCCGAGCCCGTCACCCTTTATGCGCACGCGCTGAGCGAGCCCATCACCATGCACTGTAAAGAAGGCAAGCTCACGCTCTTCCGCCGCCCGAAAACCACCGACCCAAAGGAGGTACTGTTACCGATCGCTACTTCCCCCTTGCCGGCGGGCGCCACCAAACTCATCGCCATCGTATCGGGATCCGATGACCAAGCTCGTCTGAATCTGGTATTAGACAATGGCGGAACCGCCGCCGCTGGGACCATCCGATTTTTTAATCTTTGCCCCACGACGGTGGGTTTAAGTATGCCAGGCGAGCGTCGCATCCTGCCTTCTGGTCAAGAAATCACCCTACATCCCCAAGTGAAGCCCGCCCAGTATGGCCAAGCGCAGTTCTTTTTACCGGGCGAGGACGGCAACTGGCGGATTGCCGGTGGGCTCCGTTGGTTGCAGTTGGAAGACATCCGCTCCCTCTTATTCCTGCTACCCGCTCCAGGCGAAGAAGGTCAGATCAAAGTACGCGGGGTCGAGGAGAGGATTGCAGCGGAGACCAAGCAGACGGCGCCAGTCAACCCGCCCGCGAGCGGAAATAAAAAAACCGCAATAAGTAAGACACTCTCCCAAAGGTGAACCCACGGCGGTCAGGTCATAATCCGCGGAGACCCGGATTCTCATTAATTCTCTCGCTGACGATCATGGCGATGATTGTCATGATTGTCTTGGTGTTGGCGTCGTTCCTCAGCATCGAGTCGAAGGCGACGAGATGGGCGATGCTCGCCACCCGGGCACGCCTCAACGCCACGATGTCGGCGCGATTGGCCCTCGGACACCTTCAGCAGGCGGCCGGGCCGGATATACGCAGCACCGCGACGGGGGAATTAGCCTGCAAGCCCGACCCCATTAGCCCCTACGATCCGGCGCTGTCTTGGGCGATTAAATGCGGCCAAGGCCAACGTTATTGGACTGGTGCTTGGCGAACGGACAAGCCCGATGAACCTCCTCAATGGCTCATCAGCGGCAAGGGCGGCAAAGACGTGACCAAGGCGACCACCGTATATTTAGCTCAATCGATTAGCCTTTCGGGTGAGACGGACTACAAAGTAGATGCAACTCATAATTACTGGGCTCCGTGGCAGCGGGATTATCCGATCACTTATGCGGCGGGGAACAAGGAGAGTTATGCTACGCTGGTTGGTAATGGCAGTGCCGTACTTGACCCTGGCCCAGACGGTAATATCGGAACCGCTGATGATATCGACGGGCGCATCGCCCTTCCCAAAATTCCGCTCCCGGGCCCGTCGAACAATAGCACCACCGGAAATTTTGCGTATTGGATTGGCGATGAAGGGGTCAAGGCCGCGATATGCCTCACAGACCCCAGAGACATCGCGAAGGCAGCACCGTCAGCGCTGAGTACCATTGATGCTCTGCGTGCGCCCGGCCGCACCGGCACCGAGTTACTCCTTGGCCTCAAGAACGTCAACATCAAGGAGCCCATGTTCACGGCGATGGGCTCGACCGCAACACTGCCGATGCTCCCAGGCTACGACCTCAACGATCCGGACGCTGCCGGCCTATCTCCGATCAAGCTCAGCTTCCACCATCAATCTCTTTTTACAGCGGGCGTGCTCGCCGACAGTTATCGCGGCGGGTTACGCAAAGATCTCTCACTGGCCTTTGAGATGGATGATGCGCAATTCGACATCTCCGACTTCGGTTCCGGCAACGGACATGAGACCGTGGTCGAAGCCTACACCACCTTCGTGGCTAAAGACCCTTCTAATGGGAACAAGCTATACTATCCGCGACGTTCTTGGTTTCCGAGTTACGACACCGCCAAGGTAAATCCCGGCACGGTCTCGTCACCGGACAAGGACGTGCGGCCGCGCGTCTGGGTGCCGATGTATGAAGACAATACCGACAACCCAGGCCGCAAACTCACGGGCGGTACCAAGTACCTTCCCTGGTGTCCCGTCTTCATTCGCGAGGATGAAATGGGGAAACCTCTCCTCGATACAAGTCCCCCCTACATCCCAGATAAGATAAATGTGTGGACGAACACGGCGTGGGACGGACAGCCGCGACGCTTGGTGGGTCCGCTCTGGCACCTCGTCCGAGATTACTACCGCCTCTACAAGGATGTCGATTGGTCGACGAACACGCCTTCCCTCGGAGCGCGATCCTTCTTTCCCAACACCAACCAATTCGTGAAGGGCGGATACCGATTGAATAATTATGCCCGCTATGACTTGGACGACGCCCTGTGGTCCGGCGGAGGCAAGGTCACCTCGCCTTACACCGATAGCTACGACTCCACCCCAGACCCACTCGGATGGATCAACCCGCTCAAGGGCGGCGACCTGACCGGACATGGCGTCGGGCGTTACATCCCCCGACCCGTGCGCGGAGCCTACATGCCTACCATCCACAGACTTTCGATGGTCTTCTCGCTGCGCACCGTCTCGACTGGCACCGACTATACGCTCAAACTCGTGTGCACGCCGGTGCTCGTGATTCACAATCCCTACAATGTGCAGCTCAAACTAAAGGAGCCGACCAGTGCGGAGCCGGATCCCCGCATCAAAGGCGGGCTGAAGATCTCGTTCTCGCAGTTCGACCAGATGAGATTACAAATCTTCACGCACACGAGCAACGACCCCGCTCAACCCATGGATGCATCGGCGACATCGCGGCTTTTCGATTCGCTCTTCAATTTCAAGGCGGCATCGGATGCTTCGACCGGCTCCAATGCGGAGAATCTCGTCGCGGTCGTCCCGGCGACGACTCTTGAACCAGGCGAGTTCGCCGTCTTCACCTCAAAACAGCTGGTGGACGCCACCACACTCGGAATATCCACGGACGCGGCCAAAATCCCAATCCTCAACATGGAGCGGGGGTTTTACTACACCGGAGGCTTTTACACCGACATCCGCGCCTCAACTGCCGCCGCACCTTACCTTTTCACGGCGGCGGATCAGGTGAAATGCTGGATCGACCTAACAAGTTCGATGTACTGGCACCACTGGGTATACCTCACCTCCGGCTGGAAACAGAGCCTCAAAAATGACATCGTAGGACAAGACCTCGGGGCCAATGAAGTCCTAGGGACCAGCCGTAACAACTCCTTGGCGAGTTACGCCCACTACGTAAATGTTGGCGGAAGCGGTTTCAACGCCACCCACCTCGGCGACGCGGGCAGCCCGACCAATCCGGTCATGATCGGGCCAGTCTCGGCAATTCGCACCGTCTCCGAAGTCGCCCCAGGACCCGTCATCGCCGCCTTTGACACGCGGGCCCGCGTGGCGGACACCTCCCGTACCACCACCTACGATCGCAGCGTGCTAAGCTCTTTCGCTGCTCAATCGAATCCGGTCCCCGCCGCTCACCCCTCCTGGCTCTTCACCAATCCGCTTCCGCAGACTTCTTCTAACCCCGCACTCAACGGACTCCCAGGCATCGGCATGGCAAGCCAACGTACGCAATTATTTGGGGGCGACGAACTGGCCCTCAATGCCGCAACGACGTCGTGGAGTAATTTCCTGCAAATCGATGCCACCAAAGCCAACGGCGCAAATGCGTTCGGCGGACCTTCGCACGGCGCCGCCGGCATCGCCTCGACGACCGAGGTGGAAGTACCCCTGTCTGCACCCGTCTCGCTCGGCCAATTAATGCATGCCAACTTGAGCGCTTGGGATTGGATGCCCTATCGCACCGTTGGCAACTCCTTCCCCTCGATGGTCGTACCGCTCGACAAAAGCTGGACGCACGGCACCCCACACACCAATGCGAGTTATATCGGCGGACACACCTTCGGCGATATGAGTTACCTGATGAATAACGCGCTCTGGGATAGTTTCTTTTTTTCGGGCGCCGCGCCGACCCTGAGCGAGACCTCGCGTAGCGGCAGCTACAACGCCGTCCGGTCGAAGAGCCTGTCGCAGGTCATGGCCGCCTTCGCAGCCGGCACGGGCAAACTCTCCAACCCACGCATGTCCCTTTATCAGGGCAGCATCGGCCTTGCCGCTCAGGCGATCACTGCCGACGGCTTCATCAACGACGACCCCAGCAAACCGGCGGGCAGTGTAGGAGCCGGCCCCGACGGTTACCGGCGATTCTCCAGTTACCTACTCAACCTTGGGGCCTTTAACGTTAACTCCACCTCAGTCGAAGCTTGGACGGGGCTTTACGGATCGCTGAAAGGACTAGCCCTCGGATCACAGGCCGCCACTGCCCCCTCCTCTACCAACAACGCTCGCTTTCCCCGAATCATCGGCGGCGCCACCCAAAGTCCTGCCACGCGCAACATCGGTGATGCCGCTTATTGGAATGGATTCGCCAATCTTTCAGATACGCAGATCCGCGCGCTGGCCACGGCGACCGTCACCGAGATCAAGGCGCGAGCTCAATTCCTGCAACGGACGGAAAGAGATCAGGAGTATGCTCCCGCCGACCGCCGTTTCAAGGGCTTCCCTGCCATCCAAAACCCAGGTACACCTTTTTTAGGGCTCTGCGAGTTTGTGAACCGCTTCCTCGGGCCCACCAACACCAAGAAACCTGGGGCCTTCGTGAGCTTGCCGGCGGTGGGTACCTCCACTTCGCTTTATCCAATCTTTAACGACCTGACCAGCAACCCCACCACCACCCTGCCGGTGACGGCAGAGAAGGTCCGCTGGATGTTCCGATCGGGCACCTTGGAGTCAGCCATCGCCCGAGCCGATA
>QYQK01000122.1 GCA_007280935.1 Opitutales bacterium
CCCGTGAACTTAAAAAATATGCAATCCGGCAGCTTGAGCCCGATTTGAAACCAAATGAAAGCGAAGGCGGAACCACCGAGGAAGGCCAATGGCCAGACGAGCTCGTGATTGAGTTCGCCAGGGTAAGCCGGCCTACGCACGAAGCGAAACATTCGAGCGACGGATAAACCGAACTACCTCCAGTTCTTTGCGACCAAGGCGATCAGGGCTGCATAACCAACGCAGGCGCAGCAACAGGGCACGACTACCGTTGAAATCACAACCTTCCACCATTCGATTTTGTGGACGCGCGAAAGCCCGATGACAATCGCGACGACTTGCCACGGCCCAGCGATATAATTAAGGCAGGGGATGAAGATGAATGGAAAGAATGCCGCCTGAGCGTAAGAGGTCGCCCGATAAGTCTGACTGTAAGTTCCCTGAGGGCCCCAAGGCAGAAGGAGTAGGTGCGTCAATGCTGCCCCAATCATACTCGAAAGGGGTATTAATAAGAAAAGTAAGCCAAGGCCCACCCCGATTAATACCATGACGGCACCCGTCGAGACGTCGTTCAAAAAGGCGGGCAGATTTCCCGCCGCCTTTAAGGGACGGAGAATCTCATCGCCCATGAGGCCAAAGAGCAGTCCGTAGATTAGGGTACCAAATAATACCGCCGGCAGACTCGCCCAATAAGTAAACGTGATCGGTTTGCCGAAGCCCCCGTTTGGCAAGGCATCAAACGTCCGGACAGGATTCAAGGCGACGTCGCGGATCGTCTGGAAGAAGTGCGCCAAGGACGGGCCACGCTCCCACGCGGGCATGGGTTGGACGGGTACTTCCGCAGAAAATTGATTCGAAGAAGAAGGCGGCACATTACTCACGCGGAATTCCGGCCAGTCGCCGAGAGGCGTCCAGCCGGCCATGCCTTCCCGCCATGCGAGATCGGTGGAATTGAATCGGCCGGCCTGCAATCCGGCTTGGATTTCTTCGGCACTAAAAATGCCGAGCTGGGCAGAATTACGAGCAACGTGGATTGGCATGCGCGCCATTAAGCCCATGGTGGATAAACTCGCAAGCCTCGGCCGCTCCGCCTGGAGCGGTGCGGACTAAGAAAGTGGTGAGGAGGGCGGGAATCGAACCCGCGACCCGCAGCTTAGAAGGCTGCTGCTCTAATCCAACTGAGCTACCCCCTCGTAAAAGTGACCATAGACGGCCACCGCACTTGGGCAAGCCGTCAGCGAACTAGCAAATCAGGTCTCTAAAGTTGTGGAAATCGGCCGATAAACCGCCCGGCATCCCCTTATTGATGACCGAGACGGCATCATGGGAGTGCAGGGATTCCAAATGCGAACAGGCGATGACGAAATCCCGGACCCGCAGATTGGCGTCAAATTGTTCGTAAACCAAGCGCGCAGCGTCCTCGACGAATTTGGAATAAGCGCCGTTAAGTTCGGCAAAAGCCTGCTCGTCTTCGCGCTTCACCATGACCTGAGTTTCGGTCTGCAAGGCCGCCAGGCAGAGATCCTTCATATCCTCGACGAAGAGGGCCTTCCCGGGTGAAATTTCGGCGACGACGCGGGCCTTAGAGCGCTGCGAGTGAGGAATGCCGTACGTATCGCGGGCTTCGCGGGCGTGTTCCGTCAATTCCGCCGAACAGGGACAAGCGGACGAATAAACAAAGTCGAAATGCACGTAACGACGAAGGCGATCCAGATCGTCGATCGTGCCCTCGAGTACCGCACGATAATACTGCCACCCTTCGAGACTGGAGCGCAGCGACTTTTGCATGATGGGGTACTGGAACTCGATCAGGATTCGAGCCCGGCTACACTCGAGGTCTTTTTTATAACGGATAAGAATTTCTTCCAACAGCTCATGTGAAATCACCCGATCCTTAAATTCATAAAAGGTCCGCATGATGCGGGACATATTAATCCCCTTGCGATCGACGGCTAAAGAGACCGAGCCCGTCACCGTACATTCGAGGGTGATGGGTTGGCCATCGCGCGTGACGACTTGCATCGGCAGCCGGAACCCCGAGATGCCGACGTGCTGGATTGGTACATTGGCCCCCTGAATCTGACTGGCATCCTTATTTTGCATATCAGGCAAACTCGCCCGATAAGCCTCGTCGGCCCTGAAATCACGATCGTAGCGGCGGGATAAATCCTGGCTACGGGGTGGCTGGTCGGCGAGACTCATAAGAAAGAGATTGGGAGAAAAACCCGGAGTGGCAAATTGGCTGAAGAAAATTGAACCCCCCGTGCTGGAGCCACCTGCCGGACTTGAACCGGCGACTTTCTCATTACGAATGAGACGCTCTACCAACTGAGCTAAGGTGGCGGCACAGGGGAAAGTGGAACATGAGGTGGCGAAAAAGAAAATCAAGCCTTGGCGCGATGGGAATGCCCTCGCCTCCCCCGAAAAGAACCACAAATTGAGGCTAATCCCCATGCGCGCCGCCCTTATTGCTCGCCAATTCGACGTCCCCGGGCGGCTGGTCAGCGTCGAACCCTACGGCTCCGGGAACGTCAATGATACCTATTTGGCAATTTTCCGGACGACTTTTTCCGAGCAACGCTTCGTCGTCCAGCGCATCCGGAAATCCGTTTTTCCCGAACCTGAAGCCATCATGCAGAACATGCGGGTGCTGACGGACCACTGCCACACCAAGCTCGAAGCCGAAATCGATCAATCGGATCGCATCTGGCAACTTCCCAAAATCATCCAGACCAAGGGTGGCGAAGATTGGGTGACCGATAGCGAGGGTGATCTCTGGCGGGCGATTTCGCAGATCGCGAGCGCGCAGGCCTTCGAGAGCGTGAAGCATCCCGAGCACGCGCACGAAGTCGGTTATGTCCTCGGACATTTCCACCGCATGGTCAGCGACCTGCCGCCCACGCTGCTTCGCTACGCGCTACCCGGCTTTCACGTCACCCCGGGATACCTTGCGAAACTTGACGCCAACAAAACCACTTCGCTCGCTCGCGACTTACTACAGGCCTCCCCGGAGGCTAAGCGGGCGCTGCTTTTTGTCGAAGAACGGCGGGCCCGCTGCGCGGTGCTCGAAGATGCCTTGCAGCGGGGCGAATTAAAACTGCGCACCACCCACGGCGACCCCAAGGTGGGCAACGTGATGATTGACGAAGCCACCGGCCGCGGCACTTGCATCGTCGACCTCGATACCGTGCAGCCTGGCTTGGTCCATTATGACATCGGCGATGCGACGCGTTCGGCCTGTAATCCCGCCGGGGAAGACGCGGCTAACTTGAGTTCGGTCATCTTTGACCTCGAACTTTTCACGACAATTTACCGAGGCTACCAATCGCACGCCCAAGACTTTCTCAGCCAAAACGACCACCAGCATCTCTTTAACTGCATCCATCTGATCCCGCTGGAGCTCGGCATAAGATTCTTAGCCGACCACCTGGCTGGAGATACTTATTTTAAAGTGCGCTACCCGGGGCACAACCTTCGCCGGGCCCTCGTGCAATTCAAACTCGTCGAAAGCATCGAAGCGCGCGAGGCCTCCATCCGCAAAATCATAGGATAAACTGCTCCCATGCCCTCTCTCCCTGACGCCTCGCCGACCCTATGGATTGCCGGCATCCTTCTTTTAATGCTCATGATCCGGGGCGCCTGGCGTGGCTATAAGCGCGGGCCGCTTCGCCAACTCGCCGGTCCTTTCTCACTTACGGTTGGGTTGCTTGCGGGTTGGATCTTTGGCCCTGACTGCGGACACGCCTGCCTTCACGGCACCACTTACCCTTGGCTGCTTCGTGGAGCCACCGGGCTGGTCGTGCTCACGTGCCTGACAGGGCTGCTTTGCTACACCCTCGCTTGGTGGCTGGGAAAGCGCCCAGAGGGGCAGGATGAAGCCGAGAGCCCGATCTCCGGCTCCCTGGTGGGCTGCTGGACCGGTGCCCTTTATTTTGGAATCTTGGTGGGAATTTTGGCCTCTATTGCCTCGATTTATGACTTAATCGAAACGCCCGCTCAGGCCCAAAGAAATTGGTTTGTTCAAACCCGGAATGAATTAGCGGCCACGACCCTAACGGCTAAATTGAAGACCTGGTCGCCCATCCCTTTAAAGCAGCGCAGGTTAATTGGCCAAGTGCGGCTACTCATGGCGGACTCAGAGGCCCGCAAGCGATTGATGGCCATGCCTGAAATTCGTGCCCTCGCCACCCACCCCACCGTTTACCAGGCTTGGGAAGATAAAAAGGTTCGTGAACTGTTGACTAACAATGACTTAAGTGGATTCATCGACCATCCTAAAGTTCGGGCGATACTCGCAGACGAAAATCTTCAAAAACAGGCGGATTCGGTTGATTTACCCAGTATTATCGAACGATCACTACAAAAGCCCTTAAAATAGGGCTATGGAGCATTTTTTTGTAGTCCAGAGGGACGAAAGGGGTATGTTCAAACCTCCTATCCTTTCGCACCCTCATGAAGACACTTGCCCTTCTTTTTTCTGTTCTGGCCCTCGGAGCTTACGCTGCCGATGAAGCGAAGCCTGTTGCCGCACCGGCCGCACCCGTTGCACCTAAGGACGTGCAAGTCGAAGTACTCGACGTCGATGGCAAGCGCTTTGTCCTCGTGAAGAACATCGGGTCCGCCGAGGAGTTCGCGAATTTCGAACAGAATGTTAAGATTATCTCGCAGGAAAAAGCTGACGCGACTCAGGTTAAGCAGCTCGCGGAATTAGCGCTCACCACCCCGGAACGCGAAGCGCGTACCCGCGAGCTGGAAGGCAAATTAGCCCGCCTTCAGGCCGACAACACCGCTATGGCCAAGGCCTACGGTTTCGACCTGAGCCGCCAGTATACCGTCATCCCAACCAAGCTTCTGATTCTCACCGCCCTGTCCAATGACGACTATATCAAATTAGCCGCCGGCAAGGACTTCAAAGCTGAATCCGTGATCAACGGTGGGGACAATAAGAAATTCCTTCTGAAAGACACCGTGACCGGCGCCGTTGATGTCGAAAGCTTTAAGCTCCTGGTCCAACGCGTCCTTGAAAGCCGCAAGGCCCTTCAGCAACTGGTAGACCTGCAGCCTCGCCTCACCAAGGAAGAAGATAAAAAGAAGGTCGAAGAAGCTTTAAAGAACGCCCAAAGCGAAGTGAACAAAGCCCTTGAAGAATTCAAAAAGGCCCGGACTTACGACCTGCCTAACGAACTCACCATTCAGACGGCTGAAGCCAAACTCTACACCCTGCTCAGCGACGAAGAGAAAAAGAGCCTCCAAGCTCAGGTAGACTCTAAAAAGGATGAAGCGAAGAAGGACGAGAAGCCCGTCGCTACCCCCGAGAAAAAATAATTTTACCCCACCCCTAAACTCACACCCCTATGACCACCGCAGCCCAAACCCCAGCTCCGACCGAAGCCCCAAAAGGTCCAGTCATCGAGCTCCTCCCTCTCGGCCAAAACTTGGCCCGAGTCGTCCTCACGATCTCTAACCAAGGTTCGCTCGCTCGCTTCCAGCAGGAAGTCGGCACCCTCGGTCAGCAGTTCGCCCGCATCCAACAACTCCAGCAGCGCATCCAGTCCGCCCTCACCACGGTCGAGCGCGATGCCCTGACCAAAGTTGGCGAATCTGAAGTTAAAGACTTCAACGAAAAGGACGCCCTCTTCGCCAAGGTCTGGAGCTTCAGCATCCCCGCCCTCGCCAATCGTCAGACCGCTTTGGTCAACACTTCGCTCCGCTTGATGGCGGTCATCTCGGAAGAAGAAGCCGTCAAAGCCCGCGCCTCGAAAGATTTCAAGGAAGAGCAGATCGTCATCCGTGGTGACCGCCGTCTTCTCCAGACCGCTGAAATCCGCGGCTTGGAGTTCGTCGTACAATTCGAGCAGTTCGTTAAAGTACTCCAGGCTCGTCGCGATGCCTTCCTCCAACTCACTGAGTTGCTAAAGCGCGCCACCACCGATGAACAGAAGAAGAGCATCCAGACCCAGCTCGATCAAGCCACCGAATTGCTCGATAAGGGCAACAAGGAGATGGCTGAAAGCGTCGGCTATTCGCTCACCCACAATTACGAAATCGAAGTACTCGAAGCTAAGTTCGTCTTCCTCCTGAATCAGGAAGAAGTGAATCAGGTCCAGAATCTCTTCGCTAACAGTCAGCAACAGCAGGCTGCCGCTACCACGCTCGACGCCCCTAAGGTCGAAAATCGTCTGACTGAAAAGAAGAACTAAGCCTCACGCTTCGTTCTTAGCAAAAGGCCCGCCATCACTGGCGGGCCTTTTTATTGCCCTAGAAGAGCTCGCCCTGCTTAGGCTCGGTCGGCTCCGGTGCCGACGGCGCTACGACCTGCGATGCCGGGACGCTGCGACCGTGCTTGGCTTGATAGCGCTTGAGGGTCGAAAACATCTCCATGGCTGCCAAAAACTCTTCGACTCCGGCGATGTCTTCGCGCGGAGATTGTCCTGGCTCGAAAGCGTAATCCGTTCGGAAGGTGACCAACCCGAGATTGCTCCGCATCCGATCAGCCTCGCTTAGGATCTGGTCTCGGAAACGCTCCGGCTGAATCGTTGCGGCCGCAGCCAGGACTCCTTCCAGGCTACCATATTCCATCAGCCATTTGACCGCCGTCTTGGGGCCCACTCCGCGCAGGCCTGGAATATTATCTGAGGTATCGCCGACCAAAGCGAGGTAGTCAGCGATTCGTTCTGGCGGAACGCCAAACTTCTCCGTGACCCCGGCCGCGTCTAGCCGCCTCCAACCTAAAGCCGGATTCGCCGTCGGCGGGGGGGCTAGCTGTAAAACTTTTTCGCCCACGCATTGTCCGAAATCCTTATCCGCGCTGACGATAATGCATTCCTTACCCGAACCCGAGAGCACCTTGACCGCTGTGGCGATCAGATCGTCTGCCTCTACCCCACGCTGCTCCACCACTTGGTAGCCGAGCAAGGCGGTCAGTTTTTTGATTTCAGGCAATTGCTGCACGATCTCGTTTGGCGTCTCATCGCGCTGAGCTTTGTATTCCGGCAAGACCGCCAGGTGACGATCCGAGCCCCCTAAGTCAAAAAATACGACGCAGCGGTCTGGCTTCTCGGTTTCCCGCAGTTCCATCAGGGTCTTGATCCATCCGTGCAAAGCCCCAGTCGGAAACTGATCCGACTGCCGGCGCAGATTGGAGCGCTCCATGGCAAAGTGACTTCGGAAAACTAAGTTAAATCCGTCAACGAGCAGCCAGCGCATAGGATTATTCTCACGTCATCCGAGCCATCCATCGAGAAAAAAGCAGGCCCGCCAAAGGCGGGCCTGTCTCTCAACTTAAATAACCTAAGGCTTATTTTCCAGGCTCTGCCGATGGCTGGGAGGGAGCCGAAGAGGAGGTCGGAGTCACGGCTTCAATCGGTTCGCGATAAACCGCGCCACCCGGGGAAGTGAGCGTGGGATTCGAGAAGGTCGTACCCGCGCGCATCCCAGGGTGAGAGCTACGGAGCGTAGCACCACCGGGCGAAACCAGGTTGGCGGTGATGAAGATCATCAAGTTGCGCTTAGTCGTGGTTTTTCCCGTGGAACGGAAAGCCGCACCGATAAGAGGGATGTCTCCTAAGACCGGAACCTTGTCGTTCACCGTCTTTACTTCTTCGCGAGTCAGACCGCCGATCACAACCGTAGCCCCGTCAAAGACGGTGACTTCAGTCGTAACTTCACGCGTGGAGAAGATAGGCTGGAAGAAACCAGAAGGTACCGAAACCGTCATGCCCGAAGCGATAGCAATCGAAGTTCCGCCGTATTCGACGAAGCCTTCGAACTCAGTCACCTTGGGCTTAAGATTCAGGGCAATCGAGTCGTCCTGCCCAACCGTCGGCGTCACTTCGAGCGAGACCCCGATTTCCATAACGGTAAAGTCCTGAGGTGTACCCGCCGTGATTGCCACGCTACCTGAGATAGAGCCCGTGGTAGCTGTTGCCGCCGTACCGGAAGCAACCTGCGACTGGGTATCCGAGTAAGATTGAGGATAACGTAGTAATTGGGCCACCTTGATTACGGCCGTTTTGCCGTCAAGCACCGTCAAGCTGGGCGAGGACATCAAGTCAGTGCCGCTTTGCTGTTCGACCGCCCGGAGAAAGACCGACAAGTCAAAACTTCCCATCGTTCCGATCAGACCATTATAAGTACCCGTGGCTCCATTGAGACCGCTAATTCCGCCAAAGTTAGGCTCGGTGCCGCCGGTATTGACAGCTCCAGGGACGATGGGGGCCGTGTTTACAATGGGCGTCGTGCTTACGGTTCCACTTAAGGAACCGTTATCTACAATTTGTCCTTGGCGGGCGGAGGAAGTCGAACCAAAGGTCGAGTTCAATGAACGAAGATTCGTCTGGGCCCGGACGGTATTCGTAAACGTGCCGTCGGGCAGACCCGTAGTCGCGCTGATATTAGCTACCTGAGTCGAAAGCCGGAAGTTGGTCGATAACTCATTGAGCGTATTTTGGGCTACTTCGATGAACTTAGCCTCGATATGCACCTGCTTAATGTCCGAATAGCGGCGGAGAATATTGCGGACGCGGTCGAGATTCTTCCGATTCTGGGTGACGATGAGATTAGTACCGTCGTAATTGAGTTGGGCACCGGTCACGCCTTCGAAGGGGACGCCCGAACGAACCAAGAAGCTCTTCAAGGCCTCGTTGCGAGGGCTACCGTCTCCGCCAGCGCTCGCGCCCGCACCCGCCGCACCACCGAACGGGCTCGCACCTGCGGCCGGCGCTGCACCCGCCGCCCCACCGCCGGCTGACATGCCAGTCATTTTCATTTCAGCACCACTGTTAAGACTGAAGAATTCGGTTTCCAAATCGTTGGATCCGGAATCAGGACGGATTTCAACGATGCCTTGGCTAATCGTGAAAGTGAAGTTAGCCTGCTTGGTGATGATTTCGAGCGCCTTCTCGAGCGTCAGGTTGCGCAAGCTGGTATTCGGGATCAACGGATTCTTACGTTCCGGATCCATTACGACCATATTCACGCCTTTTTGGTCCTTGTCGTAAGTCTGGCCGGCGTTGTTCAGCTGCTGAATCGCCCGGTCCAAGGTCATTTCACGGATAGTCAATTCAGGTAAGGTGATCGAACGGAGTTTCTCGAGAACGGGATCGGTGGTAGAAACGCCGCCTTCTTTGATGCTTTCGCGATTAAATACTTCCGGGAGCTTCCAAGTTTCATCGAGGAGCTCGAGCAACTTACCCTTAGTCACACCGCGATTCCATTGACCCGAGTTCTCCGAAAGGATTTCCCGGATTCGGACCTGATAGGCCTTGGACTCTGAATTATTTGGCTGGTACTGGAGAACTTCGCGGTAGGCCTCGAGGGCGCCTTGGTAATCACCGTACAGGTAACGCGCGCGGCCTTTGACCAAAAGTTCGTCCACCTTGTCGTCTTTCGCCCGTAGGCCAGGCGAGACGTCGTCGACATTACGGTAGGTGGGATTCATTTTCTTGGCGGTGAATTCAGCCCGAAGCCGACGGGCGCTCGCGTCATCTGCCCCCATGAGTTTTTCGTATTCGCGGATTTTTTCGTCAGCCCGGCTCATTTCGCGAACTTCTATCGCGACCAGCGCTCGACGAGCCAAGGCGCCGGCTTTAGCTTCCTTGATGCGTGCCTTAAAAGTTGTTGAGGAAATATTCTCCGGCAGGGCTTTGTCCGCGCGATCGAGTTCGCTGATAGCCTCATCAAGGTTCGCGGCGCCGCCCTTGCGGATTAGCGATTGGGCCTTGGAGATGGCGTCGTCACAGTTTGAAAATGTCGTTTTCGTAATCTGGCGCAAACGGCTAAGTTCGTCGCTGGGGTTGACGGCCTCGCGTCTCAAAATGATATCCTGCTTGGCTAAAGAGATTTTGTCTCGGTAAGGCTGGGCGGCGCGCGTGTTCGGTAAGGCAGAAAACGCCCCGTCTAATTTGGCCAACGCATCTGCAAAATTTCCATCTTTGGCTAACTGATTGGCGTAAGCAGTGGCCGCTTCGACTTCGGCAAAGAGTTTTTGGTGATCACTGACCACCGCATCCAAGGCGCTTTCGGGCTTTGCCATAACGACCGGAGCAGCAGGGGGCGTCGGAGCTGGAGCGGCGGCGTCTTCGGCCTTTTTCTTCTCCAGGGCGGCGGCATCAATCGCAGCCTTGACTGCATCGCGACCTTCCAAGGCCCCGACATCCTTATCATCAATTTGCAGGATTTGCTCATACTTCTCTTGAGCAAGGGCCAGGCTACCCTCTTCCCGGGCTTTCAGCGCCTCGATGAGAAGTTGGGTTTTCTTCTGAATGGGATCGGCATCTTGGGCGACCAACGTGCCAGCGATGACGATGGCGATAATAATGGCCCAAGTAAATGGGGTGCGGGTATTTTTCTTCATACAATTCTGGGGTTGGTAAAGGGATTATTTTTTAAGCGGCGTTTTCGGAGTGGAAATGGGTTTTACGACCGGAATCGGAGCCGCGACGGTCAAGGCCTCGGTAAATGTTTTCTTCCCCTTCTTAGGATTCGGCGTGAAGGTCTTATCAACGGTCATGGTCTTGGCATCCAAGTCAATGCCTTTGACCACGTAGAGCGCCCCTTTATAGGTGAACTTATCCCCAACCGCGTGAAGCACCCAGGTATCGGCCGGGTCGGAAGTTGAGGCCAGATAGAGGTCGGTTTTATTCGGGAATTCTAACGGCTTAATGTCGTCGATTTCGACGACCTGCCCAAGTTGTTTATCATCAAGGCGTAGAACATTTCGGGTCGACGTAAAGCCCTCATCGTCTTTTTCCTTTACTGATTTATAAGAGAGCGGCGTGATGGGAACCGTCGCACTGAGCGGCTTCTTAATCTTACAGCGGTCAAAGTATTCCTTGGTGGCGATATTTTCGATCGAGAACTCGCGATCCTCTTCTTTCCCCGAGCGCCCTGCCATCGTCGACCTTAAGACGTAGGGATACTTAGGGTGTTCGGCCTTCACCAGCGCGACTCCGAACGGCGGCAAAGGTTCGATCTTTCGGCGGCTCGGGACGTAATCTTTCGTCGCCGGATCCCAAACGACATCGATGGTCGTAAATAAATCATAGTCCCAACTGTCTTCATTTTCCTCCGGGCTTAACCAATCCTTAATATTATCAAGCAAGGATACCCGTGGCGTCGCCGGATACTCGATACCCTTAGGGGATGCTAAAAGCTGCGGGATTTCGACACCTGCGGCCTGTTCGTCTAAGACGATTGGCTTAATCCATTTCGGGGTAAGCTCGGGCGAAATACCATCGAGGAGGCAAGCAACCGTAACCGCCAAGGTAAGCAGTACGCCAGCCGCGATAATGAAAATAAGATCCTTACGAGGAGTGTTCATGGATGGTAGGCTTATTTCTTGGCTTCGCCCTCAAGGGCAGCTGGTTTTTCCTCAGGGATGCTAAGGTAGTCGACTTGGACGATGAACTCGGAGGGAGTTTCTTTAAAGACGAGCGTTCGGACTTCCTTGGGCGTGGCACCTGAAGACTTGGCTTTGCTGGCGATGGCCGTGGTATCTTCAGCAAAAAAACCAGGGAGGTTAGTCACGGCCGGAGCCGTAGGAGCCCCTGGCGGCGCGATGATGCCGATGGCCTTGGTGATTTCTGGACTGGGCAGGCGGACCTCCACGGCGGTGATGGCGAAAGCCCGTCCGGAATTTCTTATTTTGTTAACAAAGGTACGAAGGGTCGGCGTCGTTCCGGCAAAGCGCAGTCGAAAGGATAAAGTCTCGACCAGGCCTGGGCGGTCAAAGGTTCGAGTCGGGGAAAATTCGTCGTTTTCATTCCGGCTGCTTTCATTCTCGGGGCCATAGGTACCGGCACCCGGTTTGCCTTCGGGAATCAATACGTAGGTCTCCACGGGCTCACGATCAACCGAGAGCAGGAGCAGGGGTGCCGACGCGGGGCGCGATTCTACCAATTGGCGGTAAAGGAAATCGATGATTAGCCGCTGCTGGTCGACCCGCTGGAATTCCCGCTTAGGCGAGGTGCCAGGGTTGCGGATATAGCGGCGGAAGCCGAAGTCGCATTGATCATTCGGTAAAATCTTTACGTCGTGGTCGACCGCCAGCTTCTTCCATTCGTCAACCGACTGCTTCAGCGTCGCGTTCAACTCGTTGGAGTTAGTGGATTGTTTACCACGAATAATCAGTTCCGGATTGCTCGCGATGCTGGCACGCAAGGCCGCCAACTGTTCGTTCAAGTCTGCCAAGTCCTTGGCCGCATTCTTGACGTTATCATCCGTGAGGGAAATCGCCCGGTCTTCATGAGCGAAAACGTGTCCGGCCAGAAGCGCCGCGGTCTCCTTCTTGACCTTTTCCAACGCCAAAGCCGTCTTGCTCTGGTCGAGCACGGAAACAACGCCGAAGTATGTTCCGGCAATGAAGACCAATCCAACGAGGGAGAGTCCGACGTAAAAAAGTTTGTTTTTCTTGAAATTATCCATCTTAGAGAGCCGTGTCCTTACGGATGACCAAAGTTAAGGTGATCTTGGGAGAGTTAGCCGGGTTGAAATTCTGCTTGATGTCGGCGTCGGGGATTTCCGCGATGAACGGCGACTTACGCAGAACCGCGAGCAACTCTTGTTCGCGGGTGGAGTAAGGCTTCTTTGCGAAATTGGAGCCTGGTGAAATTTCAGGCAAAAGAAAACGGGCCGTGAGGACGATTTTGGTGACTTCGGCGGGCGGAACCACGACGGTCCCAGGGGGTGGCGGCTCGACGGGCGTGATGGCTGGGGGCACGACGCGCTTTACCTCGAGTTCTTCAATCCACGTATTCTTACAGCTGGAGATGCGCGACTGGAGGTCGGAGAGGAAGGCGGGCCAATTAGGCCGACTCAGCGCCACATCCTCTAATTTTTTGTTAATCGCAAAAATCTCCGTGGCCTTTTTTCGCGTTTCTTCAATCGCGGCCTGATGGCCTCCCAACTCGGATTTGCGCTTTACCAATTTGGCGGAAAGTTCTCGGTTAGTATCCGCGCCCTTATCAAAAGCCCACCAGATCGGCCAAGGGATCAAGGCCATCAGAAGTGCGGCGGTCAATAAACCTGGCTTGCGACCATCAAAGGCCAGCTGGGCGGCGATATCGCGGGGAATCAGGTTAACCCCCGTTACATGCGTGAGGACTAATCGAGCGGCCTCACCGATGACTTCCGAAATTTGGTGACGGGCGCGCTGCATGTTCTCCGGATCCACGTCTGCACCGAGGGCCAAAACCGAGGAGGGGTCAAAAGGCTCAACGGGCATCCGCAAGGTTTCGCAGAGTTGCTCTGAAAGGCCCGAGACCAGCGAACCACGACCGGTCAGCAAAATGCGGGTGGGCTGACGGCCGGCGGTTCCGCGACGCACATTGATTAACCGACGATTGATATCTTGGGTTAAGCGGCGAATGAAGCTTTGGGCATTCGCCTGAAGGATGGCGACCTGTGGGTCCGACTCCGGCAAATGGATGACACCTGAATAATAGCCGACCTTGATGGCTTCGGCATTCATGAAGGGTTGCCCGGTATTATCGGAAACCCCCTGGGTTAGGAGATTACCTCCGATATTGGCCGTCTGGATATTGGAACCGCTTGGGCCGATGAAACTGAGGGTGGTCGAACGGGCACCGATGTTGATGATTAGCACTTCTTCCGTAGCCGAACCGCCGGCCAGCAGGAAGGCTTGACTGTCGAGCAACGGAGCGGCCTGGACAGACAGGGGCCGCAGGCCGGTGGCTGCAACGAGGTTGGCAATCTTGCTCGCCATCTCGGTACGCAGGGCAAAAAGGAGGACCTCGGCTTCAACCCCGTCGGAGGCCATCACCTGGCTATCCCAAATCACCTCATTAAGTGGGTAAGGAATGGCATTCTGCGCTTCAAAGGCGACGATCTGAGCCTGACGTTGGCGCTCAACCTGAGGCACCTTCAAAGATTTCTGGAGGAGCAGAAAGCTTGGAGCAATGACCGTAACTTGTCCCGAAATGCCGTAAGTGGTGACAAGATTGCCCAAAGCACCCATCGCTGTGTTCAGCCACTCGTCATCATTAGTCAGACCGGGGGCGATTTCTTCGACGTAAAATTTTTCGAGCACCAACCCTTTGGATTGGACGCCAAAAAGTGAGACCGAGACATGCGACGCGGCGAGATTTACAATAGTGGCCTTCTTCTGGCTCATACAAAAGTCAGTGGTTTATGGGTTAATTAGCGAGTAGGCACGTCCTCGCGGATAAACTCCGGCGAAGGCGGCACGACCACGGTATCCGCATAAAGAACCAGATACTGCGGGCGCAAAATCCCGGCCGAAACCCCGACTCCGCGATCAGCAGCGTCTTTGGCGTTATCAAAATCAGCTTTTTTGGAAATATCCTTATGCACGGCCCGGGCATGATCGGCGGCGATCTTCCCAGCGGCATCAAATAAAGGAACTTCATTGCCGCCGACCTCAATTTGGACGAAATAATAGTCAGGCTCCTTGTGCAAGACGTCGCGCTTGACGATATCTCCAGGAAGGTAAAAAATGACGGAGCGAGGTTGCTGCACTTCCATGGTCAAAACCGTCGTGCTCGCTCGATAATAATTCCAGTCTTTGGCATCTTTAGAGGCATTCTTGTAAATTTGCGTCACGGTTACTTTTATTTTATCCACATACCGCTTGTTCACGATGGCTTTCGGATCAGCGCTGGCGGGGTTATAGTTCGCTTGCAATTCAACCTGCATCCGATTCCAGGGGTAGATTTGGCCGCCCAATTTTGTCTGGGTGAATTTGACATCTTTTACAGAGACGGGGGCCTTTGAACCCGCTCCCTTGACCAGTGTGGCTTCGTCCCCTTTAGCAGCTTGGCCCAAAGCGCCTACGGCTGTGGTGAGCACCGCTAAAATAATAGCGAAAACAACTCGGAAATGGGGCATGGGGAGTTCTTTGTTAGTCGACATTCCTACGCTGGCAAATGCAAAAGTCGGAACTAAAGTTACAGTCAGTAACTGCAAATAACTTGCAATTGTTAGCCGTTTTGCTACGCCTTTCCTCCCGTGCTTCGGCTTACCTTTTTAGTCCTAATTTTCTTAAGTCCTCAACCCGGCTGGGGGGATGATTCTCCGAGCAAAGCGGGGGGGGTGATTTCCAGCTTCACCATTCCTGATGACTGGGTCTCCTTTATCCTTCCATCTGGATATAGACACCGGAGCTTGGTGCCGGAGCGAAGCGAGCTCCACGGCTATCAAATCAACGCTAATGACGCCCGCGACCTGGCAAAAGCTGACCTAATCGTTGGTTTAAGCCCAGAGCTTGAGCCCTGGCTGGCTGACTGGATTAAAGCAAACCATCGGGAGGATGCCACCCTCTGGTTAACCCTAGAAGCTAGGCCCACCATCCAGGTAATAGGGAAACAAAGCGCGCCAGACCCACACGTCTGGACAGATCCAATCCTGGTACTAAAAATCATCGAAAAATTACGTGAAAAACTCCAATCCTTATACCCACGGGCAAGCATGGAAGATGGTTATAATCAGTTAGTTAAAGATGTCATTGCCGTAGATAATATCCTGGGGAGGTCTTTTGCCTTAATTCCTATAAATCAACGCCGAATCATCACCCAGCATGCCAACCTGGGGCCTTTCGCGCATCGCTACGGTCTGACCATAGCTTCGACAATCTTACAGAGCACTTCAACTGAGGCAGCCGACCCCTCTGCGAAACAGTTCTCTAAGCTTCTTGAAACCATCCGTATTCAGGGGATTAGGGTCGTGATGGTCGACGACGGCCAAAACGATACGATCGCTCAACAACTTTGCCGAGACACCGGATTACCGCCTCCCCTTCAACTTTCCTTCGAATTCTTGGAGCCCAAAGGCCTGGAAGGTGGCACTTGGGCAAGCATGATGCTTAGAAATGGTCGAAAACTTCAGGCCGCACTCTTAAAACCATGAGCCTTCATTTTCCCACTTGGCTTCAACGCATTAATGATGCGCCCCTAGAATTAATCCCAACCCTACCCTACGCTTCAGTCGAAAAAGCCCCTTGTCAGGGTATCGCCGTGCAAGCCACGAATCTGTCAGCATCCGCAAGGCCTGATGGCCACCTCGCCTTCGAACAGGCCACCTTTGAGATACCTTGCGGCTGCCGTGCCGCTCTCATCGGACCTAATGGCTCCGGAAAATCAACCGTCCTCCGCGTCTTGGCCGGCCTGATCAAACCCCGATCAGGGAAGGTCCAAGTTTTAGGTTCGCCTCCCGCCCTGGGTCGAAGCCGAGTGGCCTACCTCTCCCAACGTCCAACTTTCACGGAAAGCTTTCCCCTGCAACTCCGGCGGCTGGTCCAAATGGGAACCTATGCTCACCACGGGTGGTTCGAGGAATGCCATCACGGTAATCAAGGGGTGAATCGGGCCCTCGACCTCATGGGGCTCACTGATTTGGCTGATCGCCCGGTACATACACTTTCAGGGGGCCAGCTCCAACGCGGGCTGCTGGCTCGGGCCACCGTGCAAGGCGCCGAAATCTTACTGCTCGACGAACCTTTTGCGGCTCTGGATCAAGCGAGTCGCGATATCGTCGAGAAATTTCTTTTCGACCAAGGACATGCTTTCACGGTTATCATGGCCACGCATGACCCCGCCGATTCACGTCGGTTTGATCGTATCTTGGAAATAAAAAACGGCGCCATCACTACTAGCCACTCCTGCGCTGGGCACGGGCCCCATCACCATGCTTGAGGTCATCCGCGAGCCGTTGGCCGAAGCCTTTTTCGTCCGAGCCCTTTGGGCCGTTGTGCTCGGAGGTCTCACCTGCGCCTGCCTGGGTGCCTACGTGGTGCTTCGCCGCATGGCCTTCGTGAGCACGGCCCTCACCCATTCGATCTTACCGGGAGTCGTCGGCGCGATGCTACTGGGCATCTCTCCTTACATGGGAGCTCTCGCCGCTGCTTTGCTGACCGCCGCTGGGGCGGCTTGGCTTTCTGCCCGTAAAGGTACCAGCGAAGACAGCGCCATCGGCGTGATGCTTTCGGTGATGTTCGCCGCCGGAATTGCCATGATGCAGTTGGCGCATTCGTGGCGCGACTTCACGGGGTTGCTTTTTGGCAGCGTGGTGTCCGTCGGCCCTCAGGACATCGCTATCATCGCCGTCACGGCCTTCGTCGTACTCGCGAGTCTGCGCATCCTGCATAAGGAAATGGAGTTGGCTTCCTTTGACGAAGAATACGCCCGACTACTCGGCGCCAAGCCCGCTCTCCTGCGCGCTATCTTACTCGGCTTGGTGGCCCTTGGTGCAGTGGCCTGCGTGCGCCTCGTGGGCGCGCTCCTGACAACCGCGCTCTTTGTCATTCCTGCGGCCACCGGGGTCCTGCTCGGTCGCACGCTACCCCAAGTGATGGGTTGGGCGGTTGCTTGCGCCTTAGCTGGCGGGATCGGTGGCCTCTATCTTTCTTATTACCTAGCGTGGATGCCTTCTGGCGCGGCCATCGTGCTATGTTGCGCTTTACCTTATCTGGCCGCACGCATCTTCACACCGCGCCGGTGATCAGAAGCGCGGCGGACGGAGGGACAGCGGCAGGCCAAGAACTTCGCGGGCGACAATTGCCTGCCGGAGCGCGGCCGAGCCGCGAAACTGCAGGCGCGACTGCGCGCGCGCGGGCCGCGTGACCACGAGGGAAGTATCGTCGAGATGGGTCGCGCCGACCGTGGCGGAAGGCTCCGGCTCCGGCGCGAGAGGCGGCGGCGTATTGCGCACCCGACGGGTGCGGCGCGGCACGGACGGCGGCACGGCAATCGGGGCGGGCGGGCCAGCCTCCGTCTTAATCTGGCCGGCGACCCAGGCCGCGAACGCGACCACGCCGATGGCGATTTTAATAAAGAGTCCCAGCTCCATACTTAGGCCTTGGCGCCGGGCGCAGGGCCGTCACCAGCGATACCCTTACGCATCTCGGTGTCGGAACGGAGGTTTTCGAGACGCTGGAAATCCATATAGCCCATGCGGCCGGAACGCAACGCGTCGGCCAGAGCCTGCGGGATCTGGGCCTCGGCTTCGACGACGCGGGCACGCATCTCTTCGACGCGGGCGCGCATTTCCTGCTCGAGCGCGACGGCGGCCGCGCGACGAATTTCGGCCTGAGCCTGCGCCATATTCTTATTAGCGTTGGCCTGGGCCTCTTGGAGCATCGCTCCGATATTGTCGCCGACATCGACGTCGGCGATGTCGATGGACATAATTTCATACGCGGTATTGGCGTCGAGACCGCGCTCGAGGACGGTCTTGGAGATGCGGTCAGGGTTCTCGAGGACGATCTTATAACTCTCCGAGGAGCCGATGGTGGTGACGATACCTTCGCCGACGCGGGCGATGATGGTCTCTTCCTGGGCGCCGCCAACGAAGCGGTCGAGGTTGGTGCGAACGGTGACGCGAGCCTTCACCTTCACCTGGATGCCATCTTTGGCAACGGCGTCGATTGTGGTACGGCCGCTGGCCGGATTAGGCACGTCGATGACCTTGGGGCTGACGGAAGTGAGTACGGCCTCAAGCACGGACTTGTTCGTACCGCGGGTCGCGATATCGATCGCGCAGGCGCGATTCCAGTCGAGATGCAGGCCGGCCTTCTGGGCGGCGATGAGCGCCTGCACCGTCTGTACGATGTTACCGCCAGCGAGGTAGTGGGCGTCGATCTTCTCGACCTCGACCGAGAGACCGGCCTTGGTGGCGGCGATCTTGGCGTCAACAATCACGGCGTAAGGAACGCTGCGCAGGCGCATGCCGACGAGGTCGAACAAGCCAACCTCAGCACCCGCGAGGCGGGCGCGCACCCAGACAGCGAGGAAGGAGAGCAGGAAGAGGACGAACAGGAGCAGGGCTCCCGCGGCGATCCAAACGATGATATTAGGCATGATATTCGTGAGAGAAAAAAGGGGGTTAGCGAGAGCGGCGGACGGTCACGCGGCCGGAGCCGGCCTCGGTGACGACGACGGCGGCACCACGTTCGACAAAACCGTCGAGGGAAAAGGCCTCGATTAAGGTGCCGGCGATCTCGATCGTACCCGAAGGCGCGAGCACGGTGGCGGCCTTGCCGGTCTTACCGACGTAGACGGCGTAACCGGCGGCGGCGGGCACGGCGGCACCTTCATTACTGCTGGCGTTGATCATAGACCGTCCGATGCTGGTCTGCGGCAGGAGGCGGCGGAAGGCGAAGAACTCGAGCGTCAGGACGACGAGGAATACGCCGCAGAACAACGCGCAGGTGAGGACGCCCGCCTCCGCCGAAAGATAGATGCCAGCGAAGGAGACGACGGCTCCAATGAAACCAAGTACGACCGTCGGCAGAAAGAACTCTGCCCCGATCAAAACCAAACCAGCGGCGAGCAGGCCGATGGGCAGAACCAAAGAAACCTCTTCAGGAGAGGCGGCGAAAGGCATCATGCGGTCAACGATGTCGGCTCCCTTCCCTATTTCCAATCTTTTCTGGCCCGACCGTCTTACAATAAGGTGAAAAACCTGTAATGTCCGTCGCACGCTTGCGGGCCGAGCACACCCCGCCCTATGCTCGACCATGGCCAAGAAACCGCCCGCACCCCGTCGCACCCCCATCAAGGAAGCGCACCACGTACTGCAAGACGCCCTGCTCAAGGCCGGCCAGGGTGGCGGCAAGGACAGCCAGCTTAACAAGCACGGGGAGATTGCCAAGTCGCTCGGCGTCTCTCCCTCGATGCTCTACAAGTGGCGTGAGCCGGCCGAAAAAGGTAGCGGCCAACCCAACCCGCTCCACCGCACCGCCCTGCTGATCGACCTCACTGGCGACACCCGGATCATCGACTGGCTCGCTCGACGTGCGGGCGGTCAGTTCACGCCAATCGAAGGCGAAGCCCCGAGCGGCAACCTAGACAAAGCAGCCAACGCCCTCGTCCGCGAATTTGGCCTACTCATCGCCGACGTCGCCGACGCGATGGAAGACCACCGCATCACCGCCGACGAGACCCAGGAACTCCGCGAGAAATGGGACCGCATCCGCAAACGCACGGAGGCCTTCGTCCGCCGCTGCGAAAAAGGTGACTACGGCACCAAGCCTTGAAATTTTTCCCTTTCCCCCAAGGCAGCACCGAGTAACCAAGACGTATGGCAGAATTCACCATCCGGACTTACGGCGACCCGCTTTTGCGGATGCCTGGCGAGCCCGTCCGTGAATTCGGGCCGCCGCTACGCACCTTGGGCGAAGCCATGCTCTCCGCGATGCGCAAAGCGCGCGGCATCGGGCTGGCCGCCCCACAGGTCGGTCTTTCCTTACAACTTTTCGTCTTAAATATCTGCGACGAAGAAAACCCGCTTTTGCTAGACGGAAAAATCGTCGAAGCGGCCAAGGTCATGCCGATGCTCTTGGCCAACGCCCACGTGACCGTACCGGCTGGCGAAAAGGACTGCTACACTGAAGGTTGTCTCTCCTTTCCGGGCGTCACGGGTGAAGTCGAACGCGTGGAGCGGGCCATCGTGCGTTTCCGCGATGCCGACGGAGCGCCGCACACGATGGAGTGCGAAGGGCTGCTCGCCCGATGCGTCCAACACGAGCACGACCACTGCCAAGGTATCTTGTTCATCGACCGGATGACGCGCCCACACCAACTGCTCACCGCCGCCAAAGTTAAGAAAATCAAGAAGGCCACCCTGGCCGAACTGAAGGCGGCGAGCAAAAAGACTTAGCCTATTTGGTCGTGGGCTTCACCGGCTCTTCGACCTTAAGACCTAATTGGCCGACCTCGGTCGTGGCCGCACCATTAAGCGTCGCCGTCACGACAAAACTGGGGGACAGGGCCGGGCCTTTTTCAGGCGCGGTTTTCCAACTCGCCCGCGCTCCATCAAGTCCCGGAGCGTCGCCGCCGATGATTGCTGTCACCGAACTGCTGGCCCCGACGCCGACGTTGCCGAGCCGGACGCAAAAATGCCTGAGCAGCGCGTTGCTTAAAGCTGAATTGGTGCGGTCATAAGAAAGCAACCAATCGCCAGACGCCGTCAGGCGGGGAATAAAACTGCGCTGATCTTTCAGGAACATCGACCCAACATAGGCTTTGGGAAAGGCGTCCGCGGGTCCCGTGGTCGTCAAGAAAACTTCGGAGCCGATCAGACGCATCGAGTAAGCGTCCGCGAGTCGGACCATGAGTAAAGCCGCGCTATTATCAGAGACCAATGGGTAGACTTCGGCCCAAACCAACGCCACCTGGCGAATCGAGCTGGCCGTCTTCAATCCCTTGGCGAGCGACGGAGCGCCTTCACCCCCGGATGGCACTCCGTAAGAGTAGCCGGCGTCGGGAGTGTGCGCGAGTAATTTGGCGGCGTCTGCCTTCAGCCAGGCAGAGCGGATCGAATCGGTTAGCGCTGGCGTCCGGATAATATTTTCATCCTCTAAAATCATCATAGAGCCGACTAAGTGTACTTCCTTGTACCCGCCTTCGCGAGCCAGCTTAGCCAGACGCACAGCCGATAAATTGATGGCGTTACTCCAAAGCGTCTGAGCGAGCTCCTCGGTCGTATTAATCGTCTTTATAGAATCTAATTGGCGAGCAGTCGCGCTGGCGCGTAAACGGTTTAACGAGGGTAACGCCTGCAGAATTTTAGCATTCCCTTCGGCGATGATGCCAGCTCCGCGAGCTTTTATATGTTCGGGGGTTTCCTCAACGCCGCCGGTCTTTCCCCGCGGGATATTTGCCGAATTGACGATGCTCTTACCCACCTGTGTCCGTTGTTGGCCTTGCTCTGTCATCCGCATATAGAGTTCCCATTCCTTGGCCTCAACAGGCTTCAGATAGCGCACCACTTCGGCGTCAGCAATAAAAGCCGCAGGGGGCGGAACCTCGCCAACCGCCGCCAACATTAAACTAGCGAGGAGTACGAACATACCAAACTTTAGGATTCGTCGAACTTACGGGCAAAGAGATTATCCATCTCGCCCAAGAATTGGGCGGCATCTTTGCCTTGCGCGGAAAACCGTAGTTTAGATCCCTGCCCGGCGGCCAACATCATAAGACCCATGATACTCTTGCCGTTGACCGACTCGTCGTCCTTGGAAACGGTCACTTCGACCTCCGGATAGCGGTTTGCCAGACGGACGATTTGGGCCGCGGGGCGGGTATGAATGCCCATGCGGTTCTGGACGGTGAATTCTCGGGCTAAGGCCTCGTGGGTTTCTTCCATAATAAGGGGTTACCCGTAAGATTTACAGGTAAGGCAAAAAGGGAGGGGGCAGGCAAGGCGGGTCAAGGCAAATTAGGGAGTCGGGAGGGTTCGCTTGACCTTCCCCGTCAGACCCCTCCAATCAACCGAAACGAACCACCGTGGCCAAGCCCGCTGTCCTAACTCATCCGGAATCACTGAAGCACCCTGCTGGGCCTTCAGCTTACGCCAAAGATCCCGTCAACGCCTCCATGACCAAAGAGGCGAAAATAGCCCTTTATACTAAAATGGCACGTATCCGCCATTTTGAGCAGCGCTGCATCCGTATCTACCAACAGGGAAAGATCGGCGGATTCCTCCACCTCTACGTCGGCCAAGAAGCGGTGGCGGCGGGCACCATCTCCCTTTTAGGTAAAAACGACCACCTCATCACGGGTTACCGCGACCATGGCCACGGGCTCATGGTCGGCATGGGCATGAACGAGTGCATGGCCGAATTAACCGGCAAAGTCACCGGATGTTCCCAGGGCAAGGGTGGCTCGATGCACTATTTCGCACCTGATAAAAATTACTGGGGCGGCCACGGCATCGTCGGCGGCCAAGCTCCCCTGGGCACCGGACTTGCTTACGCCGTCAAATACCAGGGATTAAAAGGCTCCTGCCTCACCTTCATGGGAGATGGTGCCGTTAATCAAGGTGCGGTCCATGAAGCCTACAACCTGGCTTCACTCTGGGATTTGCCGGTGATTTTCGTCGTTGAAAATAACGGCTATTCCATGGGTACCTCCCAAGAGCGCTCGACCGCACACCCTGGCTGTTTGGCCAAACGCGCCGAGGGTTACAACATGGCTTGGGATGTCATCAACGGTCACGATGTCTATGAAGTGCGGGCCAAGACGGCGCTGGCGCTAAAACGCGCTCACGAAGAATCCAAGCCCACCGTACTCGAAATCTTCACCTATCGCTATTTCGGGCACTCGATGGCCGACCCGGACAAGACCTATCGGGACAAGGAAGAAATCAAGACCTATCGGGACAAGAAGGATCCGGTTTTGCTCTTCGAACAAGAATTGCTCCGCGAGAAAGTCCTAACACCTGAACTTTCTCAGACCATCAATGACGCAGCCATGGCCGAAGCCGACAAGGCCGCCATCTTCGCCGACGAATCGCCCGACCCGACCCTCGCCGATATCACCAAGCATATCTACTGGGAAGAAGACAACCGCGGCCCCAAGACTACCAGCCGCGGCACCATCATTTTCGAATAATAATTTCCATGGCTGTCATTTCCTACCGCGAGGCGCTCCGCGCCGCGATGCGCGACGAACTTAACCGCGACAAAAACGTCGTCATCATGGGCGAAGAAGTCGCTCAGTTCAACGGGGCCTATAAGGTGACCGAAGGGCTACTTAAAGAGTTCGGCCCTAAACGCATCGTCGACACCCCGATTTCGGAGGCCGGCTTCATCGGCCTCGGCATCGGCGCCTCGATGCTCGGCATCCGCCCGGTGATGGAGCTGATGTTCTGGTCCTTCTCGTACGTCGCGTTCGACCAAATCGTCAATAACGCGGGTAACATCCGATACATGTCCGGAGGGCTGATTAACTGCCCTATCGTGATCCGCGGCCCAGCCAACGGCGGCACGAACGTCGGCGCGACGCACTCGCACACGCCTGAAGCAATCCTCGCTTCGCACCCCGGCATCAAAGTCGTCTGTCCAGCCACTCCATACGACGCCAAGGGCCTGCTCAAAGCAGCCATTCGCGATAACGATCCCGTCTACGTGATGGAGAACACCATTCTTTATAACGACAAAGGCGAAGTCCCCGACGAAGATTATATCGTACCCATCGGTGTCGCCGATGTTAAGCGCGTCGGAACGGATCTCACCATCGTGGCCCACGGCCGCGCCGTCATCACCTCGCTCAAAGCCGCAGAAATTCTCGAGAAAGATCACGGCGTCAGCGTAGAAGTCGTCGACCTTCGCTCGATTCGTCCGCTCGATGAGGAAACCATCTTAAAGTCGGTACGCAAAACGCACCGCGCGTTATTGGTCGAAGAGAATAAGCCCTTCTGCGGCGTCGACGCCCAGGTCGCTTACCTGATTCAGTCCAAAGCCTTTGATGAACTGGACGCTCCCGTGCATCGCGTATCCTCCATCGATGCTCCGCAGATTTACTGCAAGCGCATGGAAGACTTACAGATGCCCAGCGTCGAACGCGTCGTCGCCGAAGCGCTCAAGGTACTCGCCTAACCCCTTACCCTCTTACTTTTAAAACCGATGGCTGAAATTATCGATATGCCCAAGCTCTCCGACACGATGTCGGTCGGTACCTTGGTGAAATGGAACATCAAAGAAGGCCAAGTGGTGGCCTTCGGAGACATC
>QYQK01000004.1 GCA_007280935.1 Opitutales bacterium
ATTCCTGGTCAACATGCCCACGGGTCAACGAATCAACTAACGTTGTATCGTTCTGGCCCACTGGCCCACCGATCAACTTGCCTCTGCTTGTCCCGGTCACGCCCCTGCCCGCTTATATGCTTAATATCATTCAATAAACCCCCTTGGGGATCGCTCACCCGGCGCGGATAGGCTTAAAGCCCTTATATTATAGACCGATAAAAATGTAAAAATTGTAAATGCTTAAAATTAGACACAACACCTTGTCTGATAGGCATTAAGTGTTTTTAACTAGATAACATTTACTTGAACTCATAGGGGTAAGTCCTCAGATTGTTCTACTAAACAAATCACTACCCCAGTGATTTGCTCTTCTTTTTAAAATGTCTTCAAGCATTCCACATCGTCGTCGTTTTATTTCTCGTGCCTCCCTTATGGTGGCCGCGGCGCTCTTGTCCGTCAACGTCGCGACCAAGGTCAAGGCCGCGAATCTTTTCTGGGATCAAAATAACTCCACTGCGGGTGCTGGCGGTACGGGCGCCTGGGATACTTCGAGCACTTTTTGGAAAAACGCGGGGACCGCCACGACGATTTCAGGTACCGATGCGACGAGTGCTTCGGCTTTCACGAGTGCGGATACGGCCTATTTCACAGGGGTTGCCGGCACGGTGACCTTAGGGGCACCGCTCACGATTGGCGGCTTGGTCTTCAGTGATATCACGGATACCACGGCCGGAAATTATGTCATCGCGGGTTCGGGTGCTAATATCCTGACGTTGGGTGCGCCGACGACTTCCGCCTCACCGACCATTAAAGTCACCACCGGAAATATTGCGACCATCAGCGCACAGGTTTCTGGAGCTAATGGTTTCGCCAAGACGGGTGCAGGTTCCTTGTTCCTGACGAACACGGCGAATAATTTTACGGGAGATATTTTTGTTCGGGATGGTAGCTTAATCGTTTCGAATAACAGCCAGCTGGGCTCAGGTACCACGCCGATCATGGTCCAGGGATATAATTCCTATGGTGCTCCTTACTCAGGAGGGGCATTGGTGCTCAGTGGCGCGACGACCGGTTTCACGCTCAGCCGCCAAGTCAATATCGTCGGCCGCGGCCCAGGGATTGTTTCGGGTTCGGCCGCTTTGATTAGCATCGGGTATAACACGCTTTCGGCCGGATTAAGCCTCGGGTCGCTGAACACAGAATCACGTGCTTGGAGTTCTTTTGGCACGACGACGATTTCTGGTCCGCTAACGCTCAACTCTCTCGTCGGTTTCGCGACCACGGGTAATGTCATGGGCCTACAGGGAAATGGAAATTGGATCATATCCGGGGTGGTGGGTGGTTCAGACGCGGGTTCGGCTAACACTACCACGAATGCGGATCGTTTCACTAAGGCCGGACAACTCATCAGCACGACCCTTTGGTTGCAGAATGCGAATAATACTTACCTGGGGCCTTTGACTGTCTCCTCCGGTACCGTGCGAGTCGGCACAAATGGTGCCTTAGGTTTAAATACCACGGCAAACTCAGTGGACTTGGCGTATGGTACCCTTGAAGTCCGGACCGATGACCCGACAAGTTTCACGACACGGAATATCATGTTCCGGGATAACGCCAGCTCAGTGGTTTTCGTGGACCACGCTGTCTCGGGAGCCTTGGGCCTGGGAGCCGGTGGAGCTTCCTTGCTGAATCAGACCGTCGCTTTCGGGGAATGGAAACGCGGGATCGGTACCAGTGGAACGGCGACGTTGACCATCCAAGGGCGTAACGGATTTAACACCAGCTTCACGAGTCCAGGCGCCTTAACCGCCGTTGTTAATACGGTCTTCACCAACAGTTCCAGTGGCCTGCTGACTTTCAATGGTGATATCGGCATATCGACCAACGGTTTAAATCGGACGCTTACGATCAATGGCGGTGGTGAAAGTTTGGTCACCGGCAACATCCTCGGGACCGCTGCGACGTATCTTTTCACCAAGAGCGGGAGCGGCACGCTGACCTTATCTAAAGCTCAAGGAACGGGCACTACTTCTACCTTCACCGGTGATACAACAATTAGTGATGGTACTTTGCAGATCCGCACGATCGACGCGCTCAATCCGGCCGCTGCGACGACGGTGGCTCTATCTGGCGGGGTGCTCGAGTTTCTGGGCAATACCACCACCGGGGCCGGTGAGACCTGGACGAACAAGATTCTTAATTTCGATAACGCCACACCTTACCTCAGTGCGAGCCAGTCCGGTTCCGCTCCCACGGCACTGATCATACCGAATAATTTTGCGGTCTACAATACTTCGGCGGGAGGCCGCACGCTGGTCCTTGGTGGCTCCAGCACGCAGGTGAATGAAATCCGAGGGTTGATCACGAACGGGATTTCGATCACCAACGTCACCAAAATCGGTGCCGGCACGTGGCAAATCAGCGCCCCAACCAGTTATGGCGCGGCCGCCACGCTCGCCATAGGAGCTACGGGCACCACGGCAACCGGGACTCTGACCCTGTCTAGTGGTTCGACTTCGCTCTTGGTGGTCGGTCAGCCGCTTTCCGGCACCGGTATCCCGTTCGGTTCGACCATTACTTCAATCCTCGATAGCTCCACCTTCATTATCAGTAAAAGCCGTGTGGCGTCGACCGCGGCAGACACTGCTACGTTGGGGCTTGCCAGCGGTGCAACGACTGCGATTACGACTTCGGCAATAAGTACCGGGACGGGGAATCCAGTCCTAACGGCGGCTACCACGACCGCGCTTAACGGGCTCGTAGCCGGGCAGTCTGTCACCAGTGCTAATTTGCCCGCCGGCGGGAAATGGTATGTGCGCGATATCACTTCGGGGACGAGTACTTCAATCGCCACTTTTACTTTGGCCAGTGCGAACGGTTCATCGATTGTCGCGGGGGCGGTACTATCCGGCGAAGTCATCACTCCAGTCGCGAGCACGAATTTTGGCGGAACGCTGTCCATCCAGAACGGTACGTTCCAAGCTTCGGCCGCTTCCGCCTCGAGTGACATTATTAATAATACGAGCGGCCTGACGTTCGCCAACGATGCCACGACGTTGTTAGGTAATGCGGGCGGTACTTTCAATTACGTCGGTTGGTCGGCCGGAACAAGCAACGAAGTCATGGGTCGATTGACTCCGACCGCCGGTCACGGCATTATCAAGATCACGAACGGCACCGGCGCGGATACGCTGACGTTCTTGGATCTGGGCACGCGCACAGCGGGTGCCACCTTGGATCTGCAACCTGGCATCGGGTCGATCGGGTTCACCACCGCACCCACAGGCTCAAACGGCATCCTCGGAGGCTATGCCACCTTCAATGGTACCGACTTCGCGACCCCTGCCGGCGGTCAGTATACCGCCGCCACGGCTTTGGTTACCGCATCCAATTCGGCTACGACCAATTTTGTCCTGACCACCGGTACCGTGACTTTGTCCGCGGCTGCTGCCAGCGTGAATTCTCTAAAGATCGTCGGTACTTCGGGCACCACGACGGTGGGCCTGAATGGTATCATGACGATCACGTCGCGCGGCGTTCTTTTCGATAACAGCGGGGGCACGATAGGGACTCCCTTTAAGGGGTTGATCTCGGGCGGCACCCAGCTCGGCGCCGCGGGCAGCGAAGTCATTGTCACGACCAATGGCACCGGCGATGCCACCAGTACCCTGACCATTAGCTCGCTGATTAGCAGCACAACGGGCTCACTGACTAAGTCAGGCACGGGAACTTTGGTCCTCAGCGGCACTAACGTTTATATGGGCAACACGACCCTCAACCAAGGCACGGTGCAGCTTTCGGGTTCGTCGGCGGCCTTGGGGTTGATTACCACGGCTGCTAACATCACGACCCTCCGCCAAGGAACCACCTTGGACATCAATGCCGCCGGTACGGGAACGGCTTTGTATACGGGTGGCACGACCTACCCGCTAGTCACTATCGGAGCACTCCTGGGTACCGGTACAGTCACCAATAGCGGCGGTGGCACCTCGGCACGTGCTACAATCAGCCTAGGTGGTACGGTGACCACTGGTGCGGGGTCGACTTTTGGCGGTCTCTTACAAGACGGCGCCGGCATCTTGAACGTCGTCATCAACGGCACAAGCGCCCGCGTGCAAGGCATCGTCGGGGCCCAGACCTATACCGGCGCCACGGTGATCAATACTGGCGTATTAGCGGTCACCAACTTAGCCGATGGAGGTAGCGCCAGCGGCCTCGGCGCTTCGACGAACGTCGCTGGTAACCTGATCTTTAATAGCGGCACCTTGGTGTATACCGGCGCGGGCGCGGCTGTCGGTGGGTTTAATCCGGCCATTTATCTGACGACCCAGACGCCTTCCGTCAGTACCGACCGACTATTCTCCTTCGCGGGTAATGCCACCATCCTCTCGCGCGGCACGTACGGCAATGAATCGGCAGCAGCGGCGGGCACAGGTTCGAATAACGCCGCGCTGATTTTCGGTAACACTGGCGATATCGCCTTCCTGTCAGTTGGCGCGAAGACCCTGACGCTCGGCGGCACCTCGATCGGCGATAACATCTTCCGCCCGCGGATCATCAATAACACGGTGGATTCGACCGCCACGGCGGTGACGGTCAGCGGTGGTCTCTGGATTCTTAATCCCGCCGTCGCCAATACCTACACCGGCCTCACCTCGGTGACGGGTGGCGTCTTACGCGCGGTGGATGGCGTCGGGATCCCGGCGCTCAGCCCGATCGACATAAATACTCTTGGGGTACTGGAAGTCGCCGGCACTACTTTCACCCGTGCTTTAGCCACCTCCGTGGCGGGAACCGGCACGATTTCATTAGGCGGAACCTCGACGGGTTTTGCGGCGGGCACGACCTCTCGGCTCGTCATTTCTTTGGCGGTCGGGGCGACGGCGAACGCAGCTTTGACCTGGGGGTCGACCACGGGATTCAACCCTAGTACCACTTTAGTCTTGGGTTCATCGACGGCCTTAGGTGAGACAGAAATCACCAACGCGATCAGTTTCGGCACCGCAGTTAGAACGGTCACGGTCAATTATAATGCCAATACCGGTACAGCCATGACGGCCGGCATCCTTTCCGGCGTGCTCTCGGGTGGAGCGGGTGGGGCGCTCACCAAGGCTGGTGGCGGCGTATTGATTCTGGGTAATGCCAATACTTATACGGGCGATACGAAGATTACCTCTGGAAACCTCGTGGTCACCTCGATGGGTAATGCCTCGGGTACCGTGAGTAGCTCCTTAGGCGCCTCCGGCGGCGCTCTGGTCTATGAAAGCAGCAATGCGGATTTAAACGGCATCTTTTATGTCGGCCCCGGCGAAACCTCCAGCCGCGGTTTCACGCTTAACGGCCTAGCCAATGCCGCAACGAGAACCTACCGCCTCGATTCTTCAGGGAGTGGCCCGCTGATTCTGACGGGAGCGATGACTAATACAACGGTCTCCACTCTCACGACAGGTGCGGCGATGGTATTCGAGCTTCGCGGTTCGAACACCGACTTCAATCAATTCAATAAAGTCCTGACCAATGCGACTGGTACTAATTCATCCGTACTTTCTGTATACAAGAACGACGGGGGCGTCTGGATCCTGAATCCGGCCAGTGCCAATACCTTCACTGGAGCAATCTGGGTCTCGGCCGGCACGTTGGGTCTAACGTCCAACGCCCTTGGTCTAGCCTCCGGTGTGACGATTAGTAACGCCGGTGTCTTTGCATATCAGAATGCCTTGTCCACAAGCACGGTGTTCACCATCGCGAATAACGCGTCGGCTAATTTCTCCGGCAGCAAGAGTATTACTTTAAATACGGCGGCGGCCTTGCAGGTTGGGGCGAACGATCTCACCATCGGGAATTATTTAGAAAGCGGCGCGACCTTGACGATTGCCGGTTTCACGAACGCTAAGACGACGGCGCAGAGCCTTAACATCCGCGGCACGGGCACCACCATCATCAACGGCGCCTTAGGTGAAGGAACGGTCGCGGGACAGAAGCTCAATATCGCCATCGATGCGGCGGCCACGCTGACTTTGACCGGGACGGCGAATACGTTCACGGGCGGCACGACGTTGTCCGATGGTATCTTAATTTTGGACAAGGCCTCGGCCCTGGGAGCAACTGCCGCCTTTACTTTCACGAGCGGTACCGTCCAGCTCGGCACTAATCTTGCGAGCCTCGCGATTACCAATCCGGTAGTGCTGAGCGGTACTGGCCGGTTTGCCGGTACCAAGGCCATCGATCTACAAGGCGTGGTCTCGATGGGGGCTTCGCGTTCGTTGGAAAATAATATTTCGGGCGGAAGTACTTTAACCATTTCGACGGGTGGTATCAGCAATGCCGCAGCTTATACTCTTACCCTGCTTGGTTCGGGTAATACCATCCTTTCGGGGGTCTATGCCGCCGGAACGGGTGCCAGCGGTTTGACGCTCGCCGGTAGCGGTACTTTGAGTTTAACGGGGATCAATTTGGCCACGGGCGCACTGACCGCCAATAGCAGCACAATCACGATCAGCGGAGCTTCGGGCTCGTGGAACGCGGGTACGACCTCGATCGGTGCCGGGGCCACGTTGACGTTGGATAACGCGGCCAGTAATAATGCGGAGGGTCGTCTGGGTGACGGGGCTGCCATCACGATCGGTGGCGGTACCTTGAACTTGATTGGTAACTCTGGCGGAACCTCCGAAACCATGGGGGTCTTGACTTTGAGTTCGATCGCCAAGTCGACGATCACCATGTCAGGTGCCGGTTCCAATGTCCTGACTTTCACCTCGGCTACTTTCAGTAATGCCGGTTCATCCTTAGAACTGGGCGGTATCACCGGCCTGGGTTCGACGAATAAAGTTATCTTCACCACGGCACCCTCCGGAGTTTACTTGGTGAACGGTCTGGCGACGCGTATTTTCGTCGGAGGCGATGATTTCGCCCAGTATGACAACACCAACGGTGTGAAGGTTTTCACGGCCTATAACTCCACTTCGGTCGCTGACATCAATGCCGCCATTGCGACGGATACCGTCGCCGTCAGCTCGGGCATGACGACCAAGAGCCTGACAACGGCGACGAAGACCATCAATGCGCTGAAGTTCAACGGCTCGGGCTTGACTGTCGCGGGCGCGGGGAGCACGAAGCTCACGCTTTCCGCCGCCAGCATTCTGAATACCGGGGGGAATAATACCCTGAGCGTCGAGATGATCGATTTCGCGGCGTTGACTGGTTATTTCCAGGTTAAGACGGGCACGGCCCTCACGGTCTCCAGTGCTTTGATGGGCTCGGCGGGTCTCGCCAAGACCGGCGCCGGCGAAATGATTCTCAATACTCAGAGTTACGTCACGGGTACGACGTCGATTCTCGAGGGTAAGCTGACGTTGGGCTTGGACAATGCGCTCTTCCCTTGGTCAACCAATACCACCGCCCAGTATCTCAGCATCAGTCCTGGGGCGACCTTGGATCTTAACGGCAAGAACTTGAGTGTCGGGTATTTAGTCGGGCCAGGCACGTTGCCGGGCGGTGCGGGCACGATTACTTCCACCGCGGCCAGCACGTTCGTCACGAACATGAACGCCGGCTCCCAGACTTTCGGCGGTAGCATCACCGGGGCGATCAACCTTAATGTTATCGGCGCAAGCACTCTTACCTTGGAAAGCGCTTTGGCTTACACGGGTAAGACGACGATCATGTCCACGAACGTGACGCTCGAAAATGACGCCACGATTCTCGGCTCGAGCGGTATCGTCATCAATTGCGGCACCCTGACGCTCTCGAATAATACTTCGCGCCTCACCCAGATGAACGATCGCATCGGAGATACGATCGGCATCACCATGAACGCCGGTTCGATCGTCGCCACCGGCCGTGCTTCGACGGCCGCCACGGAAACCATGGGCGCCTTGACGGTTTCGAGCGGCTCCAACGTCCTGAGCGTCACGAGCGGCGGCAGTACGTATAGCTCGATGGACCTGACGTTTGCCAGCCTGAGCCGGTCACAAGGTGCTACGATTAATTTCAAGGGCAATTCCTTGGGTCAAGTCGGCAATTACCCGCGCATCCTGTTCACCAGTCAGTTGACGCCGGCGAGCAACGGCTCACTCGGTGCTTGGGCCATCTTTAATTCGACGGATTATGCGGCCTACAATGCAGGCCAGGGGGTCGGTGCCGTCAATTCCGGCGGTTTCGCTGCCTACTCGACCACTTTCGCCAGCGGTAATATCACCAATCTGCAAGCCACGGCGGCCATGGTCACGACATTGCCGTCGGGTAATAGCACGACCAGCCTCTTGCGACTGGCCGGCGCTTTCACCCAGACCCTTAATTTCACGAACGCCGGAGATATTCTTAACCTGCAACAAGGGGGTATCTTACGCGATGCTAACGCTCAGATCACGACCATCGGTTCCGTGGCGACGCGTGGCGTCATCACCAGCGGGGTGACTGAGTTGGTCGTTTTTAATAACAGCAACTTAACCGCCAGCGCGATGACGATCAATTCGATCATCCAAGGTGCTGGTACGAAACTGATTAAATCCGGCGCTGGCGTGCTGTCACTGACGGCCGTCAATACATACACCGGCGGTACGACAGTCAACGAAGGCACTTTGGAGCTTCGTGGTACCACCGCCGGAGATGTCGTCATCCCCGCTGGCGGCCTGACCCTGACGAACGGCACCGTGACCCTGTTCACGAATGCCGGCCAGATTGCGGCGAGCACCGACGTGACCTTGAATGCCGCATCGACGCTGACCTTGGTCGGGGCGAATTCGCTGGCGAGCATCACCTTCAATAATAACGGCGGCAACGCCACTCCGACGGTCACCACCGGCGGCCTGCTCACCTTGACCGGTGCGACGCCCATCAGCGTCAGTTCCAGCAATCTTCATAAGATCCCGACCATCACCGGTACGATCAGCCTCGGCACCTCGGGCACCAAGACCATCGATGTGCCGGCCGTGCTCCTCGACGGTGTCGCCCTTTCCACCTTACAGCCCACGTTGGCAATCACTGCCGATATTCTGAGCCCAGGGATCGCGTTGACGAAGACGGGCAACGGCGTGCTCAAACTCGGGTCTGCTAACAGTACCTTTACGGGCGGATTTAATCTTAATGCCGGCGCGGTAATGCTGAGCGCCAGTTCAGATGCGACGACGGGATTATTAAAAGGTCCCATGGGTACGGGTACAGTCACGGTCGCCTCCGGAGGAAGATTCATCGTCGACGCTACGCGAACGATTGGCAACCCGATCAATTTCGGTGGCACGCCCCTTTTCGATACCGACAACACAGGTGCATACACTTTGACTTTAAACGGGGTTTTAGGTGGCAGTGGCCTCAACACTTCGACAACGAACATCAATATCGCCAACCCGAACATGACGGTCTCCTTGCTCGGGAGAATCACGAACATGGCGAATATCACCAGTTTTAACCGGACGGGGTTAGGCCGACTGATTTTCAACTCCACCGGTTACACGGGTAATTTCGACGCCACCGCCTTGGGTTACTCGACGGCGATATCATTATTGAATGATGGCAACGGGACCGGTGCGGTAGAGACCATCAGTTTAGGTGCCGTCACCTTTGATGCTGGCATTGTACCTAACATCACGGTGGCCCGGGCGGGCGGTAGTTTGCCTTCCAATCTGGCGGCCAATAAGATTTTAGCGCCTTCAAGTATCAGCAATCTGGGCCTGGGTCTGACCTTGACCAATTCGAATGGTTACGGCCTGAAGTCCGTCGACACCTTGACCGTCACCGCGGGTGCGACTTATAACGTGGGAACCGTTTCGGCTTCAGACCTGACCCAAGGTCTGGAACTGGCCGGTGTTATCACCGCTGCCTCCGGTTTCACGAAATCAGGCGCCGGCACGCTCGTCCTGAGCAATGCCTCTAACTCGATTTCTGCGATCACCGTCACCCAAGGGGTGGTCTCGATTGGCAGCTTGGCAGCTTTGGGCGGCGCGACTGTCGCGCTCAATCCATCCACGGGTATTTCCGCCTTACGCATCACCGAAACCATTACCGGTTCGCCGACGATCCAGCTGACCAACACGGCTAATACGCGCACGATCGAAGTCGTGAACGGCAAGACCTTCACGCTTAGTGCCGCCTTTGACCTCAATAGCGGTGCGGGCACGTTGGCGAGCTTGGCGAAGAACGAGAATGGAACCTTGGTGCTCAACGCCTCGAATAGCACTTGGCAGGGTTCTTTGAATATCAATCAGGGTGCCGTGCTGATTAACAACAGCGCGCTAACCTCCCCGGCTGGAACGGGGACGATTTTCATCTCTCCGGCCGCGGGTAATCTCGGTGCGGCTTTGCAATTAGCCGGCGGTGTCACGGTGGGTAACGCCATCAACCTGCAGAATACGGGGAACGTTCTGAAAAACGGGATCAATTTCCAGGGCGCCATCGATAACGTCAGCGGGACGAACACGCTTTCCGGCGCGATTGCCCACCCGTTCGACAGCACAATCGGTGCGCGGGCCGGCAGTACCTTGAACATCAACGGGCTGATCACGAGCGCGAGCACTCACGCTTTGCAGTTCAACGCGGTCGGTGACATTAATTTCAGCGGCGGCCAGTCGGGTCCAGCTTTCGGTATCTACAAGTATGGCGCCGGTACTTTGAATATCAGCACCCCATGGGCGGGTACGTTGGCCAATGCTGATAATGTCATCGGTGGCACCTTAGTGCTTTCGGGTACCGCCAGATTGCCCGTCACGTCTAATTCCGTCTTCGGCGGTGCGACTTTGCGCCTCGATAATTCGGTTACGAGCACTGCCAATCGTCTGACCGCCGGCGCGCTCACGGTGCGCGGCGGTACATTTAATTTCGTCACCCAAAGCACGACCGAATTGGCGGGCATCTTGACCACGGCTGAAGGCGCCAGCACCCTGTCCATGACCGGCACGGGTACGGCCTCTCTGACCTTCGCCAGTATGGTGAACAGTGCGGGAAGCTCCTTAAACGTCACCGGCAGCGCCGGTACCTTCGGAACATCGACTAACTTTATCAAGTTCACGACGGCCCCGACCTTGGTGCCAGCTACGACGGGCATCTTATCTCGCGTGACGGTGAACGGCGGCGAATTTGCCTCTTATTCTACGGTCAACGGCATCATCGCTTTCACGGGTTATGCGGCGGCGACCAATGTCTTGAGCGCCACGTCGACGCAGACTTTCAGGGCCACGACGGCGACGGCAAACTCGCTCACGGGTAACCAGACCCTCAATGCGTTGACTTTAAGCAGCGGGCCCTTGGTCGGAAATTCTCCGACGATGGGCGGCTTGAGCGGTCTCAATCCGACGACCCTCACCCTCACCTCTGGGGCGATCTTGGCGACCGGCACGTCGTCCGGCGCTACTTCGTCCTTAAGCATCCCGGTTATTTCCTTCGGTGCGACGGGTACCTCGGAGGCCATCATCCACGTCGCCAGTGGACAGACGCTCAGTGTCACCAGCGGTTTTTCGACATCGGGTGGACTATCCAAGAATTTGGGCGGGACTTTGAATTTCAACGCCCAGCAATTCGTCAGCGGCACGACTTACGTCAACGCTGGCACCTTGAGTTTAAACCAAGGATTTGGCTCGGTGAACACCTTGCTGTTTAACAACGCGGTCAACGTGAACGTTGGCGGTACCTTGGACCTGTTGGGCAGCCACCAGTTTATGGCCGGCTTGGCGAGCGACTCGGCCGGGTCGACCACGGGTTACTTAGGCGGCACGGTGACGAATTCCGACGCCAGCCACCAATCGACGCTCGTCATCAACAGTAATACGAATTTCGGCGGGGTCATCGCCGGAAATATTTTCCTCAACAAGACCGGGACCGGGGCGCTGAATTTTCAGGCCCAGCAGACATACACGGGAGAGAGTTACTTTAACGGAGGTTCGGTGACCTTGAGCGATTACGGCGCCTTGCCGAATACGGCCTCAGCGATTACGCTTAATTACACCACGCTGACGCTGACGAACAGCAGCCTTTACCAGGTCAATAACCGCGTGAACGATACCGCACCCATCAACTTGGTGGGCGGTATCATCAGTGTGAGTGGGCGGCCGCAGGCTGTCGTCACTGAGACGATGGGTGCTGTCACCCTGGATGGTGGTCACAATACGATCACTACCACGATAGGTGGCAACAACGTTAACAGCCTTGACGTCACATTCGCCTCGCTCGCCCGGACGAACTCCGCCGCGACGATTCGTTTCGCGGCGTACGGCCAGATGGGGAGCGCGACAGCCCGGGTCCGTTTCACGGCCGCTCCGACCTTGACCAACGGCATCATCGGTCCTTGGGCCATCGTTAACAACGAGTATGCGAGCTATGATGCGACCTATGGCATTGGTGCCTTGAACGCTGCGGGCTTTGTGGGCTATGCGGGTAGTGGCCTGAATACCTCTCCAGCGAACACGGATAACGTCCGTTTGACGCTCGCTGGTACGACGACGCTCAATGATCATACAACGGTCGGGACTTTGACTTTTGGTTCTCAAACCACGGCGACGATTCTTGATCTGAATACGAAGACCCTGACTTTGAAGTCGGGGGGTCTTTTGATCAGCCAATTGACCGATAGCATCGATTTCTCGATCACCAACGGTTTCATCACCAGCGGAGTCCTCGATTCCGCCAGTGACCTGTTCCTGATCCATGCGAACTATGCCGGCACCAACCGTACCGCCACGATCAACGCCATCATCAAGGACAATGGCACGGGTGCACTCCGGTTGATTCTTTCCTCGGGTCAGGTGGAAGCGGCCGGGGTCGGCAATACCACTTTAGGCGGCATCAATACTTACACCGGCGGTACCGTCCTGAATGCCGGAAATTACGTCATTGGCGCATCTGGTGCCCTCGGTACGGGTGGCATCACTTTGTCTGGCGGATCTTTGACGCAGACCGCCGGGGGCGCGATCCCCTCGCAGGCCTTGACGATGATGGGCAATTCGCTCGTCACTTTGGCGGGGAATAATTCCCTCACGGGCATCACCTTTACGAACAACGGTGGCAGCGCGCCGACCGTGACGCCGACCGGCACCTTGACTTTGACCGGTGGCATCACCGCCACGACGAGCAACGCCGGGACGATTTCCAACATCGGCACCGGTAACCTAGATTTAAATGGGGCCGCCGCCTTCGCCATCTCGGTCGGGGCGACCTTGGTCAACGGCGTAGATATCGCGCCTTGGCAGGCCGGTTTGGAAATTTCTTCGGTCATCCAGAATGGCGGCATCACCAAGACCGGAGCCGGACTCTTAAAGCTCAGCGGTGCCAGCACGTTTACGGGTGGTGTCACCATCAGCGCTGGCGGCCTGGTGCTCGGAGCCAGCAGCAGCGGTAATCTCTTGAATGATATCGTGACCAGCGGCCCGCTGGGAACCGGAAGGCTCACCCTGGCGGCCAATACGACCATGGCGGCGACGGTGGCTTCTACGGTCGCGAACAACGTCACTTTCCAAGGTGATTTCACCTTCAACGGGACCAACAATATCATCCTGAATGGAACGACGACTCTGCCCGCGGCATGGAACGTCGCTATTACCGCTCCGCAGATGACCGTGACGATTGGTGATGCCAGCGGTTCGATCTCAACGGATACGATTCTGAAGTCCGGCTTAGGTATCCTGACTGTCGGAAGTTATAACGGAACGATATCCGCGGCTGGTGGCTTAGTTTATACCGGCGACGGAAATTTACTCGGTACGCCCGCCAACGTCAGTTTGGGCGGCAACATGGTGCTGACGAGCGACCTCAGCCTGACGGTTAATCGTTCTGGTTCCGGCCCGAATGCGCGCAATAAAACGCTCCAAAAAGTTAACCTGACGAATCCGGGAAGCATTCTGAGTGTTTCTAATCAAAGCGGCTACGGCATCGAATTCACCGGAACGACGATCCTGAACGGCGCTTCGCACTTCGCGGTGGGCGTCGCGACAGGTTCCAATGTGGTGCAAGGTCTGACGCTCAGCGGTATCGTCTCCGACAGTGGAGGCTATACGCTGACCAAGTCTGGCCCTGGAACGTTGGTGCTGACCAACTCAGGTAATACTTTCGGTGGAGCGGGAGCGACGATTGATGTCTTGGCCGGTGTCGTGGCCGCGAACTCCGATGGAGCCTTGGGGAACTCCCTGAATACCGTCACCTTGAATGTCGATGGCTTGAGCGCCGTTGGTTTCCGAGCGACGGGCACGATTGGTACGGCCCGTACCTTCATCCTTAATCAGGCCAACAACGCGATCGAAGTCGTCACCGGGGCCACGTTGACCTTGAATTCCGCTTTCACCCTGGGAGCGGTATCTAATAATCTCGGTAAGAACGATAACGGCACCTTGGTTATCAATGCTGATAATTCCACCTGGGCGGGCACGGTGACTTTAACGGCGGGTATTCTTCGGGCCACGAACGCGAACGCTTTCGGGTCGAGTACGCTCACCGACTCCGGTAACGGATGGTTTGCCTACGAATTAGCCAACAACATCACGCTCTCGAATGCGATGACGCATGCGATCAGCGGCAACGGCGGACTTGATTCGACGGGCGTGATCCGGAGCTTGAGCGGTAATAATACTTACTCGGGACGCATCACGGCCGCGACGAGCCTCACGGTCGGAGCGGAAGCTGGCGCCACCTTGAATCTGACCGGTGGGATTGAATCATCAAACTCGATGGTCTTCTATGCGGCCAGCGGAGGTACGGTTAACCTGAACAGCGTCTACGGGCTTTCCAGCGGCGTGGCCGCAGCGGGCGGAACGATTTACAAGACTGGACTCGGCACCTTGAATGTCACCGTCAACCATACGGCGATCACGGGGGCCATTAACGTCAATCAAGGCACGCTGAATGTCAGCGGCTCGGGCGTCACTTTAGGGCTTACGGGCCTCATCACGGTCAATGCTTCGGGTACCTTGAGCGTCGATGACAGCTCGGGTGCGGCTTCGACTCACTTGGGTGGTCGCGCGCTTACGCTTCAGGGCGGTTCCTTTACGTATGCGGGTAACGCCAGCAACTCGGCGGAAACTTTTGGTATCTTGAGCTTTGCTCGAGCCGGGGGCGTATTTACCACCAACGCCAGCGGCGCGGCCACCAGCACGTTGACCTTCGCCAGCTTGGCGTTCGCGGCGGATGCGACGGCTAATTTCGTCGGCACCAACCTCGGTACGGCCACGAATAAAATCCTGTTCACGACTTCGCCTACCCTAACTCCAACCACGACTGGACTCTTGGCTCGCGCGACGGTGAATGGCGCGGACTTCGCGACCTACGGAGCCAACGGCATCGCCGCGTTCACGACTTATAACGCCGGCAGCGCGACGAATATCAATTCAGCGGGTGCGACTGACACCGTCAACGCCTCCACGTCGATGACGACCCTGTCCTTGACGGCCAGTAAGACCATCAATGCCTTGAAATTGAGCGGCTCCTCCGCCGTCACGGTCAGTGGGGCTACTTTCAATCAGCTTACCCTGACCTCCGGTGGCTTGCTGGCGACAGGTGCGACCACGCATATCTTGAGCGTGCCGGTCGTGGCCTTGGCCGCTGTCCAGGGGGCCTTCCATGTGGACACGGGTAGCACCCTGAATCTCAGCAGCACCCTCACAGGTACGGCTGGTTTCGTGAAGGATGGCGCCGGCACGTTGATCATCTCCTCCTCCGCCTTAACTTCGATCGCGGGCATCAGCCAAAATAGTTTGACCGGTAATTTTACGCTCGCACGGGGTACGGTCAAACTGGCTGGAGGAAATAACACCGTTTCGCCGACCTCGTATCTGATCATGGGCGGTCCGTCCGCGACTCTGGATTTGAACGCGACCTCGCAGATGTTTGCCGGTCTGATGACCGACATCGACGTGGCCGGTTCGGGGGGTACGATTACGAATACCGATGCGGTCAATTTCGCGCAATTGGTTGATAATCACCCAAACACTGCTCGCGCTTGGTCTGGCGTCATCAGCGCTAAGGTCAACTTTGTGCGTTCGGGTGCCAATGTCCTGACCGTCACAAGCGATAATACCTACACTGGGTCCACCCTCATCAATGGCGGTACAGTGACGTTGGTTTCGGAAGGCGCGCTCTCGGGCACGACCAGCATCGCTATCAATTATGGCGGCAGCTTAATCCTCGATAACGACGGCTACTCGGGCAGTGCCGCGCCCGGTTCAAGCGGCGCCAATAAGACTAATCGCATCAATGACGCCGCCACGATTAGTTTGAGCGGCGGTACGCTCAGCTTCAAGGCACGTCAAGGCGTGGCTTCGACCGAAACCGTCGGCGCCGTCACATTGACCCAAGGTACCTCAACGATCAGTGCCGTCTTGCCGACGGTGGCGGGCATTAATTCAGGTGATTTCACGTTGACCAGCCTGACGCGTAACACGGGCGGCGGTACGGTTAATTTCACGGCCACGAGCAGCGGCCTGATCGGTAACAGTGGGCGGATTTTGATTCCGACTCTGAATACCGTGAGCACCGCCACCGCCTACGCCGGCCTGCAAAACGGCATCATCGGCGGTTGGGCTGTCATCGGCACGGACGACTGGGCAACTTATGTCCCAGGCTTGGGCGTGACCCAGATGGGTGAAGTCGGCGCTCCCCAATACACCAACCTGACGTCCACGATCAACACAATCAATAATGCCTCAGCGGTTGATAATATCAGCCTGAACGCGGCCGTCTCGGGCAATATCGTCAACGTCACCAACGATACCACGCTCAACAGCCTGCGCCTCGGCAATGTCACCGGGATGACGATTGCGATCGCTGCGACCAAGACGCTGACCCTGAGTTCGGGTGGCCTTCTATTCTTTAGCACCGCTGCTCAGACCATCGGATCGGCCGTGAACCAAGGCAACCTGACTACCTCTGGTAGTGAGCTCTTTGTCTACACTCAAGGCGGCGGCGTTCAGTTGATTAACAGCAAGATTACGGGATCGGGCGTGGCGCTGGTGAAGTTCGGGGCCAATACCTTGTCCTTGGCCGGTACCAACACCTATGCGGGTGGTACTTTCGTCAACCAAGGTACGATGACCGTGGCCACGACCGGTATCATCCCCTTGGCGACGGTAGCAGCCAATGGCTTGGTCATCAGTGGTTCGACGGTGACCTTGAATGCCGCGGGTTCGATTAATGCGGGTAATATCGTGACGCTCAACGGCGGCGGTAGCACCTTGAATCTTTACGGGGATAACACCTTGGAGGGCTTAGTCTTTGATAACAGCGGCGGCGGCACTTCAAATCTCGCCATCAATACTTTCAGTACGGCAAGCGCGACGGGTGCCGGCTCGACCGGTGTGCTCACGATCGGCGCTTCGGGCATCGTCGCTACGGCGTCCAACGTCAGCAGCACGGCCATCATCCAGGGCCGGGTAGATTTCGGCTCCTCCGCCAAGACGATTAACGTCGACGCGATTAAGGGGACGACCGGAGGTGCGATTTCCGCCCTGATTCCGGCCTTACAATTACAAGGTATCGTCGGCTCGGCGGGCGGTCTGACTAAGACCGGTACAGGCGTCCTGCAATTTAACGCCCAGGCGCATTATGCCGGGGCCACGACGGTCAATGCCGGCGGCCTCAAACTCGGGGTGACCAACGCAGGTTCGCGCAACTCCGCGCTGACCTTGAACGGCGACACCACCTCGCTGAACATGAACGGCCTGGCCACCACGTGGGGCTCCTTGGCCGGTTCGGGTCGAGTCTTCAACAGTAGCACCACGGCCGCCACCTTGACGGTCGGCTACGATAATTCTTCCACGATCTTCTCCGGTCAGATCATGCGCTTCAATGATGCGCAGATCACGGGCGTCGCCCTCACCAAGATCGGCACCGGCGTGATGACGATGTCATCGGCCCAAAACTACGCGACCGGTTCGACGGGTGCGATCACGGTCAGCGGCGGTACCTTGAAATATGTCGATCTCGGCGAAGCCTTCAACGGCACCGCGTTGAGCCTTACCACGACGATCAACCTGAACAACGGCAGCACCATCGCGTTGGATAATTCCGGCACGGCCAACGTCAACAGCCGCCTGGGCATGGACGTCATCGGAGCTTTCAATCTCCAAGGCGGCTCTTTGACGCTCAACGGCGCCAGCTCCGCCGCGACGACTGAAACCATCACGACCTTCAACGTCCTCAACGGTGGCGGCCGCATCGAGCTTACGCCTAACGCCTCGCAACCTCTGACATTCGCCATCGGGACATTGAATAGCGCCAACGGCACCGGCAGTGCGGTGTTCGCCGGCATCGCCGGTACGGCTTCCGCTAACGGCGTGGCCAACCTCACGATCACGACACCGAACCTTCTGGGCACACAGGGTGCCGGGGCTAACGGTACCACGACCATGTCGGTCCGACATGACATCTTGGGCGACGCCAGCGCGAGCGGACTGGGTACCGGTTTCTTGGTCAAAGATTCCGCCACGAACAATTACCGTGCGCTCGCCGCCGGTGAATTAAATTCGACCGTTACCACCTGGGCGGGCACGCAGAACGCTGGCCTTTCTGGCACCATGACTATCGCGAGCGCAACCGCCGCGAACACCATCACGGCTAGCGGCACGACCACGTCGTTCGGCTCGGGCCTCAATGCGACGGCCTTTGGTTCCTATGGACCCAACGGCGGCTTGCTGACCCAATCCCTTTCGAACGCCGCGGCCACGCTCGTTCTCAGCGGCACCACAGCTACGATCAACGTCGGTTCTTGGACGACGACGACCGCCGCGACGACTCCGTTCTTCCACGTAGTCGGCACGGGGATCTTAAACATGGCGTCGGCTTTGGGCATCGGCGGTACCGGCGGCTTGGTGAAGGCCGATGATGGTACGATGACTCTCACCAACCGCGCCTATTACACGGGTACGACGGTGGTCAACGGCGGTACTTTGAACCTGAACTCCGGTGTCGCGAATACGCTGTCCGTGATTCCAACGGCGGCGAACGCGACCGTAGGTGGTTTGACGATCAACGGCATCAGCGCCAGCGTCGACCTGAAGAATAACGACCAAGTCGTGGGTGCTTTGTCGAGTAACAACGGCCTACCGGGCATGGGCGGCACGCTCACTAATTCCGGGGCCTCCACCGTCACCTTCACGACCGTCGGTACGGGCACCTTCGGCGGCGTAATCAGCAGCAAGATCAACTTGGTGCGCGCAGGAAGCTCGACCACGACTCTGACCAACGCCAACACCTACACGGGCACCACGACGGTGCGAGGCGGCACCTTACAGTTGCGCGACTCTGGCACGATCAGCAGCACGGCTGGATTAAACCTGCTCTATGGTACGTTGAATTGGGATAACTTTGGCCTGAATTCGACTGCGAATCCGACCCGAATCGCGGCGACGAACGCAGTCACCTTGCGTGGTGCGAACTTCAATATCAATGGTGCTGGCTCGACCGATACTACCGTGACGCTGAACAGTGTCACCGCGGCCGGAGGAAATAACACCATTAATACCCTCCCTTACGCCAACGAGACCGGTAACGTAAGGCTCACGATCGGAAACCTTCTCCGTACGACCGTTTCCAAGAGCGGGGTTAATTTCAATGGCTGGTCCACCAACAATAACTCGACTGGTTTCACGACCTTGGGCTACCAGGGCTTTAACGTCAGCAATACTTTCTTAACGCAGGTAAACACCGCCTCCGTGGCGTTGACCAACAACCTCATCGGCGGTTGGGCGGTTACCAACGGCTCTAGCTTTGCGACTTATAATACGACATTTGGCGTCATGGATTTAGGGATGACCTCAGGTGGGTTTACTTCCACCGCCTATACCGGGGCCGACGTGAGCGCCGCCATGGTGTCTACAGGTAATTATAGTGACGCTGGGACGACTCGTTCGATTCTCGCCGGTGCCAATGCTGCCTATTCCTGGCGCTTCGTGCCCACGGCCAATCAGACTATCACCTTCCCGACGACCGCAACCTTGGCGCTCGGCGTGGGCATCATTCAGAATGCTGCCTTTAACACGACTTTGGCGGCGACGGATGTCACCAATACCATTTCGGGACCTGCGTCTGGCGATCTCTACTTCTACATCAATCAGAATCCAACCGCGATTCAGCCTGCAATCGTCGGCACGAGTTCGGTCATCATTAACGGCCCAGCCATCCTCTCTTTGGCGCCTCAATTCGCCTCGAACACGTATTCGGGCGGCACCTATGTCAACGCCGGTACTTTGAATCTCAATGCCGCGGCGACGTTCACGGCGGTCCCTGGCGCCTTGTTCGTCACCAATGCCGCGGTGACGATGAGCAGTACCGTTGCTAATCAGATTGCGAGCAGCTCGGCCGTCACCATCAACGGCGGCGGTTCGGTCACTTTCCCGAATTACACCACGGGCCCGACCCAAACTCTCGCCAGCCTGACCTTCCTGAACGAAGGGGGTTCTGCCGCTCCAACTTTTGCCTTGGGTACGCCCACGGTTGCGGTGAGCACGATGATTCTTTCCTCGGCGACTCCGATCACGTCGACCAATAACAGTTACGCATTTACGCCGATCGTCAGCGCCGGTTCGCAGACCTTGACGGCCTTGCAATTCAGCGCTGCTAACCCAGTCATCACCGTCAATAGCGGCCTCGCCGAAACGGGACTGACCATCTCGGCTCCGATCACGCAGCATGCTAACATGCTGACTTTGACAAAGTCTGGCGTCGGCGCCCTGGCCCTCAGCGGCACGAGCACTTTCACGACCGGCTTTATCCTTAATGAGGGAAGTCTGATCTTCGGATCGGCCACCATCGGCACACCACCCACGATCACGAGCGGGCCTGTCGGTACGGCCACGCTCACCATCAATGATAGCACATCCGTCTTGAGCGACGGTACGGCGCGCATCATCGGCAACGCCGTGACGGTCGCCGGTAATTTCACTTTCGCAGGCCTCGTGGCCGGCAATAACGTGACGCTCTCGGGCGCCATGGATTTAGGCGCCGCCGCGCGCACGATTACCGTCACCAGCCCAGCGGTCACGGCCGTTCTGAGCGGCGTAGTCACGAGCTCGATCTCCAGCGGTACGGCACTCACCAAGGCGGGGGCCGGCGTGCTGACCCTCAGCGCGGTCAGCTCCTTGAACGGTGGAGCGGTCGCTGTTACGGGCGGTATCCTTAAATTCGGCATCGCCGGGGCGATTCCAACGGCCAGCGCCATCACCATCAGCGCCGGGGCGGGACTAGACCTCAACGGCTTTAATTTAAATACCGTCACCCAAACGGTGACCAGTTCGGGCTTCATCACCAACTCCGCGGCTTCGACTTCCACGATTACCGTCGCTGGCACCGGCTCGACCGACGTAACCACTGTGGGAGATGTTTCGCTGGGCTTGGCCCTCGCGGATAATTACCTCTCCAATGTTCTGAGTAAGCTTGGCCTCACCAAGGGCGGCCTCGGAACCCTGACGTTCACGAATACCACCAGCGTCAATTCGGGTAACATCTTGGTCGTGGCTGGTGCCGTCAATGGTAACGCGAACAATACCTTCTCGCCTAATGCTACCGTCGTCCTGGGTAATGCCTCGACGGCTACGGCGGCGACGCCCACGGCGACCCTCGATGCCCTGTCTTATAATCAGACAATTGTCGGCATCACGGCCGCTACCACCACTAATGTCGCCTCCGCCGTCGTCCGAATCGGTTCCGGCAAGACCTTGACGACCACTGGGACCAACACCTTCGGGTCCGATACGAGCTCTTCGGATGTCACCACCGTCAACTTCACGGACGGCGGTACTTTCGTCGCCAACGGTGCGCTCTTCCAGGTCGGTGGCGCTGCCAGCGCCAGCTTTTTCAATACGGCCGTCACGGTCGACATGACGGCACTCAGTGCGTTCACGGTCAACGCTGGCTCCACGGGCATCTTCCGACAGGGAGATGTCGCCTCGACGAACGGTGCAACATCCATTGTTAAGCTGGCTCCGACCAGCACGATTACGGCTAA
>QYQK01000048.1 GCA_007280935.1 Opitutales bacterium
TAACGTCCAAGACATGCCGGCAGGTAAGTTTACTTACGACGACAATAAGCTATCGAGTAAAGACGGGGGACATCCTGTTGCATTTATTGGCCAACAGCCCCGCTCTGACCGCGGCAGCCACCCGGTGGAGCGCCGTCCGATCCGCCAGTGGGTTCTGCGCATCACCGCCTACGCCGACAAGCTCATCGAAGGCCTGGATCAGGTCGAATGGCCCGACTCCACCAAGCGCCTCCAGAAGAACTGGATTGGCAAGTCCGAGGGAGCCGAAGTCACCTTCAAGCTTGATGGCCATGCCGACACGTTGACTGTTTTCACCACTCGACCGGACACCCTTTTCGGTGCGACCTACATGGTCATCGCGCCCGAACATCCGCTCATCGCGAAGATTACAACGGTTTCCCAAAAGCACTCCGTCGAAAGCTACGTCGCCGCGGTCCGCAACAAGACCGACCTCGAACGGACCGATTTAGCCGACAAAAAAAAGACCGGCGTCTTCACGGGTGCCTTCGCTATCAATCCCGTCAACGGTGCCAAGATTCCCGTCTGGACAGCTGATTACGTACTCATCACCTATGGAACCGGTGCCATCATGGCCGTGCCGGCGCACGACGAACGCGACTGGGAATTCGCCAAAGAATTCAAGCTTCCGATCATCCAAGTCGTCGGCTCGCAGGAAGCGATTGACGTCAACGAGAAGCCTTGGACCGAGGACGGCCCGATGGTGAACTCGGGTCCGTTCGACGGCCTCTCCGCCAACGAGACTAAGAAGAAGATCACCGCCGACCTCGCCGCCAAAGGTCAAGGTAAGTTGGCCGTGAATTTCAAACTGCGCGACTGGCTTTTCTCGCGCCAGCGCTACTGGGGCGAGCCCTTCCCGCTCCTCTGGGTCTCGCGTGCCGACTACGCCAAGATTCCGGCTGATTCCGAAGTGCGCGAGTTCCTCCCGAAGGAACCCGTGACCTGCCAGCTCAACGGCGTCGAAGTCTGCGCCGTCCCTCTGACCTCCAAGCAGCTCCCACTCACCCTGCCTCAGGTCAAATCCTACCTGCCCTCACCGACCGGCGATTCGCCGCTCTCAAAGGAACCTGAGTGGACCGAAGTCTGGTATGACGTCGCTTCTGGCGAGACCGTCTCGCAGTCCAAGCCGCAGCCAGGTCCTCTCTGGATCAAGGCCTCGCGCGAGACGAACACCATGCCGCAGTGGGCGGGGTCGTGCTGGTATTACCTCCGTTATCTCGACCCCAAGAATACCCAAGCCATCGCCTCCCCGCAAGCGATGGAATACTGGGGATGTCCCGACTTCTATATCGGCGGCGCGGAGCATGCGGTACTCCACCTCCTCTATGCGCGCTTCTGGCATCGCTTCCTGCATGAAATTGGCGTCGTTCCGACCGCGGAACCATTCCAAAAACTTTTCCACCAAGGCCTCATTATGGGCGAGGACGGCGAGAAGATGTCGAAGAGCCGCGGCAATGTCGTGAATCCGGACGCCATCGTCAAGGACCACGGTGCCGACGCCCTGCGCATGTATCTGATGTTCCTGGGGCCGCTCGAAGCCTCGAAACCATGGAGCTCTGAAGGTATCTCTGGCATCACCCGCTTCTTGCGTCGCCTGTGGAGACTTTCCGTCGATGAGATCAGCGGTAAAGTTTCGTCAAAACTTTCGCAAGACGGCGCCGAATCCGAAGACCTCGTCCGCGAGCTCCATCGCACCATCCAAAAAGTTGAGAAGGACATCGAGACACTGCAGTTCAACACCGCCATCTCGCAGATGATGATCCTGATGAACGTCGCCGAAAAATCGCCAATTGTCCGGCGCAGCACTGTGGAAGATTTCGTCCGGTTAGTCGCCCCGTTTGCGCCGCACGTCGGCGAAGAAATCTGGGCCCGACTAGGCAACGACCAAAGCGTCACCACCGCGGGTTGGCCGAAACTCGATGCCTCGAAACTCGTCGAAACCACTGCCGAAGTCGTTTTCCAGGTGAACGGTAAAGTCCGAGCAACCGCCAAGGTCGCCAAGGACATCTCCAAGGACGCACTCCTGGCACTCGCCAAAGCGCATCCTGACGTGCTCAAATTCACCGAAGGCAAGCCCGTCGTGAAGGAGATCGTCGTCCCCGGCAAGCTGGTGAACATCGTCGTCGCCGGCTAAACTCCGCGCTTCATACCAAAGAAAAGGGCCCCGTCATGGGGCCCTTTTCTTTTACCGCTTAGGATACCCTCAGAGAACCGCTTTCTCGAGCTTGGGTACCAACGCGTGGTGGATGGCGAAGGCGATCACGTAGGCGAAGGCGCAGAAGCTGAAAAGGATCGCGTAGCCGCCCGTCGGATTGGCGTCGAGCACGGCACCCGCGACGATCGGGAAAATCATGCCCCCAATCGAACCGGCGAAACCACCCATGCCGGAGACGGAGGCGACGGCATTTTTCGAAAAAGTGTCGGAAACGGTGGCGTAAAGGCTGGCTGACCAGGCCTGGTGGGCGGATGCGCCGAAGGCGATGAGGAAGACCGCTTCCCACATGCCGAGGCCGCGCACGAAGAAGATAGGCAGCGAACAAAGGGCGAAGATCAACATCGAGACCTTACGGACCTTGACGATATCGAAGCCCGATTCGGCGAACTTCTTAACCGCCCAGCCGGCGAAGATGCTAAGGATGGTGACGATGGAATAAAGGACGACGAGAGGCTGACTGAACATCCAACCGAAGAATTCAAAAGGATGGAAAAGACTCGGGACGGAACCGATGGCCTTCAAATCAAGGTGCTGTTCCTTCTTAAAATAGTCAGGCAGCCAGATCAGGTAGAACCACCAGACCGGGTCGGTCATGAATTTTGCCACCATGTAGGCCCAAGCTTGGCGTGTACCGAAAAGCTGACCCCATGAAACCTTTTCAGTCGGCTCACCGGCATCATCCTCCTGCAGGGGAGGATTACGGAAGAGCGGAATCCAGAAGAAAACCCAAATAACACCCAAGATACCGGCGATGACAAAAGTCGAGCGCCAGCCCCAAGCCGCGGCTACCGGCAAGACAACGAGCGGCGCGACGACCGAGCCGATGTTCGAACCGGAATTAAAAAGCGCATTGGCGAAAGCTCGCTCAGCCCGGGGGAACCACTGGGCCACCGTCTTAATGGCTGCGGGAAAATTACCCCCTTCACCGAGACCTAAGCCGACCCGAGCGGCAGCGAAACCCATCACCGACCCGACGGCAGCATGAGCAGCGGCGGCGACCGACCACGCCACGATGGAAACAGCGTAACCGATTTTAGTCCCAAAGCGGTCGATGAACCAACCGAAGCCCAGCAGTCCGAACGCATAGGCAAATTGAAAAGCCGAATTCACATAGCCGTACTGGGTATTCGTCCAGCCAAGTTCTTTATCCAGATACTCGGGCTTAATGAGCGAGAGAATCGACCGATCGATATAATTGATCGTCGTCGCAAAAAAGAGGAGGGCCAGAATGACCCATCGGTGCGAGGAGATGGCGGGTGTCGGGCTTAGGTTGGAATCTTTCATCTTAATAAAGGGGTTCTGCTAACAAATGGTCATATTTTAGGTTGTCGACCTTAGAAGTCCTGTTGACTGAACCCCCTCATAAAGCCATTAATGGACAAGATTATACCTATAATGAAGCCGCGTATCCTCCTCACAACCACCTCCTTCCAAGACACCCCCGGCGAGCATCATAAGCTTCTGGCCGAAACGGGCTGGGAAGTAGTCACCGCCCGCGGGCCGCTGAACGAAGCGGACACCCTCGCGCTTATGGGGGAATTTGACGGTTACATCTGCGGAGACGACCTCATCACAGCAGCGGTCATCGAAAAGGCCCTGCCCCGCCTGAAGGTTATTTCCAAATACGGCATCGGCGTCGACAAGATCGACGTAAAATACCTTACCAGTAAAGGCATCCCCCTGCTCTTCACCCCTGGCGTCAACCACACGACGGTCGCCGAGCACACTTTCCTACTCCTTTTGGCCATGGAAAAGAATTTCTACTTCCACACGGACTCGACACGTTCGGGCGGCTGGAAGCGCAAGACCGGTCGCGAATTACTCGACAAGACCATCGGTATCATCGGCATGGGTCGCATCGGCAAAGAAGTCGCCATCCGCGCCCGCGCCTTCGGCATGAAGGTCATCGGCTTCGATCTCTACTGGGACGACAAATTCGCCGCTCAATATGACATCAAGCGTGCAACCGCGATGGACGAAGTTTTCGCCGTTGCCGATTACCTCTCGCTCCACACCAATCTAACCCCTGAAACCCGCGACTTAGTCCGGGCTGAGACCATCGCCAAGATGAAGAAGGGCGTCTTGATCCTCAACTGCGCCCGCGGCGAGATCGTGCACACCGACGACATCGCGGCCGCACTCAAGTCGGGCCAGGTCGGCGGCTACGGCACCGATGTCCTCGACGAAGAACCCCCTCGTGCGGATCACCCTTTGACCAAGCTCCCCAACTGCGTCGTCACGCCGCACATCGGCTCACGCACCGCCGAAAGCGTCCAACGCCAGGCCGTGGCCGCGGTGAAGAACCTGATCTTGGCGATGCACGGCGAAAAACCGCTGGCCCAGATCAACCCGGAAGTCCCCGTCAAGGAAGTCGTCTAAGTTCATCTACCTATTTTAAATAATCATGAGCGAAATTTTCCATGTCATCCCGGTCGCAGCCCATGAGGCTCTGATCACCGCCGCCTATATGAAGCGCGGCTTCGGCGCCAAGGAGTCGGCCCAGGCCGCCCAGATGGCTTCGATGGCCACGCACCACGGCATCCGGACGCACAACGCCCTGAAAGCCCTTCACCTCGATGAATTATTCGGCTCGGGCGCCAAGGTGCCAGGCTGCACGCCCAATGCCACTGCCACCAAAAAGGCTTCACGTTTCGAAGCCGCCGAAGTCTGGGACGCACACCAGAAGCTCGGTCAAGCCGTAGCCGTCGACGCCATCAATCGCTGCATCGAACTCGCCGATAAATACGGCGTGGGCACGGTATCCGTCGACAACGCTTTCCACTACCTCTGGGGCGGTGGCTACGTCATGGAAGCCGCGAAGCGTGGCTATATCGCTTACACGAATTGCACGGCGACGCTCTCTGAAGTCGTTCCTTTTCAAGGCAAGCACCCGACACTCGGTACCAATCCGCATTCATGGGGCTTCCCCACGACGGATGCCGTCGGCTTCCCCATCGTGATCGATTGGGCCACCTCTGTCATCGCCATGGGCCGAGTCCAAGTTCTCAAGCGTGAAGGTAAGATGCTGCCACCCGATGCGGCCGTGGACAAAGACGGTAAGATCACCCTCGACCCGAACCAAGCGGTCTCCCTGATCCCCTTCGGCGCCCACAAAGGCTACGGTCTTTCGTTGATCAATGAAATCGTCGCCGGATTCATCGGCGGCTCATTGCCTACGATTCGTAGTCGCACGCACGTGCCTGGTGAAAAACAAGCCTGCGCCTTCTTCTTCCAAGTGATTCACCCCGAGGCCATCAGTTCAGGCGTCTTCGCCCAAGGTCGCAACCAATCGCAGAACGTCAAAGCCGTCCTCGCCGACGTTCTCGGTCATGGTAATGAAAATTGCATACTGCCTGGCCAACTCGAAGCCGCGGCAGCGGCGCGTAGCATTAAAGCAGGTGGTTTGCTCTTCTCGAAAGCCGAAGTGGAAGCGCTGAACGAACTGGCTCACGAATGCGGAGCGAAACCTTTCGACCTCGCCACCCTTCCCGTCGCCTAAGCGCACCTGTCCTCTAACTTAACACCCTACCAGCCATGTCCCTCATCATTAAGCCGGCCAAAAATTGCGCCTTCGACCAAGTCTCCCTCGGAGAAATTATGCTTCGCCTCGACCCCGGTGAAGGCCGGGTCCGCACGACGCGCCAGTTTCAGGTCTGGGAAGGCGGCGGCGAATACAACGTCGCCCGTGGACTCCGTAAATGTTTCGGCCTCCGCACCTCCGTCTGCACGGCCTTCGTCGACAATGAAGTCGGACGCCTACTCGAGGATTTCGTCATGCAAGGCGGCGTGAATACTGATTACATCAAATGGCGCGAAGATGACGGCATCGGTCGTACGGTCCGCAACGGTCTCAATTTTACCGAACGGGGCTTCGGCATTCGTGGTGCCGTCGGCGTCCCTGACCGCGGCAACACCGCCGCCTCGCAGATTAAGCCCGGCGACTTCGACTGGGAATACCTCTTCGGCACCCTCGGCGTCCGCTGGCTCCACACGGGCGGCATCTTCGCGGCCCTCTCCGAGTCGACCGCGCAGGCCACCATCGAGGCGGTCAAGATCGCCAAGAAGCACGGCACCATCGTTTCGTACGACCTCAATTATCGCCCTTCGCTCTGGAAGACCATCGGCGGACTCAAGAAAGCCCAAGAGGTCAACCGCGAGATCGCCCAGTATGTCGACGTGATGATCGGCAATGAAGAAGACTTCACCGCTTCGCTCGGCTTCGAAGTCAAAGGCGCCGACCACAGCCTTTCGCACATCGAAACCCAAGCCTTCAAGGATATGATCGGCGAAGCCGTCAAACAGTTCCCAAATTTCAAAGTCGCCGCGACCACCTTGCGCCGCGTGATCACCGCCACCAAGAACGACTGGAGCGCCATCTGCTGGCACGACGGTAAATTCTACGACAGCATCTCCTTCCCTGGACTCGAAATCCTCGACCGCGTCGGCGGCGGCGACAGCTTCGCCTCGGGGCTGGTCTTCGGTTTCCTCGAATACAACGATGCCCAGAAGGCCGTTAATTACGGTGCCGCTCACGGAGCGCTCGCCTCCACGACCCCCGGGGACACCTCGATGGTCACCCGTAAGGAAGTTGAGAAGCAGCTGACCGGCGGTGGTGCCCGCGTCGTCCGCTAAGCCCATCCTCCCCGATACTCCATACTCTAAACTCCATACTCTAGTCCCATGTCCTCTCTTGAACTATTCTCCCTCAAAGGTCGTACCGCCGTCGTCATTGGCGGCACCGGCGAACTTTGCGGCGCCATGGCCGAAGGCTTTGCCTCCGCTGGCGCCCACGTCATCCTGGTCGGACGCGACCCCGCCAAAGCGGATGCCCGTCTGGCCCTCATTAAAGCCGCCGGCGGTTCGGCTGAATTCCTTTCTTGCGAAGCCACGAACAAAGCCGAGCTCATCAAACTGCGCGACGGCATCCTGGCCAAGCACGGCAAAGTCGACGTCTTGGTGAATGGCGCTGGCGTCAACTCCCCGACGCCCTTCTTCGATATCGACGAAGCACAGCTCGACCGGATTCTTACGGTAAATATCAAAGGCGTCGTCTTCGGCTGTCAGGTTTTCGGCGAAGCGATGGTCAAAGCCGGCAAGGGCTCGATCATCAACCTCGGATCGGAATCCGGCATCCTGCCGCTCTCCCGTGTCTTCACCTACTCGGCTTCGAAGGCCGCGGTGCATAATCTTTCAAAGAACCTCGCCCGCGAATGGGCGGCCAAAGGCGTCCGCGTCAATACGCTCGTCCCAGGCTTCTTCCCCGCCGAACAGAACCGCAAGGTGCTCACCCCTGAGCGCGTGGCGATGATCCTCGGCAAGACCCCGATGAACCGCTTCGGCGAAGCCAAGGAACTCATCGGCGCCTCGCTCCTCCTCGCTTCCGACGCCGGCAGTTTCGTCACCGGAGCCGAGATTGTCGTCGACGGCGGTTTCGCCGCGATGTCCATCTAACAACAAGAGACCGCGACGATGGCTTTCATGGACGATAATTTCATCCTCTCGACGGGTACGGCGCAAAAGCTTTACCACGGCGTGGCGAAGGACCAGCCGATCGTCGACTACCATTGCCATCTCAGCCCGAAGGATATCGCCGAAGATCGTCGCTTCGAAGACCTTACCGCCATCTGGCTCGCCGGTGATCACTACAAGTGGCGCGCCATGCGAGCCAACGGAGTCAACGAGGACCTCATCACGGGAAATAAGTCTACGTCTCGGGAAAAGTTCCAAGCTTGGGCTGAGACCGTCCCGCATACCTTGCGCAATCCACTGTTCCACTGGACGCACCTCGAACTTCGTCGTCACTTCGGCATCACCGAAGTCCTGGAAGGCGCGACGGCGCAGAAAATCTGGGATGAAGCCAATCGCCAACTTACACAAGGCGACCTGACCGCCCGCGGTATCCTGAAGATGATGAAAGTCGAAGTCGTCGGTACGACCGACGATCCGGCAGACTCGCTCGAACTGCATCATCAGATTGCCAAGTCCGGCTTTGCGACGCGCATCGTCCCAACCTTCCGTCCAGACGCTTGCTTGAAGGTTGACGCCCCTGAACGCGTCCAAGCTTGGGCGAAGAAACTTGCAGGGGTAACCGGCAAAGGCGCCGACACCTTTGCTGGCCTCATCGCGGGTCTCAATCAACGGCATGATGATTTCGCGGCCGCAGGCTGCCGTGCGACGGACCACGGTCTCAACTACCTCCCAGACGCTTCCTGCACCGAAGCCGAAGCCAAGGCCATCTGGGAGCACGCCATCGCCGGTAAGGCTGCCACGCTCGAAGAAGCCGAGAAGTTCACGGCTTTCATCATGCTGCACGTCGGTCGCCTCAACCACGCCAAGGGCTGGGCCACCCAGCTCCACCTCGGCGCCGTCCGCGACCCGAACCTCGGTCTGCTCAAGCGCCTCGGTTCCGACGCTGGTTGCGACACCATCGGTGACTTCCGCCAGGGCCCCGGCCTCATCCGCTGGTTCGGCACGCTCTCCGGCGAGAACGCACTCGGGAAGACGATCCTCTACAACCTCAACCCCGCCGACACGGCCCTCTTCGCCTGCCTCCCCGGCTCGTTCCAGGACGGCGTCACGCCGGGTAAGATCCAGTACGGCTCTGGCTGGTGGTTCCTCGACCA
>QYQK01000033.1 GCA_007280935.1 Opitutales bacterium
AACAGATAAGGGGCAGGGGTAGGGATCGGGGTCGGGGTAGTAAAAACCCAACCGTAAAAACAAATCACGACCAAGGCACGGAAGCCTCCGTTGTTTTAAATCTACCCCCACCACTCTCCCCCCTCTCCCCTCACGAGCTATGCAAGTCTTAGATATCAATCGCGTCGTCCTTGACCTTCTGGGCGTTGGCCTTGGCTTCATTGGCCCGGCGGAGCGGCTTGAGCTGGTCGATGCCGACGGAAGAGGAAATCACCCAAGAGGTAATGGAAATCGTCAAAGTCGCCATAGCCCAGGAGCTAACCGAGAGGTCCCTCAGGAGACTGTCCGTGAGCGCAAGGATGGCCCCATTCGTAAGAAAAAGCACTAAGTAGGCGCCCAGGCCAAGCGTCAGAATCAGGATCGGAATCGAGACAATCATGAAGATCGCCAAAAGAAAGGGGCGCAGAAAGGAATTAAAAAGTCCAATGACGATCGCCACGACGGCAAGCGTACCGACGTCCTTGTAGGTCAAGTAGCCGAAGTGGTCGGCGACATAGACCCCCAAGGCGAGGGAGGCCCATTCAAGAATCAAGACTCCGAGACGACGTACGACTTCCATCCCTGCATCCTACCACAGGAAAGCCCTCCGACAAGAGGGACTTTTCGGGCGGTCGGCTTAGCGGGTGTGGCGAACGTCCTCGCCGGAAAGCAGGAAGATGACTTGTTCGGCGATATTCTTGGAATGGTCGCCGATACGCTCAAGTGCCTTAGAGATAAAGATTAGCTCGACGTGCGAAGCGGAAACCTTGGCGGTGTCACCCGCCTTGCCGAAAAGCTCTTCGTAGTTCTTACGATTCAAGGCGTCGATCTCAGCGTCACGCTCGAGGACCAGGCGGGCCTTGGCGATGTCGCCTTCGATGAAGCTATCGATAGCGAGGCGCAACACCTCGCAGGCGATGATACCCTCCTCTGGGACGTGCAGGAAATTCTTTAAAGGTCCGCGTTCGGAAATAACCAAGCTACGCTTCGCAATGACCGAGGCTTCATCCGCGATGCGCTCCAAGTCATGCCCGATATCGCGGGCGGCCAGCAGCAGGCGAACATCGCTACCCATCGGACCAAAAAGTGTCAGGTACCGCATGATTTCGCGGTCGACGCGCTTCTCGAGCTCATCGACACGGTCGTCCATCCCGCGGACTTGCAAGGCCAGCGAATCATCGCCCGCCTCGACCGCGCGGAGCACCATCCGGGTCATATCAAGCGAACGCTCACCCATCAGGATGAGGTCATCGCGGAGCTGGCGGAGTTCGTCGTGGAAGAATCGTTGCATAAAGATAGTTGTGAAAGGATCAGCCGAAACGGCCAGAGATATAGGCTTCCGTTTGAGCCTGTGACGGATTCATGAAGATCTTCTCGGTGGTATCGTATTCGATTTGCTTGCCGAGGTAAAAGAAGGCCGTGCGGTCCGAGACGCGGGCGGCCTGCTGCATGGAGTGGGTCACGATGACGATCGTGAACTGGTCCTTGAGCTCGTGGATGAGTTCTTCGATTTTGCCGGTGGCAATCGGGTCGAGGGCCGAGCAAGGCTCGTCCATCAGTAAAATTTCCGGACGATTAGCGATGGCCCGGGCGATACAGAGTCGTTGCATCTGGCCGCCGGAAAGACCCAGAGCACTATCGTCCAGGCGGTCCTTCACCTCGTCCCAGAGCGCGGCCTTGCGGAGCGAAGTCTCGCAGGCCTCATCAAGGACGGTGCGGTCACGCACCCCGACTACCCGCAGGGCGTAGACCACGTTCTCGAAGATGGACTTAGGGAAGGGGTTGGACTTCTGGAAGACCATGCCCACGCGGCGGCGGAGGGAGATGACCTCCAGACCAGCGTCGTAGATCGAACGACCAGAGATGGTGATATCCCCTTCATGACGGACGTCATCGACGAGGTCGTTCATGCGGTTCAGATTACGCAGCAGCGTGGACTTTCCGCAACCAGACGGACCGATGAAGGCGACCACCTGACGCTCCGGGATGTCGAGCGAGATGGCGTCGAGCGCTTTCTTCTGACCATACCAGAAGCCGTAGTCGCGGATGCTGATGTAGTCTTTGCGCCCTTCGCGTTCGGAAGAGGGTCGGACTTTGATGCGGGAAGCGGAAGGAGGATTCATGATTTGGGACATGAGGGGTTTATTTTTAGAAGGAGGCGCCCTTGAAGCGAGCACGGAGACGGTTGCGAATCCAAATCGCCCCTATGTTCAGGCAAACGACGAGGACAATCAACAGCAGGGTGGTGGCAAAAACCATCGGGCGGGCGGCATCCGAGTCGGGCGACTGGAAGCCGAGATCATAGACATGGAAACCTAAGTGCATAAACTTTCGGTCCAGGTGCAAAAATGGGGCCGTCCCATCAAGCGGCAGCGTCGGAGCCAGCTTGACTACGCCAACCAACATCAAAGGGGCGACCTCCCCTGCCCCACGAGCCATCGCCAAAATGACCCCCGTTAAAATACCCGGAGCCGAAGCCGGTAGCAGGATATCACGAATCGTCTGCCACTTCGACGCGCCGGTCGCCAGGGAAGCTTCACGCATCCCGCGAGGCACCGAGGCCAAAGCCTCTTCGGTCGCTACAATGACCACGGGCAAAGTCATCAGAGCCAAAGTGAGGGAACACCAAAGCATGCCGCCCGTCCCGAAGACCGGAGAATTATTATTATACTTAAGTTGGTCAGCGAAGAAGAGCTGGTCGATAGTGCCGCCCAAGACATAAACGAAGAAGCCCAATCCGAAGACACCGAAGACGATCGAAGGCACGCCCGCGAGGTTGTTGACGCTAATGCGCACGATGCGCAGCACGGGTCCCTGCTGGGCGTATTCGCGCAAATAGATGGCGGTGACGACCCCGAACGGCGTCACCATGAGGCTCATGAAAACCGTCATGACCAAGGTACCAAAAATTGCGGGCATCAAGCCGCCTTCGGTATTCGCCTCCCGCGGTTCATCGAAGACGAACTCGCCGAGACGGGAGAAGAAGAGCTGCACGCGTCCCCAGGTATCGAGGCGATTGGGAAACCAAGCCCGCATCACCTGAGTCAGCGGAACCGTCACCGAGCGGCCCGCCGCGTCTTGAACCACCAAAGTCGCCACGGCCCCACCCTCGCTCACTTTACGCCCTTCGGCCTGCAATACGGCGTAACGCGCTTCGAGTTTTGCGATGAATTCACGATACTTAACCGCCTCGGCTTCCTGATGAAGGTCTACCGCCCGACGTAAGGCAATCCGGGCCGATTCCATGTCGGCATTGACCTCGCCGACTTGGTGGCGGTTGATTTCCACGAGCCGCTCCCGAATCAGATGCGCGGCGGCAACTTCCGCCTGCAAGGAGACCTCAAATTCCGCATCCGCCATCGCAAGCACCTTCCCGTCTGATTTCTTTATCGTGATAGGCCGGACGAAAGCGGGGCCATTCTCCACCCGCTCCAAGCCCAAGACATCGGTGGGGAATTCTTCCGCTTTGATTTTTGCTTCATCGACCCAAAGGTACGAATTACCGTTAAGCTCGCGAAGGCCGACCTGATATTGACGTTCATAACGCGGAGCGTTCGCAGGCGTCCCAGGCCGGATTCGGCGCTGCGCCAACTGACCGATGATTCCCTTGCCGTCGTCTAGTTTCACGACGGGCACCGGCGGAGCCCAGAAAACGGTAATGCCATTGACGACGACCAAACTAAGCAGCCCGATCACCATGGCCAAGCCGATGATCAGACCCAGTCCAGTAAACCAGACCCAAGATTCGCCCCGCGGCGTACTGCTATCGGAATTAGTGGCCATGGCTTAGACGACTTTATAACGCTCCCGTAGGCGTTGACGGAGAATTTCCGCAAGGGTGTTGATCACGAAAGTAAGCAAGAAAAGACAACAGGCTCCGAGGAAGAGCGCTCGGTAATGCGTATGCCCCGCAGCGGCTTCCGGGAGCTCGACCGCGATGTTAGCCGACAAGGTCCGCATCCCACTGAAAGGATTAGACTCCATGACCGCGGTATTCCCGGTGGCCATCACCACAATCATGGTCTCGCCGATGGCGCGGCCAAAACCGATCATGACTCCAGAAACAATCCCTGAAATCGCGGTCGGAATCACGACACTCCAGACGGTCTGCCAGCGGCTGGCCCCCAAGGCCAATGAACCAGAGACCAAAGAATTAGGCACATTGGACAAAGCGTCTTCGGCGATTGTGAAGACGATGGGAATAACGGCGAAGCCCATCACGAAACCCACGACTAAGGAATTACGAGAGTCATAGGTAGCGCCCGTCGACTGCCGCCACCATTCCCGGATATCTGCTATCGGTAAACCGGAAGAGGAATCCTTGACCGTAAAGAAAAAGGCTTCGATCGCCGGTCCCGATGTCCAGGCCAACCAGCCGCACAAGACCACAAAGGGAAGCAACCAGAGAAATTCCATACCCGGCGCGACCTGTCGGCGCCAAGGCTGCGGCAAAGCGGACCAGATAAATCCGGCCGCAATGGCCGCTGGGGCCAAAACCGCCACCGCACAAAGCAAAGGCACGATGCGCGAATCAACCAAGGGGGCGAGCCAGAGCCCAGCTAGAAAACCAAGCACCACTGATGGGAGCGACGCCATGATTTCCATCACCGGCTTAACCACCTGCCGAAACTCTGGCCGCAAGAATTGCGAAACGTAAATCGCCGCGGTCAGGGCGATGGGCAGGGCGAAGAGCAGCGCGTAGAAAGTGCCTTTCACCGTGCCGTAGAAGAGTGGAACGAGCGAATACTTCGCTTCGAACTCATCAGAACCGGCACTGGATTGCCAGGCATAGGCAGGAGCGGAAGCCCCTTCATACCAGATCTTCCCGAAGAACGCGCTCCAAGAGGATTCTGGATGGTGATCAACCAATTCCCAGCGATGCATAACCCCCTGCACATCCAGTGCCGTGAACCGGTCATAATTTCCGGCGAAAGCCAGCTGACGGATGGCGAAGCGGGGAGCTACCCCCTCCCAGCGCAACGAACCCGTCGTCATATTATGAATCTGCAAACGACCTTCCGTCGCCGCTAAGTAACATTTATTGCCCTCGGCGGCGTAGACACCCCGACCGGCACCGGCGAGTTTCTCGCCCTCATGAATCTGTCCCCAACGGCGCTGACTCAAGCCGTCGGGTTGAAGCTGCGGATAAATCGACCAAACCTGTTGCTCGCCTACTCCGTTCACGAAGACTATCGAAACATTTCCGAAAATCATCCCAGCGGCGGCGATATGATGATCGGCGGTCCCTTGAAAAGGGGTGAAGGCTTGGGAAAGTACAAAGCTGTCGCCGGCCTCGGCATAGACGCGCACCTCTCCGCTCTTCCGAATCAAGACCACGGCGTCAGCCGTCGAAGGCAGCAAGACGCTTTCGAAATCCGCCACATCGGCACCGACGCCGTAAGGTTCACTCGTGGTAATTTTTGCTTTACCCCCGAGGCCTTTCCGTTCGGTCAAACGGACTGCCGTAAGCTTGGCTTTACCGGAGACAGATTGCTGGACAACAATGAGCCGAGCGCTCAACCCTTTAGCGTTCCAGAGATCGAGACAAGGCAACCCCGCCTGACCGACCTGAATCGGCTCGAAAGCCGTCACGACAGGCTCTAAAGTACGCTTGCCGGCTGCATCAAAATTAGAGTGGTAGGCGACTTTCAACTCTTCGACTGAACCGTCGGAAAGGCCTAACAAAACCATGCCAGTTCGCGGATATGAACGGATCGCCGTGACTTGCCGACCTGACAACTTAGGTGCCCAAGCAAGCACTTTGGACCCATCCTGGGCACGCTGAAAAATAATTGAACCATCGGCCAAACAAACGAAGGGCATCTCGCCGTATTCGTCTTCGCCGAAGGCGACGGCATTGGCCGGGAATTGAATCGGCGCTGCCATCTTGACCTGGGCGCCCGAAAAAAGCGGGAAGATCTGAAAAATCAGGAAGCCCAACATCCCGAACACCGCGAGCACGACACCTACCCCACCGCAACGAATCAAGCGACCCATCCACCGATCGGCCGCTAACGTCATCGGACTGACGTCAAACCGCGTCTTCGAAGCGGGATCAGCCTTTTTGTCGGAAGTTTCCATCAGGTGACGCTTAGGTGTCGGTCTCTTTAAAAAAGGGAAAGGCGGGGAAACCCCGCCTTGAAGGACCCGAGACCGCTTTCGTCGTACTTTATGAACCGGCCCAAAGGGGCATGGCGACGACGAAGCGGTTTCGAGACCAAACTTATTCGGCGCTGTAGTACTTCAGAGATGAGCGGCCTTCGCTGACAACATCAAATGGGAGCGGGTAATACCCGTCCTTGATGGTGATCTCTTGACCCTGCTTGGAGAGCACGAAGGTGATGAATTCGCTGGTCAACTTATCCATCTCCTTGGAAGGAGCCTTGTTGACATAAACGTAGAGGTAACGTGCGAGCGGGTAAGTTCCGTTGAGGCAATTAGCGTAGCTGGGCTCAACAAAAGCAGCGCCATCCTTATCGGCCAAGGCGAGGGCCTTGACGCCGGAGGTCTTGTAACCGATGCCGGAATAACCGATGGCACCGAGGTCGGCCGCAACGCCTTGGACGACGGACGAAGAACCAGGCTGCTCCTTGATGCTGCCCTTGTAGTCACCGTTCTTCAAAGCGTTATCCTTGAAGAAACCGTAAGTACCCGAAGCCGAATTACGACCGAAGGCCGAGATGGTCTTACCGGCGAAGTCACCGGTCAATTTAGCCTCGCCCCAGGTGCTGATGTCCTGGCCACCGCGCTTACGGGTGGAAGAGAAGATAGCATCGACTTGGGTCAACGAGAGACCCGAGACAGGATTATCCTTGTGCACGAAAACCGCGAGGGCATCGATGGCGACGGCGATCTTAGAAGGCTTGTAGCCGAACTTTCCGGCGAAACCAGCGACTTCGCTCGACTTCATCTCGCGGCTCATCGGACCAACCTGAGCTGAACCCGTGGTGAGCGCAGGAGGTGCGGTGCCCGATCCTTTTCCTTCAACCTGGATATTAACATTAGGATATTTAGCCTTAAAGCCTTCAGCCCAGAAGGTCATCAGGTTATTGAGAGTATCGGATCCGACCGAGTTCAGGTTACCGGAAACGCCAGAAGCCACGACGTAGTCAGGCAACTTAGCATCAACCGTTACAACTGCCGAAGCAGCGGTGGCCGTTTGAGCGGAGGCGATGCTGGCCGTGAAGGCGAGCAGGGCGAGGGACTTGAGGGAGGTGAGGGAGGTGTTCATGAGTGGGATGCACCTAAATCATCTCACACAATTGTTACAGTTTCGTGTCAGAGTCGTGTTTGTTAGGTAATTTAGCCGTTACCCAACTTAGTCAAAACCCCCTAAAAACTCAATTATTTCAGATATTCCGTCAAGAAAGCGGCCGAACGGGCCTCTGCCTGGTCCAAGGGCATCCCCCCGGCGACCCCCGGACGTTTATGCCCAACCTGCGTAAGCCAGGCATTCCGAAGCACCGTCATACTTTGCTGCAAGTTCTTGAATTTAGCTCCTTCGGCAAACGACGTCTCCGGTTTCCATTTCATATACTTAGCGAGTTCAGGCCACACCGCCTGCGCGATAAAGAGGTGACCCTCATCACCGGGATGTAAATTATCTTTGGCGTAAATAAATTTTGGGTCGGCATGCTTTGCCGCCGCGACGGCATCGCGCAGCTTCGGGCGGATATCGATCACCTGCCAACCCGCCGCTTTCTGCTCCACGAGCCAAGCCGCATAAGCATCCATGACACCATTGTAATTGATCGCATCTTTCGGACGATTATCAGGCGAGTAAAGGGGCGGCGTCAGCACGACAATCTTGGCGCTGGCCTTGATGCACGCCAAACGCAGACGGATGATCCCGTCGCGATAAGCGGCAAACCGTTGCGGATCAAGCGGCTGATAAATACCATCGTTGATGCCATAACACGCGACCACGAGCGTGGGCTTGAATTGCGTCAACGCCCGCTGCAAACGCTCGTGCAGATCAGGTCGCGGAAAGCTGCCTCCCGCATGACCAGACTCTGAAAGTCCGGAAGTAGTTTCGCTCGAAAGGGCCATGTTGACGACGGTCGCGCGCGCCAAACCCTTCTGCGCCCGGATAGCGGATTCGACAGACACCACCCAATTGCCGCCATACGTGATGCTATCTCCCAAGAAAAGGACGCGGGTTTCTTCTTTATCCGCCCAAACAGCGGCGGTACAGAACACGAAGAGGGCGGCCAAGGGACGGAACATCCCCGCAAATTAACAGGTTAAGGTTTCGGGTAAAAGTGAAATGATAAGGGACTTATTAACGGAAGGCATCCTCCCCTACTTCGCACTTCTCCCTTGGGCGTTCCAAGGTATGGTTCACCCCTCTGAGCACGCCCATCCACATTAAAGGGGCCCGCACCCACAATCTAAAGGACGTGGAGGTCATCCTGCCTCGCAACCGCCTCACGGTCATCACCGGCGTGAGCGGCTCGGGAAAGTCGTCCCTAGCCTTCGACACCCTGCATGCGGAGGGTTGCCGTCAATACCTCGAATCTCTTTCCGCCAAGGCCCGGGGGCTGCTTGAATCGGTGGCCCGACCCGACGTCGATTTTATCCGCGGGCTCTCCCCCGTCATCGCGATCGCGCAACGGACGGGCGGGAACACCAATCCGCGCTCGACCGTGGCGACGCTCACCGAAATTGCCGACCATGCCCGTCCGCTCTGGATCTTAGCGGGCGATCGGCGTTGCCTCAAGGATGGCCACCCCGTTCGCCGACGCTCATTGGATGATAATCTTCAGGCCCTCGAAGTCATTCCCAACGGCACGCGATTGATGCTCATCGCACCCATCACGAAAGATCGTCCCTCGGTCTTGCTGGAAACGACCGCCGACCTCAGTCGCCGAGGCTTCACGCGGCTGCGTCTCAATGGCAAAGTCGTCACGCTCGAAGAAGCGGAAGGCTTACTCGTCGGGCGCGACGCCCAGCAACTTGACGTGGTCGTGGACCGCATCGTGATGGCGACCGACCAAAGGAGTCGCCTCGCAGATTCCCTCGAACTCGCTTTTCGCGAAGGACGAAATCGCGCCCTCGTCCTCGCCGAAAGCGGCGGTGACTGGACCGAACACGTCCTCTCCCTTCACCTTGCCTGCGAACATTGCGGCGAGACGTACGAAGATATCAGCCCGCGCGACCTCTCGCACAATCACCCGAGCGGTGCCTGCCCAGATTGCGGTGGCTTAGGCCGGCAATTACGTTTCCAAGAAAGTCTCTCGGTCCGCGACGAAAGCCTTTCGCTCAATGATGGCGCGGTAAAGCCCTGGAAATGTGCGACCCGGAAGACGCTCATCCGCCGCAATGCCACGTTACGTGCCTTGGCCGAGCAGACCCCCTTCGACCTCAAGACCCCCTGGCGAGATTTAGCCCCGGGCATTCGCCAACTCATCCTGCACGGCGATCCGAAAAGAATCTTTCAACTGCCGCCAGCCAAAGGACGTAAATTAGTCGAGACCGTCTGGGCGGGCATGTTCGCGGAGCTTGAACATGCTTACCGGACGACGACCGGCGAATCCCTCCGCCAACGGTTGCTTCAGTTCCAGTCCGGCTCGACCTGTGCAGGTTGCCACGGCCAACGCCTGTCGCCTTCGGCACTCTCCCTTCGTCTAGCCGGTAAAAATATGGCTGAATTCCTGGCCTTAACGATTCCCGCAGCCCTTGCCTTCACCCGCGAACTTGCCACGCAGCCGCGCGTCATCCCAGCCGAGGAGGCGCGACGCGGCCTCGAGCAGCGCCTGACTTTTTTGAACGATGCCGGCTTAAATTACCTCACCCTTGATCGCGAATGTAGCTCCTTGTCGGGCGGTGAAGCTCAACGCGTCCGTTTGGCCACCCAACTGGGGCTCGGACTGGTCGGCGTCACCTATGTGCTCGATGAGCCAAGCATCGGTCTGCACCCCAGCGACCATCAACGCCTGATCAAATCAATCCATGAACTGCGCGACCTCGGGAACACCATTATCGTGGTCGAACATGACCGCGACATGATTAGGGCGGCGGACCATCTCATCGAAATGGGCCCGGGCGCTGGTGCCGACGGCGGAAAAATCATCTTCGAAGGCACGCCGCAAGCGTGCCTCAGCCATACGACCTCCCGCACGGGTGCCTACCTCTCCGGCCGGGCCGACCTGCGCCAAATCATCAAACGCAAATCCGTCGGCCAGGAGCACATCACGATCAAAGGCGCGACGGAAAATAATCTTAAGAATATTACCGCCCGGTTTCCCGTCGGTAATCTTACCGTTGTCTGTGGCGTTTCTGGTTCAGGTAAAAGTACGCTCGCTATCGACATCCTCTCGGCCACCGCGGCCCGGAAAATCAACGGTGCTAAGATTGTCCCGGGCCAGAACGCTGGCATCGAGGGACTCGAAAAAATGGTCGCATTTACGTCGGTCGACCAAGAACCCATCGGCCGGACACCACGCTCGAACCCCGCCACGTTCACGGGAATCATGGACTTGATGCGCGAGCTTTGGTCCACCCTGCCCTTGGCCAAAGTCCGAGGTTACGGACCGGGACGATTCAGCTTCAATGTCCGCGGCGGCCGATGCGAAACCTGTGCCGGCGAAGGCTCCGTCGCGCTGGACATGCAATTTCTCGGTGAGACTTTCGTGGACTGTCCCAGTTGCGCTGGTCGACGTTTCAACCGCGAGACGCTTGAAGTGCGGTTCAAGGGACTCAGCATCGCCGATGCGCTCGGACTCTCCGTCAAGGAAGCCGGAGAAATATTCCGCGCACAGCCGCGGTTGGCGGAAAAACTACGCACACTGGAAGAGGTCGGCTTGGGTTATATCAAACTCGGCCAAGCAGCCAATACCCTCTCCGGCGGCGAAGCCCAGAGGCTAAAACTCGCCTCGGAGTTATCGCGGCGCGATCATGCTGGCAGGCTTTACATTTTGGACGAACCCACCACCGGATTGGCTTGGGATGACATCGCTAAACTATTGGCGTTGCTCGGACGCCTCCGAGATGCCGGGGCGACCCTTATCGTCATCGAACACCATGCCGACGTCATCCTCGCCGCCGATTGGGTGATGGAACTTGGCCCGGAAGGCGGCGAGAAAGGCGGCAAGCTTACTTTTGAAGGATTACCTGCAGATTTGTTGTTACAAAAAGAGTCGCCCACCGGACGGGCGCTAACGCAGGAAATAAAGATTAACGGTAAATAAATACCCGGCAGGGAGGCATTCGCCGCCATTTATCCTCAGAGCTTCGGTGCCAGCAAGGTCGCTACTGAATTCAGGTCCGCGACCTCGCTGTCGTTGAATTCGTAGGGCTGCATCTTGCCGATACCGAGCACGCCGATGACCTTGCCGTCGGCTCCGACGATCGGTACCGCGAGGGCGCCTTGCACGTTCGTCTTGCGAGCGTCGGGTTTAGCCACGCCACCGAGGTCTTCCTGGAGATTGCAGAGCTGGACGGCCTCTTTGCGCTGGGCGGCGCAACCGGCGATACCCTTACCGAAGGGGATATTGTCGATCTTAGGGAGCAGCATCGGCATGACCTGCGGCGGGATGCCGTGGTGGGCAATAAGCATGAGCAAGCCCGTGGATGAATCCGTGCGATGGATTGTCCCCGTCACGCAGTCGAACGATTTCAAGATATGCGCAAGGGCCGCATGCCATTCAATTGAACCGACGAGATGAGCGGCTAAGCCGGCAGTACGATTTGACATAATAGTTAGACAGCCCGGCGATTCATGCGTTCCTTGAGCCAAGTGACCCCGGCGGCCTCATCGGCAAAAGCGCCATCCAGTTGGGCCTCAAAAGCCTCTTCAAGAACTTCGGAGAACCATCCCGCCGGCTTGTGGCCCATGGCAATCAGATGGCGGCCGAGGACGATTTTCTTGGGCGCCGAATCCTGGAGATGAAGGGCCGCCGCCCGTTCGGTGAGCCAAATACCCTGCGGCGAGGGCTCGGCGGTAGATTTCGAGCCCCTCCCCTTTCGGTCAGCCTCATCGACGCGCACTAGCCGATCAATGCGGACGACTTTATTTGCCAATCGCCGAACGGCCGCATCGCCCGCCTTGGCCCGGAATAATTCCCAAGGCTGCGCATGCCAGCGAACCAGCGGCAGGATCGAATCGATTAATTTCACTTCACGGGTGATCTGACTGAGGAATTTTGGGGCGAGATTAAAACTCGCCTCCTCATGCCCATAGGCATGCCAGCGGTCGTCATGAGGCTCTTTCTTTGTCGTGGTGGCCTTGCCGACATCGTGCAAAAGCACGGAGAGCCCGACGATCAAATCTTCGTCGCGGTTGCCAACGCGCGCCTTGGCAAAAGCATCAAGGCAAAGACCCGTGTGCGTCCACACGCAGCCTTCGGGATGCCATTCCGGATCCTGCGGCACCCCGATCATCGCGTGGAGTTCCGGATAGAACTTCGTCCAGCCGCAATCTCGGAGGAAATTTAAACCGACCGACGGCTTTACGCCACGCAGGATAAGTTTCGTCCACTCCTCCATCAGGCGTTCCGGAGGCAAATCGGCCTGGGAAAGCGAAGCGCAGAGCGCGACGGTCTCTGGGGCGACCATGAATTCGAAGCGCGCGGCGAACTGCATGGCGCGGAGGACCCGGAGCGGGTCTTCGGCGAACTTGGCCGAGACATGGCGGAGACGACGCGCCTGCAGGTCAGCGACGCCGCCCCAGGGGTCGACCACCTCGCCCGTGAAGGGGTTCCACATGATCGCATTGAGCGTGAAATCGCGGCGTTCCGCGGCGTCCTTCGGCGTCATCGAAGGGTCGGCTTGGACATCGAAATCCGTGTGCTTGGCACCCGTGCGGTTTTCGCGGCGGGGCACGGAGACATCGACCGGGAAATCCTTAAGTTTAGTTACGCCGAAAGCCGCGCCGACGGTGATGATACCAAACTCCTTACGGAGGGCCGCTTCAATCTGACGCGTGCCAAGGCCGTAGACCTCGATGTCGACGTCGAGGACCGGCACTTGCAAAAGCGCATCGCGCACGCAGCCGCCGACGAGGAACGGGCGGCCGCCAGCGTCGCGTAACAGTTCGACCACGCGGCGCACGGGGGCGAAGTCGCCGTCGAGGCGGATGAGATTGGGCTGCAGGTCAGGCACGGCCCTACCCTACCGACGCACGGGCCGGAGGCGAGTGGTTTTGCAAATCAGAGGTTGGTCGTGAAACCTTCCTTCAACAGCCAGGCCTTCGCTGACTCTCGTCGATCCCCTTGCAGGACGATCTCGCGATCTTCCAAAGTACCGCCCGTGCCCAACGCTTTTTTCAATTGCTTGAGGAGTGCTTCGCGCATGCGCATCTCTTGGGACTCTAACCAGAGCCCCTTGAAAATTGTGACCTCTTTGCCACCCCGGCCGGCGCGTTCGTATTGCAGAATGATTTTGCCCAGCTTAGGTTTAGCCTTGGCGACAGGCACGACCGGCTTGATGGGCGGACCAGGAGGAAGCTCAGCGCCATCGAGTTTATCGAAAGGATTGCCGCTCATGTGCCGCGACCGCAGGTCCCTTCGCCCGGCTTGCCGCCTTGGAGATAAACCAAGGCTTTTTCGTAAGAACGGCGGCGCAAATAGTGATCTAAGTCCCCGGGAAGGCCCGAATTTAGAGTCGCCACCTCGCCATCCAGCACGCGGATACATTCCAAAACGCCCTCTTTAGGCAGGCCAGGACGGGTTAAGCCCTCGAGGGCCGTAATGATACGCTGGATGCGGGCGGGATCCATTAGGCTGTAGATTGCAGAAGTAATGGTGGCGGGGCAAGCCCGAGGGGCGGTTTTCATGGTGGACAAAAGGCCGGGAACTTCCCTATACCCAACCCTCCATTGGATGGATAGCTCAGTTGGTTAGAGCGCCTGCTTTACACGCAGGATGTCGTGGGTTCGAGTCCCTCTCCGTCCACCCTTTTTAGCCCCAATACCATGACGCCCATCAAGAAGAAGCACACCCTCTCGGCCCTCGTCGAAAACAAATTTGGCGTCTTGGCTCGTGTCGCTGGCATGCTCTCTGGCCGTGGCTTTAACATCGAGACCCTGAACGTCGGCCCCACCCACGACCCGGCCTACTCCCGGATCACCGCGACCGTGAGCGCCGACGACGCCGCCTTGGACCGTTGCGTCAAAGCCTTGGACAAGCTCATCAACGTCATCACCGTGGTGGACTTTTCCCGCGAAGAGGTCGACCACGTCGCCCGTGAGCTCATCCTTTGCAAAGTGAAGTGCGACAAGAAGACTCGTACCGAGATCTTGGAAGTCGCCGGATTATTCCGCGCCAAGGTCGTCGATGTCTCCCACGATTCGCTCCTCATCGAATTTACGGGCAACGTGACCAAAATCACCGCCTTCCTTGATCTGATCGAGCCTTTCGGGATCATCGAAACCGCTCGAACCGGTGCCGTCGCCTTGACGCGCGGTAAGAAAAAAGTCAGCTAATCACCCCTCTTTTCCATCACATACCATGCCTGCTAAAGTCTACACTGACAAGGATGCCGATCTCGGCGTTCTTAAGAACAAGACCCTTGCCGTTCTCGGCTTCGGTTCCCAGGGACACTCCCACGCGATGAATCTCCGCGATAGCGGACTGAACGTCATCGTGGGCCTGTACAAGGGTTCGAAGTCCGCCGCCGCGGCCAAGAAAAAAGGCTTCAAGGTCTACGAGACCGCCGAAGCCGTCCGTCGCGCCGACGTCATGCTCGTGGGTATCCCCGACATGAAGCAGGCTTCCGTTTGGGAAAAGGATATCGCCCCTAATCTCGGCAAAGGTGGCAAGACCGTCCTCTTCATCCACGGCCTCTCGATCCACTACAAGCTGATCAAGCCCGGCAAGAACGTCGACATCGCCATGGTCGCCCCCAAGGGCCCCGGCCACGTGGTCCGTGCACAGTACGTTGAAGGTAAGGGCGTCCCCGCCCTCATCGCCGTCCAGCAGGATATCTCTGGTAAGGCCACCAAGACCGCTCTCGCCTGGGCCAAGGGCATCGGTGGTACCCGCGCCGGCGTCATCAAGACCTCCTTTAAGGAAGAAGCTGAAACCGACCTCTTCGGCGAACAGGCCGTCCTCTGCGGCGGTGCCTCTGAGCTCGTCAAGGTGGGTTACGAAACCCTCGTCGAAGCTGGCTACCAGCCCGAGATGGCCTACTTCGAGTGCCTCCACGAACTGAAGCTCATCGTCGACCTCATGGTCGAAGCTGGGATCTCCGGCATGCGTTTCTCGATTTCCGAGACCGCCAAGTACGGAGACATCACCCGTGGTCCTCGCGTCATCAACAGCTCATCCCGCAAGGCGATGCGCGAGATCCTCAAGGAAATCCAATCTGG
>QYQK01000041.1 GCA_007280935.1 Opitutales bacterium
CCCGTGGAACCGTCGAACCCGTGGATATCAGAGCCGCAGATACCACAGGCACGGACTTGAATCAAAACATCCTCGGGTCCGCAAAGCGGATTGGGCACGTCCACATAAGACATCTTTTTGTATTCGGTCAGCAGCAGGGCTTTCACAAAGGACGAGAAAGGAGGGTTTTGGGGAGAGGGCAAGACTTGGTAGGGTTAAGCGCCCTCGCTCAACCGCGGCTGACCAAGGGTGGTCAGCCCTACCTCGACCGCGGTTGGCTGAATCGGCCAGCCCTACCAGAATTAAATCCCTGCCCCTCCGGCGGCCTTCAGCCGCCGGTCAGAATCCTGCGCCTTTGACCTTCGTCTGAATACTCAAAAGGTTCTTGTTCGAAGTAATGAAAAGCGTGTGGCCATCGGCTCCCCAGGCGAGGTTGGCCGTTGGCTGACCAGTCATGATCGTGCCGAGGTGCTTACCTTCCGGAGATAAGATCAGGACGCCACCAGGGCCTGTCGCCCAAATATTTCCTTTTTCGTCGAGCTTCAATCCGTCGCAATTTCCCGGACGATTAGCACCCTTCAAAGACGAGGCCTTAAAAATGTCGCGCAAATGTGCACCCTTGAGATCACAAGCCGCAATCCGAGTGTCATTCGGATCGGAAATAGCGATATAAAGGGTCTTCTGATCGAGGCTCAACGCGATGCCATTAGGCCACTTAACCTCCTTGGAGACCAAGGAAACCGACCCATCGGGCGATAGTTTAAAAATACCGTGGAAGTCTAGTTCAGCGGTTTCATCGCCCAAGCCATAGGGCGGGTCGGTAAAATAAATCGCTCCGTCTTTGGCGACGCACAAGTCGTTCGGGCTATTAAAACGACTCCCTTCGAAATTAGTGGCGAGTTTCTTGAATTTCTTGTCGGGCAAAAGTTGTGCCACGCAGCGATCACCGTGCTGGCAGAGCAACAAGTTGCCTTTAAGGTCGACCGCCAAGCCGTTCGAGCCCTGCCGGCCGGATGGTTCCGCCGTACCGCTGGGCTTCAGAAAAACCTCTTCCCCCTGCGCGCCTGGACGCCAAGCGAAAGCGGTGTTATTAGGAACGTCCGAAAAGATGAGTTTATTTTGAAACCATACGGGCCCTTCCGACCAGGTGAAACCCGTGGCCAAGACTTCCACCTTGGCGTCAGCAGCGATCAGTTCATCCATCGCGGGCTTTACCGTCCGGTCGATGGCGAAGCGATGGGCAACCTTGGTCTGATCAGCCGCGGACAGAGAAAAAGATAAGAGTGCAAGAAGCAGGGCGGCCTTCATAGTTGTGAAAAGAATTGAACCCTTCGTCTGGCAAGACGCAAGACTCCCTACCTCTCTGGGCAAGAATTCACTTTCGCTTTAATTTGACATTATCCAATCCGAATAAGTTACGGCGTTAGGCGGCCAGCTTTGGCGCGACAATTTTCCACGAATTCATCCGCAGGATTGGAATCCGCTAAGTCCTAACGCCTCGGCGTAATCCTAGGGCGCGGAGGCTGAGATTCCACCAAGTAATTGTCTTTCTTGAGCGATTTCCCGCCCCTTTCGGGTTGGCAACCTTTGGGGCAAAGGTATGTCCTATTGATTATCCTATGAAATCTAAGCTCCCCCTCCTCGCCCTCCTCTTGGCCGCCCTCGGCGCGCCTGCGGAAGAAGTGAAACTCGTCGAACAAAAAGATAAGCAGCAGATCGACGTGCTCGTCGACGGCCAGCCTTTCACTTCCTACGTCTACTGGTCCAACCAGAAGAAGCCGCTGCTCTCCCCTTTGCGCACTTCGCAGGGTAACATCTTCACCCGCGGCTTCCCGCTCGAGAAAGTCGCTGGCGAACGCACCGATCATCCGCACCACATCTCTTCGTGGTTCAATTACGGCAACGTCAACGACTGTGATTTTTGGAACTCGCCGCCCGAAGGCTTCGACCGCGACAGCAAGATTCCCTACGGCGCCGTCCGTCACAAAAACATCAAGGCGCTCGCCTCGGGCACCGGTGCCGCCTCCCTCGAAGTTTCCTCGGATTGGATCATGAACGATGGCTCTAAGGTGCTGCAACAGGACGAGACGCTCGTCTTTCGCGCCTCCAAAGACCTTCGGATCATCGACCGAATCATCACTTTGACCGCACAGGAAAAGGACGCCGTCTTTAAGGACTCCAAGGAAGGCGCCATCGCCATTCGTCTCACCCGCTCGCTGGAAGAACCTTCCTTGAAGCCTGAGATTTTTACCGACGCTTCGGGCAAACCGACGGCCGTGGCCAAAATGGATAACACCGGCGTGAACGGCATCTACTTGAGTAGCGAAGGAAAAGTCGGTGAGAAGGAAGCTTGGAGCACGCGTGCTAAGTGGATGACCCTTTCTGGCAACGTCCGCGGCGAAGACGTCTGCATCGGCATCTTCGACCACCCCAAGAACAGCACCTACCCGACCTACTGGCATAACCGCGGTTACGGCCTCTTCGCCGCGAATCCATTCGGCGCCAAGGAATTCACCAAAGGAAAGACCACGCTCAACTTCACGATCAAGGCGGGTAAATCAGAAACCTTCCGCTTCCGCATCCTGATCCACTCCGGCAAGCTCACCGCAGAGCAAACCGAAACCCAGTATCAGCAATTCCTGAAGGATGTGAAGTGAAGCCGGACGAGCTTAAGCTCGCCGACTTCACAGGAACAGGGCTAGGGCTTGGGACAGTCGAATTTACCAAGGGGCCGCCAGGCCCCTTTTTGTTTTAGGTAGGGGCGCGACTGCGTCGCGTCCGTGGGCGGACAGACATCAGAATAGTCGATGATTTCGCCTGGCTCATCGCACGTGCGGATGCGAACGGACGCCACGCAGTGGCGCCCCTACCCGATGCGCTATGTCGTGACGCGGTCCCGACCCTACCCAAGGCACCATCCTGCGGGTGGCGGGCTTCCCTTGAGTTAGGCCTCTGTCTCCCTTGCCCACTGGTCAACTTGTCAACCGGCCAGCTAGTTCTCCCTTCCGGCCAACTGGCCAACCGTTCAACTGATCAACTAGTCATTCAGTCCTCTACGCAGTCCTCCATTCAGCCCTCTCCTCCGTCATCCGTAATCGACATCCTCCCTTCCCCTCCCCGAAATACCTTCAACGCCATGAAACTTCGTAAGCTCGGCAATTCGGACCTTCACCTCACTCCCGTCGGCTTAGGCACCTGGGCGATGGGCGGCCCCGATTGGAAATTTGGCTGGGGACCCCAAGATGACGCACTTTCCATTCGCACAATCCACGAAGCCCTGGCGTTGGGCATCAACTGGATCGATACGGCCGCGGTATATGGTCTTGGGCATAGCGAGAAAGTCGTCGGCAAGGCCTTGAAGGAAATCAAAGGGGCCCGCCCTTTCATCTCGACGAAATGCGAACGTTGCTGGGATGAAAACGGTCAGATCATTCCGCGCCTCAAGCGGGCCAGCGTACGGCAAGAAATTGAAGATAGCCTGAGTCGGCTTGGCCTCGACACGATTGACATGTACCAGATTCATTGGCCGCAACCCGACGAAGATATCGAAGAAGGCTGGGCGGCCATCGCCGAGCTCATCAAAGAAGGCAAAGTCCGTCACGCCGGCGTCAGCAATTTCAGCGTCGCCCAACTCAAACGGATTCAACCCATCCACCCAGTCACCTTCTTGCAGCCGCCTTACAGCCTGCTGGCCCGTGGGATTGAAAATGAAATCCTCCCCTACTGCGAAGCGAACGACATCGGCATCATTGCCTATAGCCCGATGCAAAAAGGACTGCTGAGCGGCAAGGTGACTCGCGAATGGACGAATGCCCTTCCGGAAAACGACCATCGCCGGGCGGACCCACAATTCGTCGAACCTTTACTCACCAAGAATATCGAGTTCACCAAAGGACTGGCGGAAATCGGCCAACGCTACGGTCGCAATACCGCTGAGCTCGCCATCGCATGGGTGCTCCGTAAGACCCGCCTGACCGCCGCTATCGTCGGCGCCCGCAAACCAGGACAGCTTAAGGAAACCGTCGGTGGCGGGAAATTCGAAATCAAGCCCGACGATCTCGCAAAGATCGAACTTTTGCTCAAAATTAGAGGGTAAACCGCCATCCCGGGACTGTATCGGGACGCGTGCCTTGCCCCTTAATCCCCAGTTAAGGTAATTTTTGTTATTATTTAAAATCCTCCCCATGCGACTCCCCAAGTTCTTCCTGCTCATCGCTCTCGCAGGCCTCAGCGCCCAACTCTCCGCTCACGTCACTCCGATCGAGAATAAATATCGCGCGCCGACCGAGGCGCCTATGCTGACGCCCAGCGCCAAATTCGTAATGACCAGCACCTACCTGGCCGCCTCTCCAGGGAACGCACCCTTAGCGGCGACCCCCTTCCAGAGCTTCACCAAGAACGTCAGCGTCCGCTGGGACGAGAAATACCTCTACGTCGAAACGAAAGGACTACCCGACCACCCACTCATGGCTGGGATCAAATCCTGGCAGCAACAAGTACCCATCCCCCAGACCTACGCCGGGACATCTGCTTGGCGGATCCCGCTGAAGCCCGTGCCAGCCAAGGTACCCATGTCCGCCAAGACCCACTTCATGCGCGGAGCCATCGCGCTTGCGGCTAACGGCGTGCCGATCTTCAACGCCCTCAATAACCGCGGCGACGACGCCAAGACTGCGGGCGAACTCGACGACTTCGGCGGCCACTGCGGCAAAGCCGACGACTACCACTACCACGACGCCCCCGTTTTCCTCGAGAAAGAGCTGGGCAAGGGCAAACCCATCGCAATAGCCCTCGACGGCTATGCAATCTATGGCTTCAACGAGCCTGACGGTTCTGCTCCGGGCAAACTTGACGCGTTCGGCGGCCACGAAACCAAAGTACTCGGTTACCACTACCACGCGCAGAAGAAGTATCCGTACATCAACGGTGGCTTCCACGGAGAAGTCGTTGAAGTAGACGGCCAAGTTGACCCTCAGCCCTCCGCGAGCCATGTCCGTCGAACGGGTTCCAGTTACACGCAAAGCCCGCTCCGCGGTGCGTTAATCAAAGATTTCACCGCCGAAGCCGATGCCAAGAAATACGCCCTTAACTATACGCTGAATGGCAAGGCCCTCAGCGTGAAATATACGCTCAACGGTGACAAGACCTGGACTTTTATCTACTCGAACCCTGATGGTTCCACCGCCACTGAGACCTATACGCCGGGTGAACGCGGGGCCGGCGGCGGCAAAGGCAAGGCGGGTGAAAAAGGTAAAAGTAAAGGCGGCGAAAAGGGAAAGCGTCCTCCAGCTGAAGGCGAAGACGCCAAACCGAAGGGAGAAAATCTTGACGCCGAGCAAGATGAAGAGGCCGAGCAAGCCTCACCTCCTCCGGGTGAAAGCAAGGGCAAGGGTGGCGAAAAAGGCAAAGGCGGCAAGGGTGGCAAAGGCGGCAAGGGCGACAAGCCTGGCATGGTGAAGCCCTCCATGGCCGACACCATCCAACTCAACGTCTACGCCGACAATTGGTTCATCCTCTACATCAACGGCAAACTCCGCTTGGTCGACCCGATCGACTACATGCCGCACAATGTGGTCTCGGTCGATATCCTGCCGGAATATCCGATGACCATCGCCGTCATGGGACGCGACAACGCCGACCCGAAGACCGGCCTGGAATACGGCGACCACATCGGCGACGCCGGCCTGATCCTGAAATTCTCGGACGGAACCGTCACCAATGCTAAATGGAAAGCGAAGAATTTTTTCAAGGGCCCGCTGAACGGCGACGTCAAGAACCCCAAGGTCGAACACACCCCCGTCCCGGCCAACTGGTTCGCGGTCGATTTCGATGACAGCAAGTGGGCCCACGCCACCGAGTACACCGAGGAACGCGTGAATCCCAAGGAGTCCTTCACCAAAGCCAAGGAAAGTTTTAGCGGTGCGAAGTTCATCTGGTCCGAAGACCTCGACCTTGATAACACCGTAATTTCCGGACTAAAGTCGAAGCCCCGGCGGGCTTCAAGCAGCGCTGGACGACCAAGTCCGAATTCGATCTGTCAAAACCGTTGGGACAGTGAGCGGGAGGACCGGAGGGCTGGAGAGAAGTTAAACGCCAAAGGGAGACCGGAAACCGGAAAGTTTGCTGCGCACACCAATAACCCGAGCCAATCATCCGGTTTCCCTTTGATTGAAGGCTTTTGCCTCGAGGTAGGGCTGACCACCCTTGGTCAGCCGCGGTTGAGCGAGGGCGCTCAACCCTACCCGATGCAGCGACGCTGGGCACCTGCCTCGAGGTAGGGGCGCGACTGCGTCGCGTCCGTTCGCCACGGTGCGTGCGTATCACCGGGCAAAATACTCGGCCCACCATTGTCTGTCCGCCCACGGACGCCACGCAGTGGCGCCCCTACC
>QYQK01000038.1 GCA_007280935.1 Opitutales bacterium
AGCTTCACGCCCGGCTTCGTCTTCGCGTAGTCGACGATGGCTTCCGAGAGTTTGGCCGTATACTCGGCTGACAGGTCACGGGAGGAGAATCCGATGAGGATCTCGCCCTCCTTACGGGCTTCAGCTTTCTTGCAGCCGGAGAGCAGAGAGAGGGAGAGCGTGAAGGCGCAGACGGCCAGGAAGGCCGAGATGGCTTTGCGAGGGGTAATGCGCATCCCCGACTTTTACGAACGGGCCTGACGTCGGTCGAGCCAAACCGCACCCACGATGATGACGCCCTTGATGACCGCCTGATAATACGAGGAAACCCCCATCAAATCTAAGCCATTGTTGATCACCCCGATGAGCAGGACGCCCAGCAGGGTGCCCGTAATCGTACCGACCCCGCCGGCAAGGCTCGTGCCCCCGATGACGACGGCAGCGATGGCGTCGAGTTCGTAGGCCTGTCCGGCGTTAGGTTGCCCCGTGGTGATGCGTGCGGCGAGGACTACGCCAGCGAGGCCGGTGAGCAGGCCGCAGAGACCATAAGCGAAGAGTTTTACGCGCTCGACCGGCACGCCGGCTGCGCGGGCAGCGTTCTCGTTGCCACCGACGGCATAGATGTGACGACCCAGCCGGAAGTTTTGAAGGAAGAACCAGGCTGCGATCGCGACGCCCGCAAAACATAGCACCGGGATGGGGATGCCCCAGATGTCGCCGGCGAGGGCGGTCATTTCATTCGACATGTCAGCGACCGGGCGACCGCCGCTGAAGATGAGGGCTAGGCCGCGGGCGATGGTCATCATGCCGAGCGTGACGATGAAAGGTGCCACGCCTCCGCGGGTGACGAGCACGCCATTGAGGAGTCCGCAGGCGGCGCCAGTCAGGAGGCCGACGGCAATCGGGACGAACACGGTATGTTCGCCGGGATGAGCGAACGTCGCGCAGGCTACGCCGCTCAAGGCGACGACTGACCCCAGGGAGAGGTCTACGCCGGCGGTCAGGAGCACGAAGGTCACGCCGACCGCCAGGATGCCGTTGATGGAGACCTGGCGGGCGACGTTGGTCAGGTTGGCGACGCTGAGGAACGCATCGGTCGATACGGACAGGGCAAGCCCGACAATCAGGATGACGAGCAGGAGGCCAAAGCGATGAAGCAGATTACGGTCGAGGGTGAGCATGGCGTTATAAAGGCATGGCGTGACGGAGCAAGGTTTCCTGGTCGGTGGAAGTCGCATCGAGCGTGGCGCTCACGGAACCTCGGCGGAGCACCACGATACGGTGTGCCAAGGAAAGGACTTCGGGGAGTTCGGAAGAGACCAATAGGATGCCCTTGCCGGCCCGGGCAAGTTTCTGGATGAGGGCGTAGATCTCCGCTTTCGCCCCGATATCGATTCCGCGGGTCGGTTCATCGAGGATAATAAGGTCAGGGTTGCCGAGGAGGCAGCGCGCGAGCAAGGCCTTCTGTTGGTTTCCGCCACTGAGCTGGGCGATGGGCTGGGCGCGGCTGCTGGCCTTGACCGCGAACTCCGTCATCCGGGAGTTTACGGCGGCCGCCTCGGCACGATGGTTCAGCAGCGGGCCGCTCGAAAGGTCGCGCAAGGCGGTCAAGGTGATGTTCTGGCCGACGCCTAAGGCCGGAATCAGTCCGAGGCCTTTGCGGTCCTCGGTGACCATGCCGATGCCGGCGGCTAAGGCATCCTGCGGGCTCAGGATGGAAAGCGTGCGGCCGTTAAAGGAGATCTGGCCACTTGAGGCAGGCTGCAGGCCATAGATCGCGCTGACCACTTCGGTGCGGCCGGCGCCCATCAATCCGGCAAGGGCGACCACTTCGCCGCGTCGGATCTGAAGACTGACATCCCGATATGCGGGTTCGCGCGTCAGGTCGGAAACTTCCAGGAGGACCTCATCGGTCGGTGGTTGGCGGACGGGGAAGATGTCAGCCAGCTCGCGTCCGACCATCATCGTGATGAGCTTGGCAGGATTCATCTCCGAAGCGGACGCCGTGCCGACCAAGCTTCCGTCACGCAAGACCGAGATCCGATCGGCTAGGCGGAAGACTTCATCCATCTTGTGAGTCGTATAAACGATGGCGACGCCGCGAGCCTTCAGGCGGGCGATGGCACGGAAGAGCGCGGCGACTTCCTGATCGGAGAGGGCCGCGGTGGGCTCATCCATCAGGATGACATCGGCATTACGCCCGAGCGCCTTGGCGATCTCGACCACCTGCGTCTGCGCCACGGTCAGCGTACGCATCAGGCGGGCCGGGTCGATGTCGGACTCGAGTTCACCGAGCAGGGCTTGGGCTTGGGAGAGTTGGGCGGCGCGGTCGATACGTCCTAACGACGAGCAAGGTTCACAGCCGAGGGTGATATTCTCCGCGACCGTGAGGTCAGGGATCGGCATCAGCTCCTGATGAATCATCGCGATACCAGCGACCAAGGCGTCGTGCGGCGAAGCGAAGTCGGCATGGCGACCGCGCCATTCGACGTGACCGCCATCCGGCCGATATAGCCCGGCGAGCACCTTCATCAGGGTCGACTTACCGGCGCCGTTCTCACCCATTAGTGCGTGCACTTCACCCGGCCGGAAGTCGACCGACGTCGGTTGTAAGACAGCGAGTCCTCCGAAGTCCTTGCGCAGTTCGAGGGCTCGGAGCATCGGATGAGGGTTATTTGACCTGAAGGGACGGTATATCTTTTGCCACGTCGGTAGGCCAGGCGGTCAGCGTGCGGATTTCAAATCGGCGATATTCGCACTCAGCCGCTTCAGATTGAATCTGGAGCTTGCCCGCTTTCATAGGGACCTCGACGGACGATCCCTTCTCGCGATAACGGGAATTCAAGATGACGTTGACGGTGTGGCCGTTGAGCCGGAAGACCGCGTTACCGTTGAGGGCGAAACATTCGATGGTGTTCCATTCGCCGGACGACTTTTCGTGATAATCTGGTCCATGCCAGATGCGGGCGTCGGCCGAGATTAGCTTCCCTTGCGAATCGTAAATTCGCTTCTTCACTGAGTCATCGGTGCGAATCGGCGAGTCACATATCGCGCCGGCGAGTGGCCACCAATCGCCGATGTCTCCTTCCTGGACTTGGAGTTCTTGACTACGCATCCAGTATTTAGCCTGGGCGCCGTGTTCTCCGATGCAGAAGATGAGGATGCCGTTATCGCGGACGGTGTTGGTGCGAGGTTCCCAGCGTTTTACACCCCAGCGCTGCTCGGTGCGCAGGTGAAAGTTGTCGTAGCTTTTTAGCGTCGTGACGGCGCCGAAGACCTGGCCGCTGATGTGCAGAACGGTTTCACCGGCTTCTTGGCGGGTCGTGAAGACGTTCAGCGGGTCGTTGTTTAGCCCGAGTACCGGGTCGTCCTTGGCTTTTGCGCCTCGGACATAGCCGGGAACATCGTAGGCGCGATGGACCGGCCCGAGCCACTTTTCCCATTGAGAAAGTTTGGCATCGAGCAAGGGGGTGAATGCTTCGGCGGCGTGAGCGAGGGTAGCGCTGGCGGCGAAGCTTACGACGGCAAGGAGGCGCATGGGCTTAGCGGACGTCGCGCCAGAGCCACTTCATCGCTTCGGGGAAAATCATGGCGCCATGCTTTGGGTTATGGGTCCCTTCACCGAGGATGAAAACGTGATCATAGCCTTTCTCGTCCAAGGCGGCGGCCAGCTTCTTATTGGCTTCGGGCCAGACGCCGAATTCGTTGGTCAGATCGTTGGCGCCGTCTTGTTGGTAGACGCGGATGTCTTTTTTAGGCTCTTTGAGCACCCACTCCGGGTACACGTTACCGCCGATTTCCGTACCTTTGCTGATGACGCCACGGATATTGGTGAAACTGCCGATGGTTGTGAAGACTTTGCTGAATTGGTCAGGACGATGCCAAGCCGCATTAAAGGCGCAGATGCCGCCGCTGCTTGAGCCGGCGATGGCGCGATGCGAAGCTTCTTTGGAGATGTTCAAACCTTGGGCTTCGGCGAGGGGGATCATCTCATTGATCAGGAAACTCACATAAGCCGTGGTGACGTTGTCGTATTCGAAAGAGCGGTTCGATTTTCCGAGCGGCTTGCCTTTCTTGTCTTTGCCCGAGGGGTTTTTCGGATCTGGGATGAAGCCGGGGTTGATGAAGAGCCCGATGGTCACCGGCATCTTTCCGGATGCGATGAGGTTGTCGAAGACCGTTGGGACACGCCAAGAGCCCGTCGGCGCCACATAGCCTAAGCCGTCTTGGAAGACCATGAGCGCGGCCGGTTTTTTGCCGTCGTATTGTTTGGGAATATAGAGCGCCCATTTCCTTCCGTACCCTGGGAAGGCTTTGGAATCCTTCATCTCGAACTCACGGACCTCGCCCTTCGGAACGTTTGGTTTCACTTGGGAGTCCGATCCCAAGACATATTGTGCATCGTAGTCAGGCTTCTTGGGCTCGGCGCCCAATAGGGATAGCGTCAGTAGGGAGGGAAGGAGGCAACGGAGTTTCATAGGGGAATATGAATATGAAACACCGACGAAAGGACACAAGCCCAAGCGGGTCAGGGTTTCGATTCGTGCCCGATTCGTCGCAACCGGGCGATTTCGGGGAATTTCCAGGCCGTGAGCGCGATCACCCCGAAGGTCGCCACCCCGCCGAAGACCACCGAATTCACCGTTCCCATGAGTTTGGCGGCCAGGCCGGATTCGGCCATGCCGAGTTCGTTCGAGCAGCCGATGAAGACCGCCGTCACCGCCGAGACGCGCCCCATCATCTCGGGAGGTACGCTGGTTTGGAGGATCGTCTGACGGATGATCACGTTGACGGCATCTGCCGCCCCGCTGATGAGTAGGAAGACGAACGAGAGCACGAAGGCCGCGGTCAGGCCCAGCCCAATCGCTTGGGCGAGCGGAATGGCCAGAGCGAAACCGATGGTGCTCAATCCGAAGACGGCGAACGAAGCATAAAGCGTCGGTCCGGCACGATCGAGCGGCGGTCTTACGATGAGGTAAATGGACATCAATACTGCGCCGGCCGAGGATGAAGCCCGTAGTAAGCCGAAGCCTAAGGCGCCGACGCCCAGCATGCCGGCAAAGATCGGTAACAGCGCCACCGCACCTCCGAGGAGAACGGCGAAGAGATCCAGTGTGAAAGCGCCGAGCATCACGCGTTGACTGAGCATGAAATCAATCCCTTGTCTTAAACTTACGAAAATTGGTTCGGCTTTGCGCGATTGCAGGCTTTGCGTGGTGCGTAAGGCGATGGTCAGGCCGAGCGAGCCGGCGAAGCAGAGAGCCATCGCAGCGTAGGCGAAAAGTTCGCCGTGTTCGCCTCCTGCCCAGATGAGGAGCCCGGCCAGCCCTGGGCCGATGATGCAGGCTAATTCGAAGAGCGTGTTGCGCCAGCGGACGCCGCCCGCGAGCAGATGGCGCGGCAAGATCTCGGCGATAATCGCTTGGCGGGCGGTCGTGAGGAAACTGCGGGCGAGTCCGCCAAGGATAATGACCCCGTAGATGACGGTCAGCTTGGCCCAGCGGGCGGCGAGGAATTCCGGCAAAAACAGGAACAGGCCTAAAATAAACATCGTGAGCAGTGCGCCGATAGCGATGCGTCTTCGATTATTATTATCAGCGACGTGTCCGGCGAAGAGCACCGAACTAACGAAGGGGATGACTTCAGCCAAGCCGATGGCACCCAAGGCCAACGCAGCGGTCTCGGCGCCATGCTGTTCGGTGAGCTTAAAAACTTTCCAGGCGACGGCCACGCCTTGGATCTGGATCGCGATCGTCCCGAGTACGATTGACGCTAGGTAGAGGCGGAACGAGCGGGAGGCGACGGCGGACGAAGGTCCTGATGGCTCAAGTGACATCCTCTTCAGCAGAAATCAGAGCGGCTGCCTAGGCAATCACTGCTTTGACCACGTTGCCGGCGACGTCGGTCAAGCGGTAGTAGCGGCCTTGGAACTTAAAAGTCTGCCGCTCGTGGTCGACGCCGAGGAGGTGTTGCATCGTTGCGTGGAGGTCGTGCACGTGGACGGGATCCTTGACGATATTATAACCAAACTCATCGGTGGCGCCGTGGACATAGCCGCCTTTGACGCCACCGCCTGCCATCCAGAGGCTGAAGCAGCGAGGGTGGTGGTCTCGCCCGTAATTATCTTTAGTCATCTTGCCTTGGCAGTAAGCGGTGCGACCGAATTCTCCGCCCCAAATTACCAAAGTATCTTCAAGTAGGCCTCGTTGTTTAAGATCCTTGATCAGCGCCGCCGAGGCTTGGTCGGTTTGTTTGCACTGGCGTTTGATGCCGTTGGGCAGGCCTCCGTGTTGATCCCATCCTTGGTGGAAGAGTTGGACGAAGCGTACGCCTTTTTCGACAAGTCTACGGGCCTGCAAGCAATTTGCCGCAAAGGATCCGGGCGTCTTTACGCTCTCCCCGTACATCGCGAGAGTGGCAGCGGACTCCTTGGAGAGGTCGGCGACTTCGGGTACGCTGGTTTGCATGCGATAAGCCATTTCCGCTTGGGCTAAACGAGCATCTACTTCCGGATCAAGTTCGGTGGCCCGCTGGTCGGCGTTAAGTTTGCCGAGGGCATCGAGCATGTTGCGACGCGCATGGGGCGAAACGCCTTCGGGGTTGGTCAGGAATAGAACCGGTTCTTTGCCGGCTTTGAATTGAACTCCTTGATGTTCGGAAGGCAGGAATCCTGAACCCCAGAGGCGCGAATAAAGCGGCTGATCTTTGGTCGCGTCTTGCGAGACCATGACGATGAACGCTGGAAGATTTTCGTTCATGCTCCCCAGGCCATAAGAAGCCCAGGCGCCCATGGAAGGCCGACCGGCGACTTGGTTGCCGGAGCAGAAGAATGTGATCGCCGGGTCGTGATTGATGGCTTCGGTGTGCATCGTCCGGATGACGCAAAGGTCGTCGGCGACTTCGCCGGTGTGACTCATGAGGTCGCTATATTCCGTGCCGCTTTGACCGTATTTCTTAAAATCAGTGAAGGCGCCGGCGAGAGGAAGCGTCGCCTGATAGCCGCTCATGCCGGTCAGACGTTGGCCTTGTCGTACCGAGTCCGGCAAGGGCTGCCCGTTCTTTTCCCGAAGCAACGGCTTAGGGTCGAAGGTCTCAAATTGAGAAGGGCCACCGGCTTGGAAAAGGTAGATGACGCGTTTGGCTTTGGCTGGGAAGTGTGTGCCTTTCGGGAGCGCTGCCGCTTGGGCATCGCCGACGATACTACGCATAGCCAGAGCGCCCATGCCCAGTGCCGAAGTGCCGAGGAAGTGCCGCCGCGTTGGTTGCATCAGGCTATCGTAGGATGGCTTAGTAGGGGGATGCATGGGAGATCAACGGGAGGTGACGGCAGCGTCGCTTGCCATGATGGTCGAGCAGACGAGGGTGAGGGCGGCAAGGGAGGGGTCCGAGGGAATCTTCGTTGGTGCCTGAACGGATACGACAGGAGTTTTCTTCTTCGTTTTTATATCCGCCTTAGCGTCGGGTTTTGTTGGGGCGGATATGAGCTGGGTGAATTGGGGCGGGCTCGCTTTCTGCGCGATATAAAGTTCGTTCAGCGCGGCGAGTTCGGAGGGACGAGGGTCACGCGTACACACGTGGCGGAAAGCTTGGGAAATCTGCGACGTAGGTTCGGTCGCGGATTTGCTGACTTTAATCGCGAGGTTCTTGGCGGCTTCGACGAACCCCGGATTATTCAGCAGGACAAGCGCTTGCAAGGGGGTGTTGGTATTAAGCCGTTTCGGCTGGCAGACCTCACGTGAGCCCGCGTCGAAAATCAGCATATTATCTGGGGGTGCCGTGCGTTTGCGATAAGTATAGAGACTTCGACGGTTAGCGGATTCCTGTACGCTTTCGCCGCCGACTTTCTCCACGAGCGTGCCTGCGGCAATCAAGGCTTGGTCGCGTACCATTTCAGCCGTCAGTCTTAGGACTGGGCCGCGCGCCCACAGCTTGTTAGCTGGATCTTTCTCGCGAGCCTCGGCGCTGGGCGTGGAAGATTGTCGGAAGGTGGCGCTCAGGACCAGGCGGCGTAGCATCGCTTTGGTGTTCCAACCACTGTGAATGAAATCGACGGCCAAAGTGTCGAGTAGTTCGGGGTGGGAGGGAAGATCGCCTTGCATGCCAAGGTTCTCACTCGAAGTTACCAGACCAGAGCCGAAGACCTGCGCCCATAAACGGTTGATCATCACTCGGGAGGTGAGCGGGTGTTTCGGATCAGTCAGCCAGCGGGCGAGACCGAGGCGGTTCTTCGGTAAGGAGTCATTCCAAGGGAAGATACGCACGGGGACGCCAGGTTCGCAAAGTTTGGAGAGGTCGGGTTTATCGTATTCGCCGCGGGTCAGCACATAGGTTTTCGGGGCGAGGTCAGAGTGCTCCATCGCGAAGAAGGCCGGAGCTGATTCCTGATGCGCAGCGAGGGCTCGCAGGGCTTCCTGAAGCCGAGACCAAGCCTGGGTATATGTTGGATTGGCCCGAAGGCGCGCATGCTCAGCTAAAACTAACTCGGGAAGAGTCAAAGCGTCGGCGCCATGCAGCACCGCGACTTCAGCCGCCGTGAGGGAGGTGCGCCAGAGCTGAATCTCGTCGAGGGAGCCGTTACGGAAGCCGGCGTCACGTGAACGCGAACCGATCTCGAGGGCATTGTCGCGCGGTTTGGCATGCAGCGTGTCGCGCACGACCGTCGTCTTCGCTTCGCGGCCATCCAGATAGACGTGCAGTCCAGCTGCTTTGGAAGAACCGTCGTAAGTGACCGTTACGCGCTGCCAGGTGCCGACCGGAAGCTCGGTGGCAGTCTCGATGGAGACCGCGCTGTTGGGCCAGAGGTGAATCATGCTCCAGCGAAGCTTGCCGTGATCGACCAGGAGTTCGACGCCTGAGGCATCGCCGTCACCCGTATAGCGACCGGTGGCATGGAGCACCGTGGCGCGAGCGTTCTTCTCGTCAAGGCGAAGGAAGGCGGAGAACGTGAACGCATCGAAGCGACCGAGCTGCTTGAATTCCGGAAGGATGAAGCCGGCGTCCCCATCGAATTTGACCGCCTGGCCTTTGACGCCCGGAACAAGCTGGAGGTCTTCAGGGGAACCACGACGTTCGAACTTGGCTGGCTTACGGCCCGCCACGCTATCGTCGACGCCGGTCTTCGTGAAAGACTCGAGCGGGAAATGGGCGAGCGGAGTTGGCACCGTGACGGCTACCTTCTCCGTGACGGTGTGGGTGGTCACTAGGCCTTGTTCCGCTGCACGCACGGCGGCCCGTAGTTCGGCATCCTTATTCCGATCGGCATCGGATTTGAAGAGACGGACGAAGGGCGGAGGTACTTCTCCGTGGTATGAAAGTAGACCATTTTCATTTTGGTCGCCGAACATCGCAGCCATCGAGTAATAGTCTTTCTGCGAGATTGGGTCATATTTGTGGTCGTGGCAACGTGAGCACTCGAGCGTCAATCCCATGAAGCCGTAACCCGCGGTCATCACCCGGTCGTTGATGCCGTCTTGGCGAAACTCTTCAGCGATGGAGCCTCCTTCGAAAGTCATCCGGTGGAGCCGATTATAGGCCGTGGCTACCCGTTGTTCCTGCGTAGGGTCGGGAAGGAGGTCACCGGCGAGCTGTTCGGTCAGGAACTGGTCGTAGGGCTTGTTATCATTAAATGCCTTGAGCACCCAGTCGCGCCAAGGCCAGGCGAACATGGGGTTGTCACCCGTGTAGCCCCAGGTGTCGGCGTATCTTGAGAGGTCGAGCCAGTTCACGGCCAGGTGTTCGCCGAAACGCGGAGAAGCCAGCAGGGCATCGACGTGCTTTTCATAAGCGTCAGCAGACTTATCGGCGAGGAAGGCGTCGACTTCGCCGTTGGTCGGTGGCAGTCCGGTCAGCGCGAACGATGCGCGACGAAGCAAGGTGGTACGATCGGCCGGAGGGGATAACTTCAGTCCTGCTTTTACGGCTTGGTCAGCGATGAAGGCGTCGAGCGGATCTTTCGGCCAGGACGGATCTGCCACGGCTGGTGCGGCATGAGCGACCGGACTCACAAACGCCCAATGAGGATCGTATTTAGCGCCCTGTTTAACCCAACGTTTCAAGATGTCTTTTTCCTTGGCCGAAAGCGGACGGTGCAACTCCGGCGGTGGCATGATTTCCTCGGGATCGGTCGAAAAGATGCGGGGGATCATTGCGCTTTTTTCGATATCGCCTGGGACGACCGCAATTTCACCGCTCTTGAGTTTCTTCGTCGCACCCTCGCTTTCATCGAGACGAAGTCCGGCCTTTCGGCCCTTGTTCGCGTCCGGACCATGACAGCCATAACACCGGTCCGAGAGAATGGGACGGACCTCCCGGTTGAAATCCACGGATTCATCGGCGCCGTAGCTTGTGATGCCCAAGAGGCTTACAAGGACGACGATGTTGCGGTGCGATGACATCGTAGGGGTAGGACACATAAGCCCACCCAGTTGTTCCTGTAGAGGATTTTTGCGGCCCCCTTTTTTCTACTCTCAGGCAGGAGGGCTTTCTTGGCATTGACTTGCATTGACCCAATCGTGCAATTGCTTGCTTGAAGAGTTTCAGTCTTAAATCTCTGGCAGCTTATTCACATATTACCCACTTTCTTTGGCGATTAAGGTTTTTATGACTAACTCAGTCATATCTTTCATAAAAGAGTGATTTCACTCATTTAAACTTGCAAAATTAGCTGATAAATAAGGAATAAGAGCATGGTGACCAAACTCTTCGGAACGGATGGCATCCGTGGTAAAGCCAACGAATACCCGATAACGCCCGAAATTGCGCTACGGACGGGCCAAGCTATTTCCAGGGTGCTCAAGTCGAGCGGGGCGAATCATAACCGTGTTATCATCGGCAAGGACACCCGGATCTCAGGTTATATGTTAGAAACGGCATTAACGAGCGGCTTGGTAGGTAGCGGGATGGACGTCTTCTTGGTCGGTCCGATGCCGACTCCAGCAGTCGCTCATTTGACCAAGTCCATGGGTTGCGGTGCCGGCATCATGTTAACCGCCTCGCATAATCCTTATGAAGATAATGGACTGAAGATTTTCGGACCCGACGGATATAAGTTATCCGACCAGCTCGAAGCCTTGGTCGAAAAAGATATTTTATCAGATATTAAATCTTCCGGCGTGACGGGGGATAAGATTGGCAAAGCTTATCGCATCGATGATGCCCGTGGCCGTTATATCGAATACGCAAAGCAGAGCTTAGGGCCAGCGTCTCTGGCGGGAATGAAAATCATCGTCGATTGTGGGCATGGCGCAGGCTATCTGCTCGCACCGCTTATCTTTAAGGAACTGGGCGCAAAGGTAGTGAAGATGGGCGTCGATCCGGACGGGATGAATATCAATGCCGGCTGCGGCGCGTTACATCCCGAAGCGGCGGGCGCGTTAGTGCGCGAGCACGGGGCCGACGTCGGCATTTCCTTGGACGGGGATGCGGATCGGGTGATCTTTTCCGACGCCTCTGGCACCGCGGTCTCCGGGGATCGCATCCTGGCTCTCTGTGCCTTGGCATTGCATCAGGAAGGCCGCCTCCGCGGCGATAAGATGGTCTGTACGGTCATGTCTAATCTTGGATTACATGAAGCCATGCGTGATGCCGGCATCGGCGTGGTGACTACACCGGTCAGCGACCGCTATGTGATCGAGGCCTTACGGAAGGACGGGCTTTCTTTTGGAGGCGAAAATTCTGGGCACCTCATCTTTGCGGATTACGCGACGACCGGGGATGGCATCTTGAGCGCCTTGCAGGTGCTGCGGATGATGCGAAACAAAGGTGCGACTTTGGCTGACCTCGCTCAAGGCATGCGCGAATACCCGCAGTCGCTCGTTAATATGAAAGTTAAAGCCAAGGTCGCCTTGGACAAATTATCACGACTGCAGGAAACGCTGGCTAAGGCCGACGCCGCTTTCGGTCAGACGGGCCGGCACTTGATTCGTTATTCAGGGACGGAGAACAAACTGCGTATCCTCGTCGAACATCGGGAGCAAGAAGAGGTCGAGCGCTGGTCGAAACTTTTCGCTGACGCCGTTGTGGCCGATTTCGCAGACCTCGCATGAAGCCGACGTTTATCTTGGTTGGCCCGCCCGATTCCGTCGGCTGTCATCCGTTGACGTTGACGCGTTCTTTGGCGGATTTCCCTTTAGCTAATATTTCCTTAAAGCAACATCAGGTCGCGGCCCTCTTACAGGCAGGTGTCGGACCGTCATCGGACGCTAAAGCCACAATGGAAGTGCAGGCCGATGTTTGGTTAGATGTCGCGGATATCCTTACCTTCCTGGCCGATGGTTCCGCTGGTATCCTGATGCAGGCCGATGGTAAGGTCTTGGCCAGAAAACCCCAGGCCGGTAGCGCGACGATGCTCGCGGTTAAGTCATTTTCAATTTCCTACAGCTGGGACTTGCTGCGCGCGAACGAAGCGTCCTTGGCGGCCAAGGTGAAGTTTAGTCGTCCGCTGGAATTTCACCCTTGGTTAGTCCACACGGGCGTACTTTACGTCAAGGGTCGATTGCAGCTGGGCAAGGGCACGCGACTCTTGCCTGGAGTCGTCATCGAGGGCGATGTCGTCATCGGCGACAACTGTAAGATTGGTCCGCATTGTTATATCCGCGGCTCCACTTCGATCGGCGATGGTTGCCACATCGGGCAGGCCGTAGAGATTAAAAATTCCATCCTGCTTAACCAAACGAACGTGGGTCACCTCGCTTATATCGGTGATTCGATTTTAGGCCAAGGCGTGAACCTAGGCGCTGGTACGATTTCTTCCAATCTTCGTCACGATGGTAAGGCCCATCGGAGCATGGTCGCCGGCGATCTGATCGAAACCGGCCGGCGTAAGTTCGGGACTATCATCGGAGATAAAGTGCATACGGGAATCAATACCTCCATTTACCCCGGCCGTAAGATTTGGCCGCACCTCACCACTTTACCGGGAGCGATTGTCGATCGCGACCTGATTTCCTAAACTTTTTATGTGTGGCATCATTGGATATGTCGGTCGCGCGTCCGCGACTCCCGTTCTTTTAGGCGGCTTACGCCGTCTTGAATACCGCGGTTACGACTCGGCGGGGATGGCGCTCCAGGAAGGGAGCGAACTTCTGGTGGCGAGGGCCGTCGGCAAAGTCGCTAAACTGAGCGAAAAAATCGACCTCAACTGGAGCGAGGAGCTTCAAGGCCGATGCACCGTTGGTATCGCGCATACGCGCTGGGCCACGCACGGGGCGCCGACCGAAGCGAATGCCCACCCGCATCGGGATGCCTCGCAACGGATCTGCTTGGTGCATAATGGTATCATCGAAAATTATCGGAATATTCGGCAGAAGCTTGAAGCCAAAGGACACGTGTTTGTCTCGGAGACCGATACCGAAGCGCTCTCTCGCCTGGTCGGCGAATTTTATAAGGGCGACCTACGTCAGGCGGTCACCCGGGCACTCCGGCAGGTCGAAGGCGCCTATGGCATCGCAGTCATGGCTGCCGATGAGCCCGGCATTATTGTTGCCGCGAGAAAAGGTAGCCCGTTGGTCATCGGCGTTGGAGAAGGCGAATGCTTGGTCGCCTCCGATGCTTCGGCCTTGGTAGCCCATACGCGTCGGGTGATTTATCTTAACGACGGTGACATTGCTTTGCTGAAAGCGGATTCCGTCCAGATCACCGATATCGACCATGCACCGATTGAGCGCGACGTCGCCGACCTTGAACTCGAAGCCGCAGCTGTCGAAAAGGGCGGTTTCGAGCATTTTATGCTCAAGGAGATCCATGAACAACCGGAGTCGGTACGTAACGCTCTCCGGGGTCGTATCGATGCCCAGCAGGGAACGGCAGTGTTGTCCGGGATGGGTACCTCGCCGCGCGAATTGGCCGAAATCAGGCGAATCATCATGGTCGGTTGCGGTACTTCGCTCCATGCCGGCATGGTCGGTGAGTTCGCCTTCGAAGAATTAGCCACCATTTCTTCCGAGGTTCAGCAAGCGGCCGAGTTCCGTTATCGTAATCCCATCGTCGATGCGCACGACCTGGTAATCGCCATTTCGCAATCCGGAGAGACGGCAGACACCTTGGCCGCCGTCCGTGAGGCGAAGGAGAAGGGCACGATGGTCATGGGATTGGTGAATGTGGTGGGATCCACAATCGCGCGTGAAACCGGTCGCGGCGTCTACTTGCATGCCGGACCTGAGATTTCCGTGGCTTCGACCAAGGCTTTTACCGGCCAGGTCGCGGTATTATTATTGATGGCGTTGAAACTCGGACGCAGTCGACACCTTTCGGCGGAACGCGGTTTGGCTATCGCCCAGCAGATTCAAAGCCTGCCTGAGCTTATTGAAGCAGTGTTGGCGCAGAATGATGCCATCGCCCAGGTGGCGGCCGTCATCGCCCCCCATGAGCACGCCTTCTTCTTGGGGCGTGGGCCAATGCATCCAGTGGCCTTGGAGGGCGCCTTGAAGTTGAAGGAAATATCTTACATTCATGCGGAAGGCTACCATGCGGCTGAATTAAAACATGGCCCGATCGCCTTACTTACACCGGGTACGCCGGTCGTGGTCATCGCCAATCAGTCCCCCGTAGTGGATAAGGTGCTGAGTAACGCGGAAGAATGTCGCGCCCGCGGCGCCCAAGTCATTGCGCTCGTGTCGCAGACTGGCTCCGCGGCCGTGGCCGATCAGGTGATCCGTATCCCTGATTGTGATCCGCTCGTAGCAACGATTCCCGCCGCCGTCGCCTTGCAATTGCTTGCCTACCATGTGGCCCGCCTGCGCGGTTGCGCTATCGATCAGCCACGCAACTTGGCGAAGTCGGTGACGGTCGAATAATTTAAATACGGTTATTATTTCTGGGTAATAGTCCTTAGGACGTTCCGATTGCAGGGAGTCGACCGGCTCATTTGCTTGTCCTGCCATGAGCACAACTCCCAAAAAAACCTGTCGTCTCTGCCACAAAGCCAAGCCTTTGGAATTATTCCATCGGTTACACGGTGTGGCGGCTTTTCACCCCTTCTGTAAACCTTGCTTGGGGAGTACGGTGCAACAACGTTTCAAGGAGCGGGCGGTCAAACGTCGCGTGAATAATAAAGAATGCGCCCAGTGTGGGCAGGACTTGCCCTTGCAGATGTTCCATTGGCTGACGGCCTCGGGCACGCATCACAGCTACTGCCGCGCCTGCCATGCTGCCTATATGGCCGATCGCTATCGCCGGCTTCAGACCAAGCGGAGAACCCTTTAAAAGGTTTCCCGCTGGTGGCCGGACGGGGACTTGAACCCCGAACCAATTGATTAAGAGTCAACTGCTCTACCATTGAGCTATCCGGCCAGACAGCGGGATGTGAATGAGTGCAACTCGCTGGCAGGAGTTCAAGAGCAAATGCAGCTAAATCGACAGGGCCGTTGGGCGGGGATGGGTTTGGTTCGTGGTGGCTGGACCGGGACTCGAACCCGGAACCAATTGATTAAAAGTCAACTGCTCTACCATTGAGCTATCCAGCCTTTACGAACCCAGCCGATACAAGCCATCAAATGACCGTTGGTAAAGTAATTTCTGACCCTTTAACGTTCACCTCTTTGACGTAAGGCCTCGAAGAGGCAAACGCCTGCAGATACGGAGACATTGAGACAAGGGACCGCACCAAGCATGGGGATGCGAAGCAAGAAATCGCACGTCTCGGCGGTCAGGTGTCTGATGCCGTCGCCTTCGGCGCCAAGGATGATGGCCAGGGGACCGGACAGTTTTGCGTCGAAGAGCGATTGGCTGGTCTTGTGATCGCTGGTGCCGGCAACCCACACGCCGGCATCCTTGAGTTTAACCAAGGCGTTGCGGAGGTTGTTGGCTTGGACGATGGGGAGGGTTTCCGCGGCGCCCACAGCTACCTTGCGCACGGTTTCGTTGACTGGTGCCGAGTTCTTCTTGGTGATGATGACGAAGGCGCAACCTGCGCATTCGGCCGTTCGGATGCAGGCACCGAGATTATGCGGGTCCTGCACTCCATCGAGAATCAGGATGAGCGGATTTTTATGTTCGGAGAGCAGGGCCGTAATGTCCCCCTCATCATAAAGTTTGAGAGGCTTATTTAAATCCGCATGACGCGGGGCGCGGTCATTGCTCCGGGCCATCGTCGTGCTTAGCGGCGGGCGAGCCGACCGCGGGCATGGAGGGCTTCCGCAATCTGGATGGCATTAAGGGCTGCGCCTTTCCAGAGTTGATCGCCACTTACCCAGAGGGACAGTCCGTTATCGAAAAGGGTGTCTTTGCGGAGGCGTCCAACACCGCATTTTTCTTTGCCGGCATAATCCAGCGGCATCGGGTACTTCTTGTTGGCTGGATCATCGCATAATTCGGCGCCTGCGAAATTGCTGATGGCCTGACGAGCGACAGCCAGGTCGACCGGACGTTCAAATTCGGCGCTGATGGCGATGGAGTGGGCGCGGAAGACCGGAACACGCACGCAGGTCGTCGTCACTTTGAGGTCAGGGAGGTTCATGATTTTGCGACCTTCATGAAGCATCTTCATTTCTTCCTTGGTGTAACCGTCTTCCAGGAAGGAGTCGACCTGCGGGATGACGTTGAAGTTGATCGTGTGAGGATAGACTTTGGCGGGGGAACTTTCGCCGCGAGCCCATGCTCGTGCTTGGGTCTCTAACTCGCGCATGGCCTCCGCTCCGGTGCCGGAGACTGCCTGATAGGTGGAGGCGAAGAAACGCTTGAGACCGAAAGCTTGATGAAGGGGGTAGAGACCCATCAAGGCGATGGCGGTCGAGCAGTTGGGATTCGAGATGATACCTTGATGCGTTTCTAAGGCCTGCGGATTGATCTCAGGGATGACCAGGGGGACGGTGGGGTCCATCCGGTAAGCGGAACTGTTATCAATGACGATGACCCCGCGCTTGACGGCTTCGGGGGCAAGGGCGAGGGAGATGGAGCCGCCGGCGCTAAAAATAGCAAAATCAAGACCATCAAAGGCTTCCGGCTTGGCTTCCTGGACGGTCCATTCACAGCCCCCGTAGGTGACCTTGGTCCCCGCGGAGCGAGCGGAAGCCAGGGGGCGGAGTTCCGCGACCGGGAAGTTCCGCTTGGCCATTAATGCCAGCAGTTCTTGACCCACCGCGCCTGTCACGCCCACGATGCCGATACGATATGCCATGTTCTGAGTTAGCTAGGGTTTTGATGCGGGAGATGTCCGATCGCCTCACAGCGCTGGGTCTCCCTGTTGCGGAAGATTGCATCGTTGTGTCGATTGACCAGCAAAAACTATGGATTTTAAGCAAAGAGGCTTTGAGCACCTTTGTTATCAGCACGGCGCGTGCGGGGGTCGGCTGTGTTCAGCATTCTCTGCAAACACCTTATGGGCTGCATAGAGTGGCGGAAAAGATTGGTTCAGATGCGACCGCTGGCATGGTCTTTAAGGCCCGAAAGGCCACTGGGGTACTTTCGTCCGCTTGGCCGATACGCGAAGATAATCTGATTACTAGCCGCATCCTTTGGTTGGAGGGTTTGGAGAACGGGGTCAACGCAGGCACCGATGCCGCCGGGCAGGTCGTTGATACCAAAGCCCGCTTCGTTTATCTTCACGGCACGAATCAAGTCGCGAAACTCGGACAGCCCAACAGCCATGGGTGCGTTCTGCTTTCCGATGCGGATATCATCCATATCTTCGATATCACGCCGGTCGGTACACCGGTCTTGATCCGGGCTTAGCGCGCGGGCACTTCGGCTTCGTTCTTTACTTCGCTGACCGGCGTTTTCTTGGCCCAAGCAAGGATCATGTCGCGCGCGACCGGACCGGCGGTTTTGCCACCCCAAGTGCTGGTGTCGAGCTGGCCTTCGACGAGCACGCAGAAAGCGACGGCCGGATTATCCGCCGAAGCATAACCGATGATCCAAGCAAGGTGGGCCTTCTGACCTTTTTGGAAATATTCAGAAGTGCCGGTCTTCGCGGCGAACGCCAGTCCGGGGATCATGACGCTGCGGGCGGTGCCTTCTTCGACGCAACGATTAAGCCCAGAGCGCAGGGCGTCTAGTTGCAACCCATTTAGCCCGATAGCTTCGGCACCTTGGTGTCGTCCGTCGCGCCCCGGGTCATGAATGATCGAGGGTGTGGTTCTCGTTTCCCCGCGAGCGATAGACGCGGCGACGCAGGCCATGTGCAA
>QYQK01000127.1 GCA_007280935.1 Opitutales bacterium
ACGGCGACGGCACCATCGAGGACGCGCAGGGAGCGCTCAACTTCGGCGGTAAAGTCGACGTGACCAGGGGTATCGATGATGTTAATCCGGTGATCGATATTGGCAAAGTGACCTTCCTTGGTTTTCCAACCGGCGGAAATAGCAGCGGCCGTGATGGTGATACCGCGCTCACGCTCTTGCTCCATCCAGTCGGTCGTGGCGGTGCCATCATGGACTTCGCCCATCTTGTGGACGACGCCAGTGTAGAAAAGGATGCGCTCGGTAGTCGTGGTCTTGCCGGCATCAATGTGCGCGGCGATGCCGATATTACGCGTGTGCTCGAGCGGGTAAGCGCGAGCCGAAGAATTGAGAGGAGAGAGGGCGGAGGACATGGTCGGAACCTGCGGTTCGGCCTAAAGGTTAAGCGGTGATAGGGGTTACCAGCGGAGGTGAGCGAAGGCACGGTTGGCTTGAGCCATCTTGTGCGTTTCTTCGCGCTTCTTCACGACGTTACCCGTGTTGTTATACGCATCGACGACTTCCGCCGCGAGGGCTTCGGACATCGTGGTTCCTTTGCGACCAGCGGCCGCATCGACGACCCAGCGCAAAGCGATGCTGTTCTGGCGTTCGTGGCTGACTTCGACCGGCACCTGATAAGTAGCGCCACCGACGCGGCGGCTCTTCACTTCAAGCTTAGGACGGCAATTTTCGAGAGCGCCGAGGAGCAATTCGACCGGATTACCTTTCATGAGCTTCTCGCTCACTTTTTCGATGGCTCCGTAGACGATGCCTTGGGCAATCGACTTTTTGCCGGACTTCATCACGACATTGATGAGCTGGCTGACCAATGGGCTGCCATAACGGGCGTCCGGTAAATGGGCGCGCTTGGTTGCTTTACGACGACGAGACATATTCTAAGATTGAGCTAGGGATTACGGAAATGGATTACGCCTTCTTTTCCTTCGGACGCTTCACGCCGTACTTGGAACGGGAACGACGACGCTTTTCGACGCCAGAGCAGTCGAGAGGGCCGCGCACAATATGGTAACGAACACCTGGAAGATCTTTGACGCGTCCCCCACGCACGAGGACGACGGAGTGCTCCTGGAGCTTATGGCCTTCGTCCGGAATGTAGGAAATAACTTCCTGACCGTTCGTGAGGCGCACCTTGGCGACCTTACGTTGGGCGGAGTTTGGCTTCTTTGGAGTACGGATCATGACCTGCACACAAACGCCGCGGCGGAAGGGTGAGTTGTTCAAGGCCGGAGATTTGGACTTGGCCTTGGGTTTGACCCGCGGATTGCGGACGAGTTGGTTGATGGTAGGCATGGACCTCGGTAAATAGGGAAAAGAGTGTTTGGGCATATGTCCTTAAGCCCCTCATGCAAGCGGAAAGTGCACGGATTTTAAGGTTTCTTTACCAGAGCACCTTATCGCCCGCCCTGCTGGCTTTTTTGAGCGGGACAATTATGTTCGGACAGCCAAAGATGCCCATCCTTCCATGCCCAGCCCCCGTTCGACCTTTTATTTGCTGATAGCCATCGCCTGTGGGCATGACCGTGCGCTTGCCCAAGCCGCAGCAACCGCCCCCGCCCCCCAGGCAACCCCGAAAATGGCGGCAAACGTAACCCAAGATGAACAATCCGACGCCGAAATCATCCTTTTAGCAGGCCTTCCGCTCACTCAGCCGAAAGAGTCGATCTTGAGCTACACCCGGCAAACATACATAAAAACAGACTTAATTAAGGACAAAGCCATCCAACAAATGGTCCGGATGGCGCTCTCAAAAATTGAGGATCAGCCCGAAAAAGCTGGGGAAATTCGCCAAGGACACCTCAATTTATTGTCGGATCTCTTCCTTAATCAGGCGATGGAGGCCCAAAAACAGAACCGGTTTGCCGATTTATTGAAATTAATCCAAATATCGGTCCGTTGTAACCCTGCTAACGCTAAGGCTAAGTTGTTCTATGCCAATTTCTTACACTCAAATATGGGGCGGACTGATGATGCCATCCAGACTCTGCGTCATGGCCTCGAATTCCTCAACGCCGATGACACCCTGGGGAGAGACTACTTAGAGCGTTATTTTCAGTTGCTGCAGCTTCGCGAGCGCGATGCCGAGGTCATCGACCAAAGCTTAAAACTCCTCCAAGCTGGCAAGACCTTACCCCAACCTACCCGGGAAATTATTTCCCTGGCCGCCGCCACGTCGCTGTATTGGACGGGCAAATACCCCGAGGCGGTTAACATCATCAATTCAAGCAACTTAGATAATAGGGCGAATGGGTTACTGCTGAAGGCTAAGGCCCTTTTTGATGGCGGCAAATATCAAGACGCCGTCGCCTTGCTTGAATCTAAAAGCTCTTCCTACAAAGGCGCGGCCCATGATGCGATTCTTTCACAACAGGCGCGCTTCCACATTCTCTTAGGCCAATCTAAAATCGCGCTGTCGGTCACGAATGACCGGATTGCGAGCGATGAAAAAGCTCCCTTCCCTCATATTCAAAAACTACAACTCCTCGACCGGATCGGCCTAAAAGATGACTACGATAAGGAGCTGCGACTGATTTCGGAAAACTTCGCGACCAACTCGGCGGCGATGATTGCGTTGGCTAATTTTGCCGCCGAAAAAGGCTACGATGGCCTCACCCTGGCGGTCGCTAACGTCGCCCAAAGCCAAGGCTTCGATCGCGCCACTTTTGCCGCCCTTCACCTCGAAGCCCTCCTCAACGCCAAACAGCCCGAACAAGTCATTCTTCAGTATCAGCAAGTCACCACCGCCGAACGGACGTTCTTCAAGTCTAATGAGCCTCTCGTCCAAGCCCTGCTGGGTATCGCTTATCACGCCCGCACTAAAAAAGATGCGCTCGCCGCTAAAATCGACCGCGATATCGGCGACCGTTATCTGAGTGAATTCCTCAAATCGAAGGACCTCGGCCCCGAAGCCTTTCGCTCCGTAGGCCGGCACCTCCGCGCCATCCGAGCGACGGATGCCACCGTGCGCGTTTTGGAAGCAGGCATCTTGGCCCACCCCAAACACTCCCAACTGAGAGCTGATTACATTCGAGCTCGAATCATGGCCGGTCAAACGGACAGCTACGGCACGCGCAAATCCGTCGTCGAAGAATTGGAATTACTCCTGACCCAACGCCGGCCATCACCCCTCATCTGGCAAGATGCCATTTCGTGGTTACAAACCGAATCAAAATTACCCGCCGATAAAGCCCGTAAACTGCAAGCCCTGATGGCGCCCCTTGTCCGTAGCAACCTGGACGCCGAAGCCCTCGCCGGACGCTGATTTACCCATGAGCCTCGTCACGAAGCGCGCCGAGCTGGTGGCCGAACTTGAACCCTTTTCTGACCATCACGAACGCTTCCAATACGTAATCGATCGGGCGAAGCTATCCCCCGCATTGCCATCTGAACTAAAGTTGGATGCGTTTCTGATCTCCGGTTGCACCTCCAATCTCTGGCTCGTGCCATCGCTTGAAAGCGGCGCCTGCCGCTTCCGCTGCGATGCCGATTCACTCATCACTAAGGGGATCGCATCTCTGGTCTGCGAGTTTTACGATGGCGCCACGCCGGCCGAAGTAGCGGCGACGGATGCCGAATTCTTGGCCCAGGTAGGCGTGACGCAACACCTCTCGCCCAATCGCCGCAACGGACTCACCAATCTGGTCGGTAAAATCCGAAATTTCGGACGAGCCGCCTCCTAACCCATTCTAAATGTCCCTTTCGTCACCTGATTCGACCCTCGCCTCCGAGCCACACTTCGCCCTGCCGCAACGCGGACTATTCGTACTGTGCCTGGCGACGCTTTTCTGGTCGATCCTGGTGCTCCAAGCTGGCGGCTTTACGACCAGCATCCATGCGGGCATGGCTTTCTTGGATTGGCCGCTTTCCAATGGTTCGGTGAATCCGCCCGGATGGCTCACGGAAATTGACAAATTCGCCGAGCACTCTCACCGGCTCGCGGCGACCGTCCTTGGCCTTTGCTGCATCGCGATCGCCGGTGCCCATGCCTGGCGCGAACCACGCCAACGCGTCCGGCAAGCCGCTTATCTGCTTGTCGCGCTCGTCGTCCTGCAAGGCGGTCTCGGCGGCTTACGCGTGCTACTTGATAAGTTAAATATCGGCGGCACGGGTAACCTTAAAGCCGTGAGTTTTGCGACCGCCCATGCGGTGAACGCCCAACTCACCATCGGACTCCTCGCGCTGATCACTTTCATGCATACGCGCAGTTGGGTCTCGGCGAGTGCGCCGACTTCCCCCCGCCATCGTCTCGTCGGCAAAATCGCCCTCGGGCTTGTCTTCGGCGTGATCATCATCGGTGCCGTGATGCGGCAAAACCATTTTACGACCTGGGTCTCGTCCGGAAAGATTGCCGACCTCTTCCTGCCCGCCGGCGAAGGTTTAGGCTGGGCGGTCAACCTACTGCATCGAGCCGGGGCGCTCCTTGCCGGCTTAGCCGTAATCGCCTTCGCTATTTTAGGTGCCCGCCAACTGCGCCGAAGCTTACCGTTGGCTTTTCTCCTCGGGTTGCAAATAACCTTAGGCGTCATCAGCATCCAATTGCCTCTCAATCCGCACGTCCGCACCGTCCACTTAGTCGTGGGGGCCGCCCTTTTTTCCACCCTGTGCGTGCAAGTTGCCCTCGCCCATCGTCCTGAGGGTTTCTTGGCCGAAGTATGAGTGTCGACAGAATTACCTTTAACCGAGGGCGTAAAGTCGCCACCACCCCTGCATGAGCGAACGCGCCGGATCCATACCCGCCGCCTACTGGGAGCTGACCAAGCCCCGGTTGTCGCTTCTTTCCGTCCTGTCGGCGCTCGCCGGATATTTCTGCAGCGCCCCAAGGCAACCGACGGATCTTAAGGTACTCGCCGCGCTCGCACTCGGCACGGCCCTCGCCGCCGGCGGTTGCGGTGCGATCAATATGTGGTGGGAGAGCGACGCCGACGCCAAGATGGAACGCACGCGCCACCGCCCCATTCCCGCCGGCTTGATCAAACCCGGTGCCGCCTTGCTCTTCGGCATGCTTTCGCTGGCAAGCGGTGTCCTGATCGTCTGGAACGGAGCCAATGCCCTCGCTGGCGCCCTCACGGCCGCCACGGCGATTTCTTATCTTTTCCTCTACACGCCCCTGAAGACGATGACCTCATGGTGCACGCTGGTCGGCTCGCTTCCAGGTGCCATCCCTCCCATCATCGGCACGGCGGCTAAATTAAATGGCAGCATCGACGAGATGGGCTGGTTGCTGTTCGCGTTACTCTTCTTCTGGCAAGTGCCGCACTTCATGGCCTTGGCCGTCCTCTGGCGCGAAGACTACGCCCGCGGCGGATTTAAAGTCTCCACCGTCCAAGACCCTACCGGTCGCTCGGCCGCCCTCTGGGCTCTCGCCTTCATCATTCCGATGCAGGTCGTGGCAGGGAAGATCGCGGGTGGTTTCTTTGCCGCGGACTGTCCGGCGAGCCTGCAAGGCTGGAGCAGTCCCTTCGTGTGGATTTCCTTCTTGGCCGGGGCCTGGTTTTTTAAGCTTTGCCTTGATTTCTGCCTGCCCGACCGCCGAGCCGTCGTGGCCAAACCTTTATTCTTCGCCTCGATCTTGTATCTGCCTGTCGTCCTGTTGACTCTCACGCTGAACCGGATTTTCTAAGGCCATGGAGGATGCCCGTGCAGAAAAAGCGCGCCTACGCCTTGAACTGAAAGCCCGACGCGCCAGCTTGACCGCCCGAGAGCTCCAAGTCGCCGGCGACGCCTGCGCGCGGTTGATCGCACAACTCCCCGAATGGAAACAAGCCAAGGCAGTCTGTCTCTATGCGGCCTTTGGCGCCGAACTTTCCACCGAAGCACTACTCCAGATCGCTCTGCTGGAAGGTAAGATATTAATCCTTCCGCGCGTGGCCAACGCCACGGCCTTGAGCCTTCATCGCGTCGAGGACGTGGCAGACCTGCGGCGCTCCAAGCTGGGCATTCTCGAGCCAGCCGCCGAAGCCGATGAGATTCCACTCTCGTCTGTGGGCCTCATGCTGGTTCCTGGGCTAGGCTTTGACCGCCTGGGGCATCGCTTGGGGTACGGGGCCGGCTTTTATGACCGTCTGCTGGCGAAGTGCCCCAAAAAGACGTTCCTCCTCGGCCACGCCCACACCTTTCAATTCGGTTCATGCCTTCCGACCGAACCTCATGATATTAAAGTTAAAGCAGTGGCCACCCCTCAGGGCATCATTCGCTGTCGAGTGCGTTAGCAAGTTTGCCAAGCGGTCATATTTGTGTCCGTTGATGGGTTCCCGATGCCCGCTTCCCGACCTGATGCCATTCGCCTACGCGGCGTTCGCCAAAACAACCTGAAGGGGTTCGATGTCGATATTCCGGTCGGCAAGTTAATCGTCGTAACGGGTCTGAGCGGAGCCGGAAAATCTTCCTTGGTTTTTGACACGCTCCACGCCGAAGGCCAACGGCGTTACGTCGAGACGTTCAGTCCTTACGTCCGCCAATTCCTCGAGCTGCTTCCCTCACCCGCTTTGGATTCGGCGGAAAACGTGCGTCCGTCCGTAGCCATCAAGCAAGGGAATGCGGTCCGGACTTCGCGATCGACCGTCGGGACGATGACCGAGCTCTGCGACTGGTTTAAAGTCTGGTTTGCGCACCGCGCCGAGTTAATCGATCCCGCCTCAGGCGAACGAATCATTCCGCGTGGACCCGACGCCGCGTGGGAAGATTCATTGCGCCGTTTCCCTAACCAAGCGCTGTCCCTTGCCTTCGCCGTCCAAAAACCGGCGGAGTTAGAATGGAAGACCATCGCCGAAGAATTCACCAAGGCGGGCTTCACCCGCGCCTTTGCCGGCCAACACCGCCTCCGCCTGACGGAAGATGCGATTCCTAAATCCACGACGGAAATCCTCGTCATCCAGGACCGGGTCGTAATCACGTCTGACCAAACTTCACGTTTCCATGAAGCCGCCATGGCTGCCTTCCGCCTAGGCGGCGGACGCCTTCGACTGCTCGACGACCAGGGTCTCGAACTTTCACGCTACAGCGAAGCACTCGAATCTCCCATCGATGGCCGGAAGTTCCGACCAGCGACGCCCGCACTTTTTTCGTTCAATTCTCCGATTGGCGCCTGCCCGGAATGCCGCGGCTTCGGCCGGGTCATCGGCCTTGATTGGAAGAAGATCATCCCGAATCCGGCGATCACCTTGGCCGAAGGCGCCATCGCCTGCTTCCAAGGCACGGTGTATGGCGAAAGCCAGCGCGACCTATTGAAAGCCTGCCGCAAGGCTGGCATCCCCTTGGACGTACCCTGGAAAAAACTTACCAAGCCGCATCGCAAATTCATCGAAGACGGTGAGCCCACATACGTCCCGGGCGAA
>QYQK01000078.1 GCA_007280935.1 Opitutales bacterium
CCGGACGGCCTTCGGTTTTGCAGCGGGCAAAGGTCTGGGCGATTCGATCCATGCCAGGTGAAGAAAGTCGGCTTTAGTGGGAAGCGCAAGGCGACACTCGCCAGTCCCGTTAACTTCGGCTTTGCAGGCCTGTCGGGTGTAGGTAAGTTAGGCCCATGAGCCTCCCATTGATTCTGAAATTCTTTCTTTCGGCCGCGGTGATCACGGGCGCCTCCGAGTTGGCCAAAAGAAATATATCGTTGGGGGCGATGCTCTGTGCCCTGCCCTTGACGAGCCTCTTGGTGATGATCTGGACGTGGGTGGACACGGGCGATCAGGCTAAAGTCATCGCGCTTAATTGGTCCATCTTGGCCTATACCATTCCATCATTCGTGCTCTTTATTGCTTTCCCGCTCTTATTAAGGGCTGCTTTGGGGTTCTGGCCGGCGCTGGTTTTAGCCTGCCTCATCACCGCGGCGACCTATCGGCTGTGCCAACCGCTCTTGGATAAAGCCGGTGCCTGATTTTCCCATTTGCCATTTGGTCGGACAGCGGCACGTTGCGGGTGTCGGCCCAAGTGGTGGAATGGTATACACATCAGACTTAAAATCTGCCGCCGAAAGGCTTACCGGTTCGAGTCCGGTCTTGGGCACGGCAACACGAAACAGGCCGCACGAGTGGTGCGGCCTGTTTTCCCGTTGCCGGGACAAATAAGTCCAGAGTCCTAGCTACGGGACTCTGGGGTCGGGTACGGAGAGTTTGAATTCTGATTCCGTTAGTCGCCCTCGCGACTGATGCGTCCTTTATAAGGGAGGCTCTTACCTGAGTGAAATTGACTGAGCGTGTTGTGCTCATCCCCCCAGGTGATGTCAATGGATTCTTCTGGAACACCCGATAATTGGATATAAAACCGCATTAAACCCCATTGGGGGTAGAAAAAGGGCACCTAAACGGGGTACGAGACGGTCAGCCTTTGAGGCTGAAGGGCGTGAAATCGGTGTCCGTGTCGAACGCGTCGACGCCTTCGGCCGCCTTTAACTTGGCGCAGACAAGGGTCGTCACGGGCGTCATGACCGCCTCGACGAGCACCTTGAAGACCCAGTTGGCGAACATCACGGCCAGGAGTGTCTGCGGGCTCCAGATGCCGATGAAGGCGAGCGGGTAGAAGATCAGGCTGTCGACGCCTTGGCCGACGACGGTTGACCCGATGAAACGGGCCCACGGATGCTTACCGCCCATGCGTACCTTCATCTTCGCGAGCACGTAGGAGTTGAGAAAGTCGCCGACGAAGAACGCGATGATGGAGCCGAGAGCGATGCGCCAGCCGCCGCCGAAGCACGTGACGAGTGCCGGTTGCAGCTGCGCGCTGAACGGCTCGTTCGGGCTGGCCGGCAGCGCGAGCACGACCCAGGTCATGATCGTCGCGAAGAACATCGCGCCAAAGCCCGCCCAGATCACGCGACGCGCGAGGGCGTAGCCGTAGACTTCCGTGAGGATGTCACCGAAGATATACGACAGCGGGAAGAACAGGTTGCCGGCGCCGAAGTCGGTCTTGCCGAAGAAGGGCAGATCGAGCTGCACGACCTTCGCCGGTCCAATCAGATTCGAGCACAGTAACACCGCCACGAATGCGCCGAGGATTAAGTCGTAGTAGCGGAAGTTGCGGGTCATCATTAACTAAATTGGAAGGAGCTTTGCCGATTACAAGCGGGGTGGCGGAAAAAATCAGCGAGCCTGAGCTTCGCGAAGGGTGGGCTCGAAGAGGTCGCCTTGGCCGAAGATGCTGGATGCGCATAGCATAAGCCCAAGGATGAGGCGGAGATAAGGGAGTTTCATCCAAGTTTAGGTAAGGTTCAGAGTGCGGTCCCGGCAGATATGGCCAAGGCGCGGATTTCAGCGAACGGTTTCTCGTAGTCGCCCAAGGCGCGGATATAATCATCTTTGGCTTTTTCGGTCCGTTGCATGGTGGGTTCGTTTGCATGCCGGGCCTCTTCGAGGCGGCTGCGCTCGCGATCTTCTTGGGCTTCGGCGGCGGCCAGGTTCGAAGTCTCGTGGAGAATCTGCTCCTGCAACATCAGGACCTGCCGGACTTCGATCTGCGAAGTCGAACGCGCGAGGATGAGCTGATTACGCAGCGCGGCCAAATTCGCCCGGATGCGTTCCGTCCGGCTGATGGCACGCTGGAGTTGTTGCTCCGCTTTGCTGAGCGTGGCGTCCGCTTTGGCTTTTTCGCCCAAGGCCCGTTTATATTCCTCGTAAATCAATTTCGTCCGCGGGTAATTGGCCGAAGCCATGAGGCGGGCGACGGCTTCCTTAAGTTCGTTGGGCACTTGGTAACGGCGGTTGTCGATCCGGAGGATGAAGTTAGGACCCGGTTGCTCGTAGATTATCGGCAGCGTCTGCGGCGGGTCCGGGTCGGCGGCCCGCGCTGCTTCGACGAAGGCGAGCAATGCGAAGAGAAGGGAGGGGAGGACCTTCACGGTGAGGAATCTTTGGCTGGCCGACCCCGCCGGTCAACCTGCCTTGTCGTGGCGAGTGGTGCCCGTCGTTGTTGGGCGATGTGGTGCGCGATGGCTTGCTGGGCTCGCTTTCGCAAGATCGTGCCCCGGGTGTCGGCGAGCCATATCTTTAATATCCCGGCGTAAAAACAGAAAGTGGCCACGGCTGCGGTCTTCGGATCAAGGTCGGCGGCGACGATGCCGGCGGCAAGGGCTTCGCGATAAAGCGCTTCCGCATCGTCCAGGAAGAGGCTGCCGGAGCCGAGCAGGTCGTCGCGCACTTGGGCGAATTCACCTACGTATTCGCATTTCCAGAGCATGACTTCGTAGGTTTCCTGCGCCGCGGTTTCATCGCTGAGCCGTTGCAGTGCCTGTTTTAGTCCGTTTTCGAGCCGTTGCAGGGGGTCGCCGCCTTGGGCCTGTCCCAGTTGAATAAGGAGGCCAGTCTGCGAGCGGACGGCCATGAAGAGATCGGCCTTGTTGCGAAAGTGCCAGTAGACCGCGCCGCGGGTGACGCCGGCCACGCGGGCGACCTCTTCGAGCGAGGTATTGGTGACGCCATCTCGGGCGAAGACCTGTCGGGCGCAGGTGACAATCCTGTCTTTGGTGAGTGCAGCCTCCGCTTTCGTCTTGCGAGCCATAGAGGGATAAATACCTTTACATACATGTCTGTATGTAAAATGCGTTTGGTCGAGTCTCTTTTCTGGGTCCTGGCTTTAGCCTTGGCCCAGGGATGTAAGCCGGCGACGCCCCCGGTCATGCCCGCTCCTACGGTTAATTTACAGATTCTTAGCCCCGCACCCGTGCCTCAAGTCGTCGAATTGACGGCGCAAGTAGAGGGTACTCGGGAAGTCGAGGTGCGCGCCCGCGTGACGGGGATTCTTTTGGCGCAATCTTATCAGGAGGGTGCCTCGGTCAAGGCGGGTGATCTGCTTTTCCGGATTGATCCGGCCCCTTATGCCGTGGCCCTCTCATTGGCGGCCGCCCAACTCTCACAAGAGCAGGCGCGTTTTGAACAAGCCGAGGCGGAGTCGGTGCGACAGGCGGCGTTGTTGAAGAAAAATGCGGCAAGTAAAAAAGAAGCGGCCGACGCGAAGGCTGCGGCGGCTGCCGCCCGTGGCGCCCGGGATGTCGCGGATGCGAAATTACACGCCGCCCAGCTCGATCTCTCTTACTGTGAAGTACGCGCACCCATCGCGGGCTTTACGGGTCGCCTGAATCGTTCGGAGGGCTCGCTGGTTTCTCCGGGAGCCGACAGCCTTCTCACGACGGTGGTACAGCGTGAACAGGTTTGGGTGCGGTTCGGACTTTCCGAACAGCAATACGCGCGGCTTTTTCTCTCTCAAGGCTCCCAGGCGTCCGCCGCTGGCGTAGAAGTCTTATTGCCTGACGGTTCGGTCTACGCCCAGCCCGGCAAAGTCAATTTCGTCGCCGCCCAGATCGAATCGCGACTGGGTACGGTCCAGATGCGGGCCGAATTCCCTAATCCCCAAGCTGTACTGCTTCCAGGTCAATATGTGCGCGTCCGCGTGCGCGGCCGCACGCTTCCCATTGGCTTCGTTATTCCCGCCGCGGCCTTGATGCAATCGACCCAAGGTCGTTTCGTCTGGCTCGCCGACGACAAGAACCTCGCCGTCATGGCACCGGTCGTCGTCGACGAGATTAACGGACCCACCGCGGTGATCCTCAGCGGGCTCAAGGCCGGCGATCGTCTCGTCACGGACAATCTCCAGAAAGTCCGGCCCGGCGCTCCCGTCGTGCCGCGTCCGGCCGTCGTCGCCGCTCCTTCCGCCAAGTAAAGCACCGCGATGTCCTGGGAATTTTTCGTCCGGCGGCCCATTTTCGCGTCCGTCCTTTCGCTGGTTATTGTATTAGCGGGTTTGCTCGCCTTCAAGGTCTTGCCCGTCGCGCAGTATCCCCAAATCGCACCCCCTGTCGCCACGATCACCGTGTCTTACCTCGGTGCCTCCGCCGAGACGCTGATCAAGACCGTCGCTGCGCCGATTGAAGAAGAGATCAACGGTACCGACAACCTCCTGTATTATTCTTCCAACGCGTCGTCGACTGGACTGCTAACCATCAGTGTCACTTTTGAGCCGGGTGCTGACCCTGACCTCTGTATTATTAATCTAACGAATCGCGTGAAGATTGCGGAATCGCGCCTGCCCGACGACGCCCGTCGACTCGGCGTCATCGTGAAGAAGCGCTCCAACGACATCCTCATGGCGATGTCGGTCATCTCCCGGGACGGCACGCGCGATTCCATCTATCTTAGTAATTACGCCACCATCAATCTCGTCGACGAAATCAAACGTGTCCCGGGCGTCGGTGATGCGGGTGTCTTCGGCGCCCGGGATTACTCGATGCGGGTCTGGCTCCAGCCCGACAAGATGTCGCGCCTCGGCGTGACGACGGGCGACGTCACGCGGGCCATTCGCGCGACCAATAACCAGTATGCGGCCGGGCGACTTGGCCAGGAGCCGACGCCCGAAGGACAAGCTTTCTCGATTCCGATCATCACCGCCGGACGTCTTTCGACGCCAGAGGAATTCGGCGAAATCATCATCCGCTCTGGCGGCCCGGCGGGCACGTTGCGTCTGCGTGACGTGGCCCGGCTTGAACTCGGCGCCCAGAGTTACGAGCAGCAGGCGACCCTCGACGGCCAGACTGCCGTCGGCATCCGTATCTTCCTCGCCCCGGGTGCGAATGCTTTGGACGTCGCTGATGCCGTGAAAGCCAAGGTGGCCCTGCTTTCGAAGCGTTTCCCGGCCGGGGTCGATTACGAAATCCCATTTGATACGACGCGTTTCGTCAAAGCCTCCATCAGCGAAGTCGAGCATACGCTCTTCGAGGCTGGAATCCTGGTTGTGCTGGTTGTTTTCCTCTTCTTGGGCAGTTGGCGCGCGACGTTGATCCCGATGCTGGCCGTTCCGGTATCGTTGATCGGTACCTTCGCTGGCCTGTGGCTTTTCGGCTTTGGGATCAACACGCTCACGCTTTTCGCGATGGTGATTGCGATCGGTATTGTTGTGGACGACGCGATCGTGATGCTGGAGAACGTCGAACGTCTCATGCATGAGAAGGGCATGTCACCGTTCGACGCGGCCATCGCTTCCGTCCGCGAAGTGGGCGGCGCGATTATCGCAATTGTGCTCGTGCTTGTTTCGGTTTTCGTGCCGGTCGCCTTCCTGGGCGGTATTGCCGGTGCTCTTTATCGTCAGTTCGCCATCACGGTCGCCGTCGCGGTCGTGATTTCGGGTTTTGTCGCCTTGACCCTTACGCCCGCTCTTTGCGCTCTCATCCTGCGTCCGCGCGATGCCGAAGCCCCGCACGGCAATCGCTTTCTTCGCTGGTTCGAAGCCCGTTTCAACGCCGTCGCCGCTTGGCATGGGCGCACCGTGCGCTGGTTGCTCGAACACCCGAAGGCCGCGCTGGGAATCTTTGTCGCTATCCTCGCCGCCAATGTCGTGCTCATCCGCCTGATCCCGCGCGGCTTCATCCCGTCGGAAGACCAAGGGTATGTTCTTGGCGTGGTTTCCTTGCCCGACGGCGCGAGCGTTTCGCGTACGCGTGCTTACATGGCGGAGATCGTCCCAGAAATCATGGCCACGCCGGCGCCTAAGAGCGAAGTTTTCCACGCTTTCGCCATCAGTGGGTTCGACCTGATTGGCGGCGGCGAAAAGACCAACGCTGGTACGATCTTCATCCCGCTCATTCCTTGGGATCAGCGCAAGTATAGCGCCGAAGAACTTAGCGGTATGCTCACCGGTGCCGTGGCTAAGTCTCGCAAGGGCTTTTGTTTTGTCGTGAATCCTCCGCCCATCCGCGGTATCGGTTCCGCCGGCGGTTTCGAATTCTACCTTCAGGCCCGAGACGATGACGATCCCGCCAAACTCGGCAAGGTACTTGACGGACTCTTGGCCGCCCTGCGTCAGAACAGTAAACTTACGGGCATCAATACCTTCTATCGCACAACCGTGCCGCAATACGCTGCGGACGTCGACCAGGTGCGCGCCGCTACCCTCGGGATACCTCTGCCAGAAATTTACGACGCGCTTCAAACCACGATTGGTTCGGTCTACGTTAACGACTTCACCCGCGCCGGCCGCACCTACCGCGTGCTCATGCAATCGGAGCCCTCCGATCGCATGGCCCTCAAGGACGTCGGTCGCGTCCATGTCCGTGACCGTGATGGTTCGATGGTGCCCTTGACTTCGCTTGTGACCGTTCGTGAGAGTTATGGTCCCGATCAGATTGAACGCTACCAAGGTTTCGTGGCCGCCCGTGTCATCGGCGGCAGCATTCCGGGAGTGAGTTCGAGTGAGGCCTTGCGTATCGTGGAGGAAATCGCCGCGGAGAATCTTCCGCCCGGTTACGAACTCGATTGGACCGCGCAGGCTTTGCAGGAGAAACGTTCGGCGAGCTCGGCTATCCCGGCGTTCGCCATGGCGCTGCTGATGGTCTTCCTGATTCTGGCGGCCTTGTATGAGAAATGGTCGCTGCCCGTGGGCGTCATCTTCACCGTGCCGTTCGCCCTGCTCGGTGCGCTGGTCGCGATCTTCGTGCGCGGCAGCGCGAACGATATTTATTTCCAGATTGGCCTCGTGACGCTCATCGGCTTGGCGGCCAAGAATGCCATCCTAATTGTCGCATTCGCCGTGAAGGCACGCGATGCCGGCAAATCGGCGGCCGAAGCAGCCGTCGAAGCCGCGCGCATCCGATTCCGTCCGCTGGTCATGACCTCGATGGCTTTCGTGCTCGGGGTGGTGCCGTTGGTTCTGGCTGCCGGCGCCGGTGCCGGTGCCCGCCGCTCGATGGGCACCGGGGTATTCGGTGGCATGCTTTTCGATACCTTTGTGGCAACGCTCTTCATTCCGCTCTTCTTTAAAGTTCTCACGGGTGACCGGAAGGAACCTCGCGCATGAGAAACCTCATTCTTTCTGGTTCAATTTGTTCGCTGTTGCTTTGCGCGTGCGCGGTCGGGCCTGATTACGAACGGCCTAAATTGCCGGAGCTGGCTGCTTATCCTGAAAGCAAAGCGGCGACGGGTCAGCCCGTCATGGCCGATTGGTGGAAGGGTTTCCATGATACCGATTTGGATGGCTTGGTGGCGGACGCTTTGAAGGCCAATACGGATCTGCGGATCGCGGTGGCCCGGGTTGAAGAAGCTTCGGCCGGTCTCAGTGAAGTCGTCGGCGCCATGTTGCCGCAGGTGAACGCCGGGGCGGGTGTAAGCCGAAATACCGTGAGCAATAACGGTTATTCGCCGATTACTTCTTTTGCCGGCCGTGACCGGACTTCTTATAGCGGCGGGCTTTCCACGTCTTTCGAGCTGGATTTTTGGGGCAAGTTACGACGCGCCTCCGAGGCGGCCCGGGCGCAACTCTTAAGCGTCAGCGAAGCGCGTTTGCAGGTGGAGCTGGCGTTGACGGCTTCGGTGGTGCGAACTTATGCCTTAGTTCGAGCGAGCGATATCCAACTCGCCGGCGCGGAAGAAATTAAAAATATCCGCGACGAAGAATATCGAATCACCGAGGAACGGATCAAAGTCGGGGCGGCCAGTGCCCATGATCGCGCGCAGGCGGAGGTGGCCCGCTCGGCCGCAATCGCCGCTTTGTCGGATACGCGGCGAGCTCGGGCCCAAGCCGAACACCTGCTGGGTGCTTTGGTCGGTCAGCCGGGAATTATCTTAACGGTACGCCCGTTAAATTCTTTGGTCACGCCTCCGGCGCCTGCCGTCGGCTTACCCTCGGACCTCTTACGCCAGCGCCCTGATGTCGTCGCCGCAGAACAAGCCCTGGTGGCGGCGAACGCCCGGATTGGCTACGTTAAGGCGGCATACTTTCCGACCTTCTCCCTGACGGGTGCGTTGGGCGTCGAAAGCCGGGAACTTTCTTCGCTTTTTTCCACCGGGAACGGCACGTCGCAATTTGGCTTGAACGCGAGCGTGCCCATTTTTGATTTTGGTCGCACTGGTGCCCGCGTCGAGGCCGCCGTGGCGATTCAACATCAAGCCGCCGCTGCTTATGAAAAAGCGGTACTTAACGCTTTCCGCGAAGTGCGCGATGCCTTGGTAGACGTAAGAGAAACGAATGTTGCCGCGGAAGCGGGTCGCCGTCGTTTGCTGGCCTCGAGCGAGGCCTATCGAATCGCCGAAGAGCGTAAAGGTCTCGGCCAGGCTTCGCCGACGGAATTTCTGGTCGCTCGTCGGGTGATGGCTGAATCAAGAGTAGCGGTGGCGCGCATTATGTTGGATCGCCTTGGAGCCCAGGTGGATTTGGTCAAAGCCTTGGGCGGAGCCCGGCCGGACCTAGCAGCTCGGCGTTAAGGCGCCTTGCCAAGTCCTTCGGAAGGGGTTGCAGTCAGGGTTTGCCTGACCTACGAAGCCTCATGCCGCATGAACTAACCCTCTGGCAGGAATTAGGAAACGCCGCCGCTGCCGATTTATTCCTAGTGGTGGCCAGCGTGATTTTCGCATTGGCCGTCTTGCATGCTTTTCTGACTTCTTATTTCGCGAAATTAGCGCACCGGAGAAAAGTCGAGCACGATGCCCAAGTTCGATTGGGCTTGGTGCCGGTGAACGAGCAAGGGGAGTCGGCAGATTTCCGCGCCTCGCTTTTGCATCTCTTAGGAGAGGTCGAGGCCGTCTTTGGGCTTTGGGCTTTGACCCTTTTTGCCTTGATGGTTTTTTGGCCGGGGAAGGGTTGGGATTTTGCCTGTCGCTATATCGAGACCGGTAATTACAACCTGGCCGGGACGACGCTGGCGGCTATCGGCCCCTCGAAGTTTTTAGAACCCCTGTTCGTTTTTATCATCATGGTCTTGGCGTCGGCGCGTCCGGTCATGCGTCTGGCTGAAAGGCTGCTGGGAGGCGTCGCGCGCGGCATGGGTGATTCGGTTGCCGCTCGCTGGTTCGTGATTCTGACCCTTGCCCCGTTGCTGGGTTC
>QYQK01000069.1 GCA_007280935.1 Opitutales bacterium
CAAACGCTGGTATGGTGGTTGCGAAGTCGTCGATGCCATCGAGCAATTGGCCATCGATCGCGCGAAGGTCCTTTTCGGCGCCGATCATGCGAACGTCCAGCCACACTCCGGCAGCCAGGCGAACGCGGCCGTCTATTTCGCGACGCTCAAGCCAGGCGATAAGATTCTTACCATGAATCTTTCGCACGGCGGACACCTGACGCACGGCAACGCCGCGAATTTTTCCGGCAAACTTTACACCGCTGTGCATTACGGCGTCGGCGCGGACGGCCGGATTAATTACGACGAGGTGGAAGAAATGGCGAAGCGCGAGAAGCCGAAGATGATCACCGTCGGCGCCTCGGCTTATGCGCGCGAAATCGACTTCGCCCGTTTCGGAAAGATCGCCAAAGAAAACGGAGCGCTCTTGTTGGCGGATATCGCCCACATCGCCGGCCTCGTGGCAGCGGGGGTCCATCCTTCGCCGATTCCTCACGCTGATTTCGTGACCACCACGACACACAAAACGCTGCGTGGTCCGCGCGGCGGCTTGATTCTTTGTAAGGCCGAGCACGCGAAGGCTATCGATTCCTCAGTTTTCCCCGGCGCCCAAGGCGGCCCGCTCGAGCACGTGATCGCCGCCAAGGCGGTTTGCTTCGGCCAATGCGCCACGGAAGATTTTAAGGATTACGCCCGCCAAGTGGTCGCGAACTCCAAAGCCTTGGCCGATGCTCTTGTCGCCTTAGGTTTTAGTTTAATTAGTGGCGGCACCGACAATCACCTCAGCTTGATTGATTTGCGTAAGAGTCACCCAAATGTCACAGGGAAGGATGCGCAACTCGCTTTGGACGCTGCACATATTACGACAAACAAGAACACCGTTCCCGATGAAACGCGTAGCCCGTTCCAAGCCAGTGGTATCCGGGTCGGAACTGCGGCCGTGACTTCGCGCGGAATGAAAGAAACAGAGATGAAGGAAATTGCCCGGGCCATCTCTATCGTGCTCTCCGATCCTCAGAACCCCGAGCGGATTGCGGAAGGGCAGGCCATTGCGACCGCCCTTTGTGCCCGATTCCCCTTGCCCTATTAACGGCTTTTTACACCTTTTAACTTCCCAACCCGTTTAATCACTCTAATCTTATATATACCCCCCCACCTATGAATACTCCTATTCGTCACCGCAAAGGTTTTACGCTCATCGAGCTTCTGACCGTTATCGCCATTATCGGCATCTTGGCCGCCGTGCTCTTCCCTGGTGTCCAGGGCGTCATGCGCTCAGCCAAAAAGAACAGCGCCTTGAATAAAGTTCGTTCCATTGGTCAAGGTTACATGAACTGGGCTGGTGGCACCAAGAACATCGCCACGGGATCTTGGTCCTCGGGTAAGACTCAATCGACCAGCATTTCTGGATACGCGGCGATTTTGGCTGACGGCGCTTCCTTGGACTCCGGTGAACTATGGTTCGTCGATGCCGATCCAGCTGCTGACACTATCACGTTGATGCCTAAGAATGTCATCACCAAGACCGGTACGGTGGTCACCATCAACGCAACTTTCGCCACAGGCTTCACTCAAGGTAAGTCTGCTTGGGATGTTTATACGCCAACTTCTCGTTCGTTAGTGGGCAGTGTAACCACGCCGCTGGCTTGGTCTCGCGGTTTGAAGACGGATGGAACTTGGCCAGCTGCTGGTACGGGCACTGCAGACTCCGTCTGGGGTGCTGAAGGTGGCCATATCGCCTACGGTGACGGTCACGTGGCGTGGGTTTCGGATACGGATATCACCGGCACGGGCTATTTCGTTAAGACCACCGACGGATCCCCTTCGGCCAGTTACAAGGACGCCATCCCGACGACGGCAGCTCTTTGCTCGCAGAACTAATCATCCGTTGTTCCCTTCAAAAAGCCCCAGGGTTCTGGGGCTTTTTTGTTTTCATCTTGGGCGAGACTCCCGCAACCTTCCTGAAAGATGGCTTCGCTTCGTTCATGGCTCGACGCCTGCCGCCCCAAGACTTTGGTGGCTGCCGCGGTTCCTGTGGCCGTGGGTGGGGCGGTATATTGGAATTATGCTATCTCATTTTGTGATGCCGATAGTTTGACGTGCGATTTTGTTTTCACCTTGGGTTGCTGTCTCGGTTTTGCCCTCGGCGCCCAGATCGCCAGTAATTTCGCCAACGACCTCGGCGATGCGTTACGAGGCGCCGACAACGTCGGGCGAATCGGACCCCGGCGTGCGGTTTCGAACGGTTTGATTTCGGCTTCCGCCATGCGCTGGGCGATTGCCCTGGCCTGTGCCCTTGCTTTTCTTGCCGGCACTCCGCTCGGTCTCCGTCAACCCGTCCTCTTTCTTGCCGGTAGTCTGGCGCTGGTGCTTGCCTTGGGCTATACCTTAGGTCCGTTGCCTTTGGCTTATTTAGGACTTGGCGATATTTTCGTGGTGGGATGTTTCGGCATTCAGGCGACGGCGCTGACGGTGTTCGCATTGCACGCGCGGACGGCAAATGGTTCTCACGTCCCATGGTCTCCGGCTTTGCTGGCCGGCTTAGGCCTGGGGCTTTTGGCGGACAATATTTTATTGGCTAATAACGCCCGGGATAAGGAAACAGATACTCTAGCGGGCAAACGCACGACGGTCGTTCGCTTTGGCTACGCCTTCGCCAAGAACCTGCATGCCTTCAATATCTTGGTCGGGCTGGGCTGCTTGACGCTCGTTTTTGGCTGGGTGGTCGGGTTGCTTCTACCCCTTGGCCTATGGCAACATTGGCTTTTCCGTAAGGCACAAACACCCCATGAATTCATGCCATTTTTGGCGCGTTCCGCCCTGTTGCTCCTGTTGGTCGGGTTGGTGTGCGTAACTGCCACTTGCCTTGGCTGGGCCACTTCCAGCAATATTTTTGGGCGATGAATAAGCCGCCGTCACTCGCTGGTCAGCTCGAAGACCTCGTCCATGCCGCCTCGCGGCCTTCGTGGGATGAATATTTCATGGCGACGGCGGTCTTGGTCAGCTCGCGTTCCAGTTGCGAGCGTTTGCACGTGGGCTGCATCATTGTTTCGACCGGGAAGCACCCGAACCGACTCGTTGCGGCGGGGTACAATGGCTTTCTGCCCGGGGCACCTCACGATTCGCACATCCGCGACGGGCATGAGCTCGCGACGGTGCATGCCGAGCAGAACGCTGTGGCGGATGCGGCCAAGCGCGGGGTCTCCCTTCAGGATACGATCTGTTACGTGACACACTTTCCTTGCGTTAATTGTACGAAAATCTTGGCGGCCGCCGGTATCACGGAGGTGCGGTACCGTCACGATTATAAGAACGACCCCTTGGTGGCGGAATTATTCGCCCAGGCGAAGGTCAAGGTCACGCATCTCGGTGGCTAATGGCGAATAGCTTCCAGTCTTTGGCTGGTCGCTTGCTGGTCTCGCACCCTTCCTTGCACGACGATAATTTTCGCGAAACCGTCGTACTGATTTATTCCCACGACGAGGCTTCGGGGGCGATGGGCGTGATCATGAATCGGCCTTTCGGTCGGCTGCTCGGCCACGCACAAAAAGAATTTACCGATACGCCGTTGGCCGGAGTGCCGTTGCATTTGGCCGGACCCGTGGCGACGGATAAGATGGCCTTTGGCGGGTGGAAATTTTCCGCCCGCGGGCCAGCGGCGATCCGCTACGGCATTGGGCAGGATGAAGCCGCCGTGCTGGCCCAAGCCGGGCAATTCAAGCTCTTTGCCTTCGTGGGTTACTCGGGCTGGTCACCTGGACAGCTTGAAAACGAACTGCGCCTCAATGCCTGGATTATCTGCCCCTTTGAGCGTGGCTTTGAGGAATTCGAAGGCGAAGAACTATGGAAGCGTTTGCTGATGCACCATTGCCCGGAATTACGGCTGGAAATTGATTCGCCGGAAAATCCTGGCCTGAACTGATCAACGGCCGTTGCTGAGCAGAATCTCGACGTTTTGAATCAAAGTCTCGCCCGCTTTTTTGGCGTCGGGCGTGATCATTTTTCGTAACGTCAGCAAATTACGGTATTGATAGTCGATCGCCGTGTAACTCCAACGCCCTTGGGGCAATTGCGGGCTGTTGGCGGCGAGGGCGGTCCATTTCTTGGGCAAGCCTTGCCAGGTAAATTCTACGTACCATCCGGCGGCTTTGCCGACGTCGCCGCTGACCAAGGCCGGGTGGCGGCTAACGAAATCAGGGGCTTTGCTGGTCCGGATGACGACGACGAGGGCGGTCGGCTGATTGCGGATGGCGTCGAGTAAGTTGATACGCGAATGGGTCAGGAGCGGGCCCGGATCTACGCCCATCAGGTTTTGACCGTTCCAAATGCCATGCAGATTGGAGGCTTTACCATATTCCGGTCGGGTGCTGCACCAATTTTCAAAACTATCGGCAAGGCGTAAGCCGATTTCAAAATGGAGGTGCGCCCGATCTTTGGGGATGGCATCGCTTCCGGTGGACGTATGCCCCATCACGCCAATGATTTTTCCTCGGGCGATAGCGGCACCGATTTTTAGGCTCGGCTCGATGGAGCTGAGGTGGGCGTACAGGGTGTAGACGGGCAGTTCGGCCCGGGGATGGACCAAGACGATGTATTTGCCGTAGGCCCCATTTGATTTGGGGTTCAGGTAGGCGACCTGCCCGTCGAGCGCTGAAAATATAAGGTCAACCGGCTCGCCCGATTTCGTTTGGCGAATTGAGCGGATGTCGATGCCTTCGTGGAAGCGATGTCCAGCGTCGCGCACCATGCCGAAGGCGCCCGATTCGACTTTGCGCGATTCGGTCGCCTGCAGGTATTCGGCTGGTGTCAGCGCAATCGCTCGATCCATTTCGGTGGGCCAAACGATTTCCGAGGCAACCAAGGACGTCGCTACTCCCCAGAGCAGGATAGCGATCGATGGACGCGCGAAGCGAATCACAAACCTTCGGATTCCTTGAGTTTGCGAAGTTTTAAGATCGAGATGTCGAGGCGCTTGCTAATGTCGGCCACGGCTTCGGCATTTGATAAGCCTTTCTTTTCGACGTGGAACATGAGGTTCCCGTCGACGATTTGCACGTCGATGGGCATGAGACCGACCGCCTGGTCGTTGATGACCAAGACGAAGTGCCGCCCGATGGCTTCTTTAGTATACTTCATGATATCGATGGCGGACTTACGGTTTACTTGCACCAAGAGGAATTGTTGGCGTAAGTCAGCTTCACCGCTGGTGATGATGCGGGTCCCGAGGATATTTTCGGCTGGTACGAGCGCGGCGGTCATTACGGTGATGCCGATGCCGCTGACCGGCAGGCGCACCTCAAGCCGCATCGAGGGGCTGGCGGAGGGAGAGGCCTCGACGAAGATGGAGGCGATTTCCTTAGGAATGTCCGGCGTGCAGCCGAACAGGAAAACCGCGACGAGGCTGAATGAGAAACGGAGGAGTGACATAAGGATTAACCCACGAGTAAATCGAGGCTCGCACTGACTTGGATGATATGCGCGGGCTGCAGGTCGAGGGCGGGCACGAGGTAAATTTGTTTGGTGGCGGAGTGTTGATAGGGCATATGTCCGTCGACCGCGGGGCCGGCTGCCCGGATGATACGTTTACGTTCAAGCAGCATCGCGAGGATGTGCTTGAGGACTTTCTTATCGTCTGAGGGATCGGCGTCGTCTTCGAAGAGCGAAAGAAAAAACTCTTCGCGGGAAGCGAGCAGTTGCGCGCGCTGGGCTTGTTCCTCTTCGCCGCGCTCTTTTACTTCGCGGGTCCAGCGACCCAGCAATAGTCCGTTCGGCTTGAAGCTTGCGACATGATCTTTAAGGACGTCGACCCGCTCGATGTTGCTGCCGAGCGGCTTGTAGACGATGCATGTGACGATGTCGCCAGCACGAAGTTCGTTGCCGCAAGCGGCGCAGTGACGCGCAATAGGTTTAACCTGCCAATCCATAGGCGTTAAGAGAAGAGCAGAAAGGCGGGCGAGCAATCCCATTCCCCTTGGTTTACGGGTGACTTATTCGCCTCTGGGTTTAAGCCTGCGACATGACTGAAACCCAATCCCATGGCGTAGCCTTGCTGGTGGTCGATGTGCAACCCACGTTCATGAAGGTCATGCCCGAGCCGGAGGTCTTTCTCCGCCGCTGCCGCTTAGCCGTCGCCGCGGCTCGGCTGCTGGGCGTGCCGGTAATTTTTACCGAGCAAGTGCCGGCGAAGCTCGGGCCGACCCATCCCGATTTGCTCGCAGGAGGTGAGGGTGCTCCGCTCGTGGCACCTAAATCCGCCTTTTCAGCCTTGGGTGCTCCGGGTTTCCGAGAGCTGCTCCGCGACCGGGGTATCGTGCATCTTTTGGTCTGCGGTCTCGAGGGGCCGGTCTGCGTCTACCAGACCGCCGTGGAGGGGCTGCGTAGCGAGTTGGGCATAACATTGTTATCAGACGCCATCACGGCGCGCCGACCAGAGGATCAGCAGGTCTGTTTTTCGGCCCTGCGTCACGCGGGGGCGCAAGTCTTGCCCGTGGAGTCGGTTTTTTACGCGATGTTGGGTTCGGCCAGCCACCCGCAATTTCGGGCCTTCACCGATTTGGTGAAGAATAGCTAGACGACTTCGACCGTCAGTTGCGGGGCGGGAGCCGCGGCATCGCCCTCGGGCAAGCCGATTTCAGTCCAGGCGGCAAAAGCAATCATGCTGGCGTTGTCTCCGCAGTGCTTGGGTTCGGCGATCAGCAAGGGCAGTTTGTGTTGCTGGGCCAACCGCTGAAGGCGTTCGCGTAAACTGCGATTATTGCCCACGCCGCCGGAGAGGCCGATGGATCGGTAAGCTCCTTGACCGAGAGCCGCATGGGTTTTCGCCAGCAGTTGAGCGAGGATGGCGTCCTGGTAACTGGCGCACAAATGAGGTAAGGCCGCCGCGACTTGTTCGTCCGACATTTTTTCTAACTGATAGCGGAGTGCGGTCTTGAGGCCGGAGAAGCTCATACGCAGGTCAGCCTTTTCGGGGATACCACGCGGAAAAGTGAAGAGGCTTTTATCGCCGGTCTGGGCCAGTTTTTCGATGAGTGCACCGCCGGGATAGGGTAGACCGAGCAAGCGTGCCCCTTTGTCAAAAGCTTCGCCAGCGGCATCATCCACCGTCCGGCTGACCACCGTTATCTTCAAATTTTCATCTAAGCGGACCAAGAGCGTATTTCCCCCCGAGACAATCATACCTAAGTGCGGAAGCAGGGCTTTCTTGGCCGCTGAAAAATCTGGCGCGCTTTGGGCGTGAAGGGGAATGAAAGAAGAATGGACGTGGGCCCGGAGGTGGTTGACGCCGACGAGGGGGCATTTCAGCGACATTGCGAGCGCGCGAGCCATCGTGACGCCCATGGAAAGACAGGGGAGCAGCCCTGGGCCGCGAGTGACGGCAATGCGCGTGACCAGAGGCAGGTCGCCACGAAAGCCTTCCAGGAGCAAGGGGAGGGCCGTGAGGTGCATGCGGCTGGCCAGCTCGGGTACGACTCCGCCATATTTTTCATGCGAGGCGGCTTGGGAGCTGATGAGCTCGCGCACGACCCCCTTAGCTGGGTCGAAAAGCGCCAAGGCTGATTCATCGCAGGAACTCTCGATGGCCAGTATCATCTCGAGGTATTCAGGGTGAATTATGGAGCGGCTCAATCTCGATTCGTCTGGCGGAGCAGAAAAGACCGATTATCGCTGGAGGCTGTGGATTCAGCGGCACGTCATCATGCAATCATCGATCTGTTGCGATCCCGGTCTCGAGGCGGCTTAGTCTCGATGGCCCAGTTGATCGAGGCCGCCCTTTATGCACCTGGCCTGGGGTATTATGTTTCCGAACGCGTGCGGGTGGGTAAATCAGCGGGTTCTGATTTCACGACCGCGGCGGCGCTGGGCCCGATGTTCGGTGAATTAATCGCAGGCGCTGTGCGCACCTTGGTTGGTGGTGACACAAGTTCCTATGCGTTGATCGAAGTCGGGTCGGAGCCCGGCCAATCCCATTTTGAAGGCGTGCGCGCCAAATTTTCCGAACTCCGTAGCTTTGCGTTCGGAAATGCTCCTGAATTCCCGGCTCGTTCCGTCTTAGTCGCCAACGAGCTGCTGGACGCTCAGCCCTTTCATCGGTTTATTTACCAAAACCACATTTGGCGGGAACTCGGCGTACGGGTGGATGGCGCCGAATTATCCATCGAAACTCTACCGGAATTCTCGACGGAGCTGGCGGTAGTATTTGCAGGTTCGCTCCCCGTCGCCGCCGAAGGCTGGATCATCGACGCGCCGTTGGCTGCGGAAATCCTGCTGACGCGATTGCTCGCCGGAAACTGGTCAGGCGCCGTAATTCTTTTAGATTACGGTAAGACCATTGCCCAATGTCTGGAAGATTCACCCGCGGGTACGGCCCGGGCCTATCGCGGCCATCAATTATCTTCGGCAATCCTGGAGAATCTCGGTTCGCAGGATCTCACGTGCCATGTGCTGTGGGATCGGCTTGAGCCGATCTTGGTGCGGTCTGGATTCGGCGGGGTCCGCTTGGATCGACAGGAAGCTTTCTTCGTTAAAAATGCAGGGGCAGAAATGGAGCGAATCGCGATGTCGGGCGACCACGAGGCCACCGGTCGGTTGCGGGCCTTGACCCATCCGGCCCATTTCGGGGCTAAATTTCAGGTTCTCTACGGTGTCCGTTAGGAAGATTTTGGAAGCCACGCTCGACCTCTTAGGAACAACCCCTTTTCTGGGGTGTATCCCTATTTTATACCATGAAGTCATCTCTGTTTGTTACGTTAGTATTCTGCCTTGGTGCGGCCTCCTTGCCGGCTGAAGTAAAAATCATCCAAGCCTTCGAAGGCGATGGCTTCGACAGTTGGCAGACAACCGGTACGGCGTTCGGGCTGGCGCCGATCGCGGGCAAGGTCGACGGCGTGAACGGCGAGTTCCGCCAGTATGCGGGCAACGCGCTCGCCTGTTCGGGTCACCGGGGTGATGCCGCTACCGGCACGCTGACTTCTCCGGAAATTAAGCTCACCCATCCTTTCCTCGGTTTCCTCATCGCCGGTGGTAATCATCCGGGCAAGGCCGAGGTCCAGTTATTGGTGGCCGGTAAGGTCGTCCGGCATGCGACCGGAGCCAATGATTTGACCCTGCGCGAGACCGTTTGGGATATCGCGGAATTCAAGGGCAAGAAAGGTATCATCCGTATTATCGATGACGCGGTCGGTGCTTGGGGTGTCATCGCCGCCGACCAGTTCATCTTTTCTTCCGATGCCCAGCCGAAGTTCGATAAGGCCGGCCGCCCGAAGCCTAAGGCCGACGGTAATCTCGCGCGCGTCGCCGGCGAAGGCAGCGCTGCGCTTGAAGCCGGTGCGACTTTCAAGACCAGCGCCGACCATGCCGTGACCGGGGTCACCTCGCCAACGGCGATTTCGTTTGGCAATGACGGTAGTCTTTACGTAGCCGAGACGCATCGGTTCCGCTTCGGCGTCGAGGATGATCGCAGTAATCTTTTTTGGTACCACGACGACCTCGCGTCCAAGACCACCGCGGACCGTCGGGCGCTCCATGATAAGTGGAAGGATAAGAAATCCATCGAATGGATGACCGCGAAGTCCGAGGTGATCCGTTATCTCGGCGGTGAACAGGCCGACGGCACTTTCACGACCCAGAAGGTCTTTGCCGAGAAATTTAATGACGTCCTGGATGGCACAGGCGCGGGGGTCATGGCGTGGGATGACAACGTCTACTTCGCCTGTATTCCGAAACTCTGGATGCTGCATGACGCCAAGAACGACGGCGTCTCCACCGAACGTAAGGTCATCGAAGAAGGCTTCGGCGTCCGGGTTTCTCTGTCCGGTCACGATATGAATGGCTTTGCGATCGGC
>QYQK01000002.1 GCA_007280935.1 Opitutales bacterium
CTCTGGCAGATCTTCCACGGCACCGGCCTCAGCGCCGGCCTCGACGACCTTGGTTCGCAAGGCGAACTGCCTTCGCATCCAGAACTGCTCGAATGGCTGTCCCTGGAGTTCCGCGATAAGGGATGGGACGTGAAGAAGATGATCCGCCTGATGGTCACCAGCCGCACCTACCGTCAGAGCAGCAGCCTGCGCCCTGACCTGAAGGAGACCGACCCCAATAACCGCCTGCTCGCCTCGCAGAATCCGCGCCGACTCGACGCCGAATTCGTCCGCGACAACGCCCTCTTCGTCGCCGGACTCCTCAACATCGCGGATGTCGGCGGGCCCAGCGTGAAACCGTACCAGCCCGAAGGCTATTATGAGCCGATGCAGTTCCCCAACCGCACCTACGTCGCGAGTAAGGACTCCGACCAGTGGCGCCGCGGACTCTACATGCATTGGCAACGCATGTATCTGCACCCGATGTTGATCAACTTCGACGCTCCTTCGCGCGATGAGTGCACCGCCCTCCGTAATTATAGTAACACCCCGCAACAGGCCCTGACATTGCTTAACGACCCGACCTTCGTGGAAGCTGCCCGCGCCATGGCCGCCAGGCTCCTCGTCCTGCCCTCCGGCGATCGCTTGAGCCAAGGCTTCCGCCTCGCGATGGGCCGAGACATCAAGGCTTCCGAACGCCCGTCGATGGAAAAGCTCATTAGCGACCAGACGGCTTATTATAAAACCAATCCGGCAGAAGCCGCCAAGCTGATCAAGGTCGGCTTCAGCCAGTCGCTCGCCAACGACCCGGCTGAACTCGCCGCCTGGACGCAGGCCTGCCGAGTCCTCCTCAACTCCCACGAAGCGATCACCCGCTACTAAGATCATGCGCCCTTACGACCCCGTCGCTCACGCTCTGTCGATCAATCGACGCAGCTTCCTCACCAAGAGCGCCTACGGCCTCGGCAGCGCGGCGTTCGCCATGCTCGCCGCGAAGTCCGGCTTCGGCGACCTACACGCCGCCCAGTTCTCCAAGGGCGTACTCCAGAAGCCCGATCTCCCCGTCAAAGCGAAGCGCGTCATCTTCCTCTGCATGGCCGGCGGCCCTCCGCACCTTGAGCTGTTCGATAACAAGCCGGTCCTGAAGAGCCTGCACGGGCAAGCCTTCCCGGAGTCGTTCACCAAGGGCAAGCAGATCGCCCAGCTCCAGAACACGGTCCTCAAGGCCCGCGGCGGTTCCTTCGAATTCAAGAAGTGGGGCAAGTCCGGCATGGAACTGACCGACATCTTCCCGCACATCGGCTCGATGGCCGACGACCTTTGCGTCGTGCGTTCGCTGAAGACAGAGCAGATCAACCACGATACGGCCCACGCGTTCTTCAACACGGGTTCGATCATCAAGGGCCGCCCGAGCATGGGCTCTTGGCTCCTCTACGGCCTTGGCGCCGAGACCGAGAACCTTCCCGGATATATCGTGCTGACCTCGACCGGTCGCACGGGTCAGCAACCCATTTCCTCGCGCCAATGGTCCAGCGGTGTCCTGCCTAGCAAGTTCCAAGGCATCCAGTTCCAGTCCAAGGGCGAAGCGGTCCATTACATCGGGAACCCCGAAGGCGTCTGCCAAAGCACGCAGCGCCAGGTCATCGATGAAATCCGTCGCCTCAACGGCCAGCTCGCCGAAGAGACCGTCGATCCCGAGATCGCCACGCGCGTCGCCCAGTACGAGATGGCCTTCAAGATGCAGTCGAGCGTCCCCGAGCTGCTCGACTTCAAGAGCGAGTCCGCGAAGACGCTCGAAAACTACGGCATCAAGGAAGTCGGCGACGGCTCCTTCGCCTCGAACTGCCTCATGGCCCGCCGCCTCGCCGAACGCGGCGTGCGCATGATCCAGCTTTACCACCGCGCCTGGGACCTTCACGGGAACCTCGATAATGGGATGAAGATGGGCGCCGAAGACGTCGACAAGGCCACGGGCGCACTCATCCGCGACCTCAAGGAGCGCGGCATGCTCGACGACACGCTCATCCTCTGGGGCGGCGAATTCGGCCGCACACCGATGGGCCAAGGCACGGGCCGCGATCACCACATCGCTGGCTACTCGGTCTTTCTCGCCGGCGGCGGCATCAAAGCCGGCACGACATACGGGGCAACCGATGAACTCGGTTACAACGCCGTCGAGAACGTCGTGGATGTACACGACCTGCATGCCACGATGCTCGCCCTGATGGGCATCGATCACCATCGCCTGAACGTGAAATACCAAGGCCTGGATGTCCGCCTGACGGGCATCGCGGGCAAGGTGATCAAGGGCATCATGGCCTAAGCGGTAAACGACACTTATACGCCGTTTAAATTCGGCGTTTAGACTTCAATGGTCGGGGCGAAATCATAAGGTCACCCCATGCCACTCCACCGCCTCACCCTGACGGCCGCCCTCCTGGCGACCGCTTTCGTCAATGCCTTCGCCGCCGAAGCAATCACACCCAGTGCGAAGACCGAACTCTTCAACGGCAAGGACACCGTCGGTTGGATCGTCCACCCGCAAGACACCTCCAAGGATACCTGGTCCATCAAAGACGGCCTTCTCGTCTGCACTGGCAAGCCCAGCGGTTTTCTCCGCACCGAAAAGAGCTACAAACAATATAAGTTCACGGTCGAGTGGCGCTTCACTAAAGCGGGCAACACGGGCGTCGTCGTGCACATGACTCCGCCGGACGCGGTCTGGCCCAAGAGCATCGAATGCCAAGGCATGCATGATCACCAAGGTGATTTTTATTTCTGGAATGGCGCCACGGTCAAAGAGGGCACGGAATTGAAAGATAAGAAGACCGGTAAGGTCCGCGGCTATAAGATCGGCCGTCCGGGCGATAGCGTCGAAAAACCCGTCGGCGAATGGAATACCTTCACGACGATTTGCGACGGCGATACCGTCACGATCCTCGTCAACGGTAAGGAAGTGAACAAAGCCACCGGCACCAATCTCTCCGAAGGTTTCATCGGCCTGCAAGTCGAAGGCGGCGCCTTTGAAGTCAAACGCTGCACCCTCGAACCCCTGTAATCCGACTGCCCCTACCGCTCTTTAGACATGCGCTTCCTGACCCCCCTGCTCGCCGTCGCGGCTTCCGCTCTCTTTGCGGATTCCCCACCCGCCGGCTTCACCCCGCTCTTTAACGGCAAGGACCTTGCTGGCTGGCATGGCTACAACCCGCACCTCGTCGCTAAGCTCACCGGCGACAAGAAGAACGCCATGCTTACCAAGATGCGCGAGGAATTCCCACAACACTGGTCCGCGAAGGACGGCGAGCTCTTCAATCCTGGAACGGGTGCGTATGCGACCACCGACAAGGAATACGGCGACATCGAACTCGTCCTGGAATATAATATGGCCCCCTTGGGCGACTCCGGCATCTACCTCCGTGCCTGCCCTCAGGTGCAAATCTGGGATCCCGCTAATCCCAAGGAAGTTAAAAACGACGCTCAACTGGGTTCAGGCTCCCTTTGGAATAATAGCAAGGGTGCTCCCGGCAAGAATGCCCTGGTCCTCGCGGACAAACCTCCCGGCGAATGGAATACTCTCCGCGTCGTGATGGTCGGCGCTCGCGTCAGCGTCTGGCTCAACGGTAAGCAGACTGTCGACCACGCCCTGCTCGAGAACTACTACGACCGTAAGGCTGCCATCCCAGCCAAGGGACCGATTTGCCTCCAGACGCACGGCGCCCCGATTCGCTGGCGCAATATCGCGGTCCGCGAAATCTCCGGTACCGAGGCCAACCAAATCCTCGCCGCTCACGGTAACGCCGGTTTCAAATCCATCTTCAACGGCAAAGACTTCACGGGCTGGGCTGGTCCAACCGAGAACTTCGAAGTCGTCGAAAGCGCGATCCGTTGTAAAACGGGCAAAGGCGGCACGCCCTATTACAACCAAGATCTCACCGACTTCGGGGCTCGCGTCGAATTCAAACTTCCGGCTGGCGGCAACAACGGTCTCGCGATTCGTTACCCTGGAACAGGTGATACGGCTTATGCCGGCATGTGTGAACTGCAGGTGCTCGACGACAATTATGAAAAGGTGAAAGGCAAAATCGACCCACGCCAGGTCCACGGCTCCGCTTACGGCATGGTCGCCGCCCAGCGCGGTTACCAGCGGCCGATTGGCGAATGGAATTTCCAGGAAGTCTCCGTGGTCGGCTCCACCATCAAGGTCGAGCTCAACGGCTATCTAATCCTCGATGCGGACCTTTCCACGGTCGACCTCGCCACGGTGATGGCGAAGAAGCCGCACCCAGGCAAAGATCGTAAAAACGGCTTCTTCGGCTTCGCTGGACATAACGACGCCGCTGAATTCCGGAACATCGAGCTCAAGGACCTATCCGCCAAGTAAGGGCCAAACCAGCCACTTTCCAAAACCCCTCGTAAGAGGGGTTTTTTATTAAGTACGCGTTGCAAGGAACCATCTGCCCGCCAATCCTGTCCATAACTCGCCCACCCCATGCGTCTGCGTCCGTCCACCCTTTATTTATCCGCTGCGAGCCTCTTGGCTTTTGCCCACGCCGTCGCGGCGGAACGGGTTGAATTCAATCGGGATATTCGGCCGATTTTTTCCGACACTTGCTTCGCTTGCCACGGTCCCGATGAGAACAAGATGAAAGGCAAACTTCGTCTCGACTCGCTCGCCGCGGCGCAACGAGGCGGCAAGTCCGGCGATGCCGCGATTGTTCCAGGTCACCCGGAAAAGAGCGAAGTGATGAAGCGGCTAACAACCCAAGATGCCGACGACCATATGCCCCCGGCTGACTTCCATAAAGTCCTCAGCAAGGCGCAGGTCGAGACGGTCCGACTCTGGATTAAACAAGGAGCCGAATATCAGGGTCACTGGGCTTTTCAGATTCCGAAGAAGCCTGCACTTCCGTCAATTCCGGCCGGCGGTAATGCCATCGATGCATTCCTCGCCAAGAACTTCGCTACCAAAGGCCTTACGCCCAATGCCGAAGCGCCTAAGGCCACCCTACTCCGACGCGCCGCCCTCGACCTCACCGGCCTGCCTCCCACCGACGCCGATCTCCAATCCTTCCTGAGCGACTCCTCGCCCAACGCTTGGTCCAAGGCCCTGGATCGACTCATGGCCTCGCCTCACTACGGCGAAAACATGGCGATGCAGTGGCTCGACTTCGCCCGCTACGCCGACTCCAACGGTTTCCAGAGCGACACGCAGCGTACGATGTGGCCCTATCGCGATTGGGTCATCAAAGCTTTTAACGATAATAAGCCGTTCGACGCCTTCACGGTCGAACAGCTCGCCGGCGACCTGCTGCCAAACGCCACTCGCGATCAAGTCATCGCCACGGCTTTCAACCGTAACCACCGCCTCAATGGGGAAGGAGGCCGCATCGTCGAAGAATGGTTCGCCGAAAACGTTATCGATCGCATTGAGACCACCGGCTCGACTTGGATGGCGCTGACGATGAACTGCTGCCGCTGCCACGACCATAAATACGACCCGATCAGCCAAAAGGAATTCTACCAGTTTTTTGCCTATTTCAATTCGAACGACGAATCCGGCGTCCTGGGTGAATTCGGCGGTTCCGGCACGACCCGCCGTGGTGGCAATACGCCCCCTTTACTCGCGCTTCCTACGACGGACCAACAAAAGAAAATCGACGAAACCGCCGCCGCCCTAGCGACTGCCGAAAAAACTCTCAAAAGTATCCCGACCTCCCAACCCGAACTTTTTGCCAAATGGCTCGAGCGCCAACAGGCGGCCTTCGCCAAAAACGGCGTAGCTTGGCAACCGCTCGTCGGTGAAAAGGTTTCGGCAAAGGAGAATGCAGAATTCACCCGCTTGGATGACGGCTCTTGGTTGGTCTCCGGTGGCACCGCTGCGAAAGAGACTTACATCATTGAATCCACCCCTGTCCCAGGCTTGCTCACCGCTATACGACTCGAAGCGCTACCCGACGACTCTCATCCAGGCAAAAGCCTCGGCCGGGCCTCCAACGGCAACTTCGTGCTCAGCGCCTTCGAGATCCGCCTCCTGACCTCCGACGGCAAATCAGCCCCCCTCCCTCTTGTAAAAGCCGAAGCCGATTACGACCAGCCCGGCTGGAACATCGCCAAGCTTGGCCCAGCGCCCATGACCAAGGGCAAGGCCAAGAAGGCCGATAACAATAAAGCGGGTTGGGCGATCGGCGGCAATCTGCCCGCCAACCGTGTGGCTCGTAAGGCAATCTTCACCATAGCGCCGACGACCATCCCCACTGGCGCCAAGCTGGTCGTGGTCATGCGACAGGAAGCGGTCTCTAACCATAGCATGGGCCGCTTCCGCCTGAATCTCTCCGGCCAGGATCCTAAACTCCTCTCGCTGAAGACTGACCCGGCGGCTGAGGCAACCCGACGCCTGCTCGCGAAACCTGCCGATCAGCTCACATCAGCAGACCAGAATGCCCTCGAAAAAAACTTCACCGATAGCCCTGAGCATCCCCGCTTCGCCGCAACCGCCAAGGTCGCGGCCGCCAAGACCGCGCATGATGGCGCCCTCGGTGCCCCGATTTCGGTGATGGTGATGAATGAACTGCCCAAGCCTCGTGACGCGTTCGTGCTCCTCCGTGGCGAATACGATAAAATCGGCCCCAAGGTCGAACGCAAGCTACCCGCCTTCCTCCCGCCCCTTCCGGCTGGCGAACCGAATAACCGCCTGGGCTTCGCTCGCTGGCTCGTCAGCGGCCAACACCCGCTCACGGGTCGCGTCTGGGTCAATCGCGCCTGGGAACGCTTCTTCGGTATCGGGCTGGTGAAGACCTCCGAGAATTTCGGTTCGCAGTCCGAGTGGCCCAGCAACCCCGAGCTCCTCGATTGGCTGGCCGTCGAATTCGTCGACCGCAAATGGGATATGAAGGCGATGCAAAAGCTAATCATGACCAGTGCGGCCTATCGCCGCAGCGCCGCCGTGACCCCTGAAATGTTAGAGAAAGACCCTGACAACCGCCTGCTCGCCCGCGGCCCCCGTTTCCGCCTACCCGCTGAAGTGATCCGCGATCAAGCCCTCTCGATCTCTGGCCTGCTCGTCGATCTCCAAGGCGGGCCCAGCGTCAAGCCCTACATGCCTGAAGCCGTCTGGGACGAGACCAGCGTTTACGGCGACATGCGGAATTATAAGGCCGACAAGGGCGAAGGACTTTACCGTCGTTCGCTCTACACCATTTGGAAACGAACGGCGGCTCCGCCCACGATGCTACTCTTCGATTCTGCAGGTCGCGAAGTCTGTACGGTCAAACGTTCGCGCTCCAACACCCCGCTGCAGGCCCTCTCATTACTCAACGAAGTCACCTTCGTCGAAGCCGCCCGCAAACTGGCCGAACAAGCCATGAGACAATCCGGCGATAACGCAGCCAAACTCGCCTGGACTTTCCGTCACGTGGTCCGGCGCAATGCCACCGCCGAGGAGCTTTCGGTTCTGCGCAAAGGCCTGGAGAAACGCCTCGCGACCTATGCCACCGACAAGACACTTGCGCCTAAACTTCTCGCAACCGGCCTGAGCCCTGCACCGACCGACCTCGACCACGACCAATTAGCCGCTTGGACGGCCACGACCAATATCCTCCTCAACCTCGACGAAACCGTCACCCGCGAATGAACTGCAACGACCATCAATTCCAAGGCCTCGACCATGCCACCCAGATGGCCTTATCGCGGCGTACTTTCATCAAGGGTTCCGCGGGCGGCATCGGTCTCGCCGCCTTAGGCTCGATCATCAGTACCCCGACCTTCGCCGCCAACCCCGGCCTGGGCTTCCCTAACTTCAAGCCCAAGGCGAAGCGGATCATCTACCTGTTCCAATCCGGTGCACCTTCACAATTGGATCTCTTTGATCCGAAACCCGAGATGGAAAAAATGCGAGCTAAGGACCTCCCGGAAAGCATTCGCAAGGGTCAACGCCTGACCACGATGACGTCCGGCCAGAAGTCCTTCCCCGTCGCTCCTTCAATCTTCAAATTCAAACAGTATGGTCAATCTGGAGCGTGGTTCAGCGAACTCATGCCGCACATGTCTACCAAGGCCGACGCATGGTGCGTCGTCCGTGCGATGCACACGGAGGCGATCAACCACGACCCTGCCATCACGTTCATGCAGACGGGCAGCCAGCTCGCAGGCCGCCCCAGCATCGGCGCATGGTCCGCTTACGGGCTCGGCAGCGAGAACGCCGATCTTCCCGCCTATGTGGTCATGACTTCGTTCGGTAGCGGCCGACCCGAAGACCAACCGCTCTACGACCGACTCTGGGGCGCCGGTTTTCTGCCCTCCAAACTCCAAGGCGTTAAGCTCCGCAATAAGGGTGAACGCGTGCTTTACCTCAAGGACCCCGACGGCATCCCCCGCGAAGTACGCCGCGAACAGCTCGACGAGCTCGCCGCCCTTAACAACCAACGCCACGACGTCCTCGGCGACCCCGAAATCCAGACTCGTATTTCACAATATGAAATGGCCTTCCGCATGCAGACCAGCGTGCCGGACCTGCTTGATCTTTCCAAAGAACCGCAACACGTCCTCGATCTCTACGGGCCGGATGTGAAACGTCCCGGCTCTTATGCCTCTAATTGCCTCCTGGCCCGTCGTCTCTGCGAACGCGATGTCCGCTTCGTCCAGCTCTTTCACATGGGCTGGGATCACCACGGCGGTCTGCCAAAGGCCATCAAAGGCCAGTGTAACGACACCGACCAAGCCACGGCTGGTCTCCTTACCGATCTCAAACAACGTGGGTTGCTCGATGATACCTTGATTGTTTGGGGTGGTGAATTCGGACGCACCATCTATTCGCAGGGTACCCTTACCGAAACCAATTACGGACGCGACCACCACCCGCGTTGCTTCACCGTCTTGATGGCCGGCGCCGGCGTCAATAAGGGCACGACCTTCGGCGAGACCGACGACTTTAGTTATAATATCGTCAAGGATGGCGTCCACGTGCACGACCTCAACGCGACGATCCTGCACTTGATGGGCGTCGAGCATACCCGCCTTACCTATCGCTACCAAGGTCGCGACTTCCGCCTCACTGATATCCACGGTGAAGTCGTGAAGAAGCTGCTGGCGTAACGGCTAGCCTCCCGCCCTCGGGAATCGCTTATCTATCATAGGCCGCCTCGCCTATACTCCATACTCGATACTCTATACTCGCCCGCTTACTTCCCCGTCTGCTCCCGGTACATCACCTTGAAAGGATTCTCGGCCGGCCCGACGGCGTTCTCATTGACCATGAGCGGACGACACTCCTTCCACCAGGCATCATGCTTGGCGATCAGGTCAGAGACGACGTCGGGATGCGCCGAAGCGACGTCAGTCGTCTCCCCATAGTCGGTGCTTAAATCAAAGAGTTCCCACTTCGGACCGGAAGAATTGCCTTCCGTAGCAGCGCCAGCTGACTTCTTGGCTTTAGCGTTGGCCTTACCCTTGCCGCCACCTGAAGCACCGGCCGAAACCAAATGCCAGCGGGTCGTACGCACGCTCGTACCGGTAAACTTACTCGTCTCAGGATCGACACCCTTTACCATATTGCCCCAGCGGCCGACGTGCGTGAAGAGTACACGATCCGGCCAGTCGATATCCTGACCCACCTTTGCGGTCAGCAACCGGACGAGGCTGCGGCCTTCCATCTGGGCCTTCATCTGGTCGGAAGCCGGCGTACCCGTCAGTTCAAGAATCGTCGGAGCATAATCGATATGCGCGGCCAAGGCCTTGATATCCTGAGGCTGGAATTGCCCAGGTAACCGCCAGAAAGACATGGCTCGAATACCGCCCATGTATGGCGTGCCTTTGCCCGAGTGCATCCCCGCGTTGAAGACCTTCACGCCAGCGGTACCGCCGTTGTCGTTCATCAAGACAATCAAGGTGTCTTTGGCGATACCCATGGCCTCAACCTTCGCCAGCAGCTTGCCGACATTAAGGTCGATATTATGGATCATACCGAAGAAATTTTCGGTATCCTTACCGAGGTTTTTACCTTCATAAATCGCGGCATCTTCTGGCTTGGCATGATAGGGGCCGTGCGGAGCGTTGGTCGCGATATAAGCGTAAAAAGGACGCTTCGCCGTCACTTCGCCTTCAATCCACGTCGTCGCCTGCTTAAAGAATTCGTCGGTACAATAGCCCTCGGTCTTCACGAACTTGCCATTATGCAATAACGTAGGGCCATAATATGAATTGCCCGGGACGTCGCCGCAGCTTCCAGGATAATGCTGTCCGATGCCGCCGGCTCCATGGATATAAACCTCGTCGAAACCGCGCTTGTTCGGTTGATACTCGGCTTCGTCGCCGAGGTGCCACTTACCGAAGATACCCGTGCGATAGCCTGCTTTCTGGAGTTGCTGAGTCAATGTCACCGAAGCGAGCGTCATCCGCTCCCGCTCCAAGATGGTATGGGTGATGCCATTCTTGAATTCATGTCGGCCGGTCAACAAGGCGCTGCGCGTCGGCGAACAGGTCGGTGATACCTGGAAGTCGACGAAACGGGCGCTTTCGCCGCGAAGTTTATCGATGTTAGGCGTCTTAAGAACGGGATTACCGTGAGCGCTCAGATCGCCATAGCCTTGGTCATCGGTCAGGATGAAAATGATATTAGGACGCTCGGCGGCGAGGGTCGCCAGACTGCTCAATAAGAGGGCTACAAGATATCTCATGGGGATGACTCAGCGTGAGCCATCCCCGACCGGAAGCAATCTCAGGAAACTCGCCGCTGCAGCCTAAAGGACCGATACGTCATCTCGCCCGAAACCGCGTCACGGTAAAGCCGCGAACCTTTCACGCCGGCGAAATCCATGGCCAAGCCATGAAGTAACCGAGGCAGCGCCTGCCGCACCATCGCCTCATAACGCGGGGTATTAAGTTCCATCCCCCGGATGACCTCTGGATTGATCAATCGCATTTGCTCCAAGCGTAGCAACGGATGGTGCGATAAGGCTCCCACCCATTCGTCGACCCCATTAGGGTAGCGCAAATCGGCGTGACAAAACCAGCCACCGGGCTTCAGCACCTTGGCCACCTGAGCCACGAAGCCCGGAAAATCCGGATAGCAATGCGAGGCTTCGACATTGATGACGACATCGAAACTACCGGCTGCAAAGGGCAAAGCCTGGGCGTCACCCGCCATAAAACTCAAACCAATGACCTGATGATTTTCACGGCAATAACGGATACCTTCGGGATTCAGGTCCAATCCGATATATTCCTTCGGCCCATGATAACGGGCGAAATACGAAGCTCCGCCGCCATGCCCACAGCTGACCTCCAACACACGCTTACCTCGCAAATCAACCCCGCCAAGCACGTGACGATATAGTTGGATATTTGGCCGATCCGCTTCGTCCTCGGTGCGTAGCTCTGGGCGGGGATCATCCAGGCCGTCGAAAGCGTAATTCAGAAAACTGATGCCTTGCGCCCGCACCCGGCGGGTAAAGAACGGATACCACCATTGCCAAAGCTTCTGACGGAGCTTTGGACGAACCAGGACTTCTTCGATGAGGCCCATGATCAGGACCAGACTCCTTGTTCGACTAAAGCCTTGGTCGCGGCTGCCGACCAACCGCGATTAGCGACGGGATTAGCCGGACTCGGGTGCGGCACTTTCGCGAATTTCACCGGCAGGCCTGCCAAGGCTTCTTGCGCCCGCGTCTCGGCATAACCGCCGACGCCGACCACGCTCTTAATCTGCAAGGCCTCGACCATCGAGCGCAGTAACTGGTCACAGGCACGATTTACCGGCGCCATACTTTCGTTCGGTAATTCCTCCGGAATGACATTACGCCCCAACTGGGTGTTCTCTAAAAAAAGCAAAGGGCAATAATTATGGACGACGTGGTTCGCGAAGAATTTATCCGCCGTGCCGAATCGCTCTTGGCATAGGCCCCAAAGCCGACGCCCGCTCACTTCCGAACGGTGACAGGCGAAGCCCGTCACTTTCTTCCCCGGGTGCTCGACGTCTGGACGCCCCACGGGTAGTTCAATCCCCATCCAATCCCGGACGGCGGCGATCTCACCGAAAGGTACGCCCGTCTGTGCCATTCCGAACGGCCCAGGATTCATCCCCAAAAATAAGATCTTCCTTGGCCCGGCGGCCGCGTAACGCCTTAGGTAGGCTTCATGTGCCTCCCAGGCGTAATCCAAGGGACGGTAGACGTAATCCGCCGGCGACGGGAAAGAAAGGCCCGCTAATGCCTTACGTAACACATGTGTCGCTTTGATGACGGCATCCGCTGGCATACACCCAGACAATCCCTGCCCACCCTCGGGTCGAGCCGGAAGGGAGAGCCCGAGGTAAGATTTCACCTTGCGCTTCCCCCCGTAGGTTAAAAAGTCCCCTGTCTACTCACGTGAGCAAACCACAGCCTTGGACTACTAAAGACGCCGAAGAGTACTACGGCTTTAAACGCTGGGGAGGTAATAACTTCTCCGTCGACCCGCAAGGGCACCTCTGCGTGCACCCTAAGGGCGATCACCGCAAAATCCGGATCACGGATATCGTCAAGGAGGTCGAAGCCTCAGGCCTTAAACCTCCGCTGACCATCCGTGTCCAAGACCTGCTGCGCCACCGCGTTACGCAGATCAACGAGGCCTTCCGCCGTGCCATCGAAGAAGAAGATTACACCGGCCGTTACCGCGGCGTCTTCCCAATCAAGGTGAACCAACTCCGCGAGGTCGTGGAAGAAATCCTCGACGCCGGCGAAGAATATGATTTCGGCCTCGAAGCCGGCTCCAAGCCCGAACTGATCATCGCGCTCGCTCTACTTGAAAACCGCAAGGCCCTCCTGATCTGCAACGGTTACAAAGACGAAGAATACATCGAGCTCGCCCTCATGGGCCGCCGTCTCGGCAAACAGACCATCATCGTCGTCGAACAACTTTCCGAAATTGATGCGATCATCCGCATCGCCCGTCGGATGGGCGTCCAGCCCCACATCGGTATCCGTGTTAAACTGACGACCGCAGGCGAAGGCAAATGGGCGTCCAGCACTGGCGAGAACGCCAAGTTCGGCCTGACGGCTTCCGAAATCGTCGAAGCCGCGAGCAAACTCTCCAAGGCCAAGATGAAGGATGCCCTGCGTCTGGTCCACTTTCACATCGGCTCTCAAGTTCCTAATATCGGTACAATCAAGAAAGCCGTCATCGAAGCGACCCGCTTCTATTGCGAATTAAAGCGCATGGGCTTCCCGATGGGGCTCCTGGATGTCGGTGGTGGTCTCGGTATCGACTACGACGGCAGCCGCTCCGCCTTCGAATCTTCCATGAATTACAGCATGGAAGTCTACGCCCGCGACGTCGTCGCCAACGTTAAACAAATCTGCGACGAAAGCGGCGTCGAACTCCCGGACATCGTCTCGGAATCCGGCCGCGCCCTCGTGGCACCGCATTCCATCCTGATTTTTGAAGCCGTCGACCGCATCACCCGCGACGAAGGCTCCGCCAAACTGCCCAATGGCAAACTTCACCAGGTCATCCGCGAACTGGAAGCCGTCCGTAAGAACAAACGTAAGTTCGACCCACTCGAACGCTATCACGATGCAAAAGAGAAGCGCGAAGAAGCCCACGCACGCTTTAGCTTAGGTAACCTGCGACTCGAAGACCGCGCCCTCGCCGACCGGCTTTTCTGGGACATCTGCCGCCAGATTCGTTCCGACTTGGCCCATACTTCCGACGTCCCTGACGAGCTGGCGCGTCTCGACTCAATGCTGGCCGAACAATACGTCTGTAACTTCTCGGTCTTCCAATCACTGCTCGACCACTGGGCCCTTGATCAGCTCTTCCCGATTGCGCCCATCCATCGCCTCAACGAACGCCCCAGCGTCCAGGCTACGCTCGTGGACATCACCTGCGACTCCGACGGTAAGGTCGACGATTTCATCGACCTCGAAGACGTCCGTCACACCCTCTCCCTCCACCCGCTCAAGGAAGGCCAACCCTACTACATCGGGGCCTTCATGGTCGGCGCCTACCAAGACATCATGGGCGACCTCCATAATCTCTTCGGTCGCGTCAACGAAGCCCACGTCTTCCTTGAAGATGATGAAGAAGACGGCTTCTACATTGAAGAAAGTATCCCAGGTTACTCCGTTGAACGCATCTTGGGGATGATCCAATACAACGCCGAAGACCTTTGCCGGATGCTTAAGCGCCAAGTCGATCGCGCGACCAAGGCCGACTCTGTCCGCCCCCGCGAAGGCGTGGCGATGGTGGACCTCTACGAACGCCTCATCCGCGGCCGCACCTACCTTATCCCGCAACGCACCGAGACGGTGGTGAAGCGTAAGGTGTCCAAAAAGAAATAAGCACCAAAGGAGCCGGACTTAGTCCAGCTCTTCTTTTGCCTTACATTCTAACCGTGCTCACTTGCCCGCGCGCCCCTCTTGGCCTTTAGGCCAAGATTAACTTCAACCGCTTCAACTCATCCAAGGTAAGCGGTTCGGCTTCCCGCAAGTTCTCATAGGAGTCGACGTGCGCGAGCCAGGCCCAGTGATCGCCGCAATCCAACCGCTCCATGAACTTGAGCCGCAAGATTGCCAGGACGCCCTTGAGTTTATAAAGCCCATCGCCAACGTGCTCGATTTGATCTCCGAGTTTGGCGATTTTATCCATCGTGTTACCGGTCTTCTTGCCAAGCAGATTGACATGGTTTGCTTGATCCACCGCCATATAATTCAATAAGCCAATCGGATTCACTTCGAGATTTTCCAAAGTTTTGGTATCCTTGAAGATCCCCACGATGAAGCGCTTAGGCTTCATCGAAATCGGGGTGACGTAACTGCAGATATTTAAATTACCGCGACCGTTCGCCGTCGTGGAAAGACTGTAAATCGGACCGTCGACACGGTTCCATGGTTTGACGCGAATACCAGGCATAGAGGGTATTTTTTAGAGTCAATCTGCCCCCCGTTTGTTCCCATATTTTGGCTGTCTTATGGATAATCTAAAGGTTAACCTAACGCCCTCACTGACGGGCTGCCTGCGAACTCCTCGACCCTCTACCTGCGCCCCAGCCACCATGCCCCCTATCGTCGCATTACATGGCTTTACGGGCTCAAGCTGGGACTTTTCCGCCCTACGTTCTTGCCTGCCACCCGACCGGTCGCTCATCACTCCCGACTTCCCAGGTCACGGCTCCTTGCGCGACCTCACCGCCACCACGGCGTATTCGCTGGCCAATCACCTGAACATCATCGATCAAGCGGCCGGCACGAGCGGCCCCATTACGCTTTTAGGGTATTCGATGGGCGGTCGACTGGCCCTCCACTGGGCCATCGCCCACCCTGAGCGCATCGCCCGACTCATCCTGATCGGCGCCAGCCCCGGTCTAAAAACCGCCGAAGAACGCCAGGAGCGCCAACTCGCAGACGCCGCCCTCGCCACTTTCATTCGAACCCAGGGTCTGGACGCATTTTATAAGTATTGGCACCATCAACCTTTCTTTCACTCGCTTTTCAAACTGCCCACCGAGCGACTCCATCCACTCCTAGCTCAAAGAGCGCTCAATCATCCAGAAGCCTTGGCTTTAAGCCTGGAAAACGTCGGCACGGGTACCCTTCCCTCACTTTGGCATCGACTGAAAGAAGTCCGTTTTCCCGTTGATCTTATCACGGGCGAGTTTGATCCGAAATTCACTGAGCTAGCTCACGCAATGGGCGCACACATGCCGCGAGCTCGTCTCAGCGTCGTCGAACAGGCCGGCCACGCCGTCCATCTCGAACAACCTGGCGACCTGGCGGCACTCCTGAGTTAAGCGAAGATTCCGAGGACGGGTTTACCTTTATTTCCGATGACCATCGGGCGACCAGCTGGCGTCAGGATCTCTTGTTCGACTGGGAGACCCGCTGCGTGTGCAATGGTGGCATGGAAATTACCCACGGTGACAGGGTCTTTTTCCGGCCCATATCCTTTGGCGTCGCTCGTTCCATGGACATAACCGCGCTTGACTCCACCGCCGGCCAAGACCGTTGAGAAGACCAAAGGATGGTGACCGCGACCACCGCCCACAAATTCTGGCTTGCGACCGAACTCCGTGGTGACGGCGACCAAGGTAGAATCTAAAAGTCCGCGGGCTTCAAGGTCTTCAATCAGTGTCGCGAAAACGTGGTCAAACTCACCCCCGCGATCAGCCATGCTATCATCCAAGGTCTTGTGCATGTCCCAACCACCGCTGGATACTTCGACAAAACGAACGCCGTTTTCTACCAGACGTCGGGCGAGCAAGCAGCCTTGGCCGAATTTGCTCTTACCATAGCGTGCGCGCGTCTCCTTGGTTTCCGAATTCAGATCGAAGGCCTTAAGATCCGTGCTCTTCATCAGCTGGAAGGTGGTATCGTAAAACTCGTTATACGCTTTCACGTTTTCATCCGCCGCTTTTTTGCCGAAGCCGGCGTCTAAGGCGATCAGAAGTTCGGCGCGCTTGGCTTGCACTTCTTCTGACTCGATGCTTTTCGTATTCATCAAGCCGTCTTCGGGACTCAGGATTGGCAGAGGTGAGTGCGAAGCAGGGAACCAACCGTTACCGTGATTCGCCGAGCGATTGATGGCCACGGAGGATGGCAAAGTCTTATGGCTACCACCGAGGTAATGTTGCGCCCAAGCACCTAATGTGGGGTGCTGAACGGTCCCACGCCTTTCAAAACCGGTCCGCATCAGGTAGGCGGCCGAGGCGTGCACACCGACCTTGGCGGTCATGGAACGGATGACGGTAATTTTATCGGCTACCCCGGCGGTCTCCGGCAGGTAAGAAGTCAGTTGGAAATCCGCCCGCGTCGGAATGGGCGTTCCTGGTCCTTTGCTTTCACCCTTCTTCGGATCGAAGGTGTCGATGTGCGACATCCCGCCCGCGAGCTCCAGGAAGATCACGCGCTTCGCCTTACCGAAGCCTGGCAGACCTGCGTTCGGCACCGCCGCCCCCTGCTTTTCCGCCGCATCGGCGACGCGCGAAAAGAAAGGCAAGACACTCAGGCCGAAAGAAATCTTCGCACAACGTTCGATGAAGGTACGGCGGTCTTCGGGTGTCCGAAGTTGATTCGCAAAGGTAGGTGAGATCATTGGATAAATAAGAATTCGCGGGTGTTAGCTAAGACCCAAGCCAAGTCGGCCAGGTGCAAACCGTTGGCCAGGCCTTTCTGGGCGGCGGCCAATTCGACCGGGGTCGGATGGCGCGAAAGGTAGGAAAGGTAAAGCGAATGGATCGGACCGTCGGTCGCTTTTGACTTCAAAGCGGTGCCGATGGCCACGCCGGTGGGGTCAGAAACAAGCTTCCCGATCGAACCGTTCATCATCTGTAGCACCTGCGGCACGCTACCATCATTGGTCGCAGAATCCGTTAAGAGGCGGTCGCCCTGTCCGAAGAGTCGCAAGAAGTGGGATTCGGAGGCGGGCTGGGGCAACTCGCTGGCGCGGGCCATGATCATGCTGAAACGGGTGACGGGCTTTTCGCCTTCGTATCCCGTAGCCAAGCCCATGGAAGAACCGCCCCCGGTCTTCTTGCCGTCCGCCATACTCTTGCCTTTACCGTTCTTATTAATGCTATCGATAACTTTGTGAATGACCGCTGGGCTTACCTTGCCGTCAGGTAAGGAATACGCCATCAATACGTCCGAACGACGCAGTAAGATATTGTCGGCGTTGGTTCCGATCGAATTGACCACAAAACTGTCCCAGGCTTGCTCCGCGGTGAGGCGACGCACGAGCGGACCGTTGAAAAGATAAGGTCCCTTGGCGAGATCAGGGGTGACGCTGGCGCCGCTCTGATAGGTCCGGGAATTGTAGATGACCCGTTGGAATTCACGCAGGTCGAAGCGGGCGGCTTTCATCACGGAGGTGAGGTGCGCCAATAATTCCGGGCTGCTGGCCTGACTTAGATCGTCAATATCCACGACGGGCTCGAGCACGGCCAACCCAAAGGCTTTCTTCCAAAGGCGGTTGGCGATGTTCGTGGCGAAACGTGGGTTCTGGGGGCTGACCAACCAGCGGGCAAACTCATCGCGGAGCTGCGAAGGATGGGTCGTATCCAACTTATAAATCGGTAACTTGGCGTCGTTCTTCTCCCAGGTGATCAGCACGGGCGACACCGGGGAACTTGGCTTGGCGTCCTTATATTTATAGTCCTTAGGGAAGGTCAGGCTGTTCTTGCTCTGATCTTCCAGTCGGTAGGAATTTACCAAACCAATCTTCACGACGACGTTCTTCGACAGGGTTGGGTCCGCTTTGAGCGTACTCTGAATCTGCCGCGCGATGCCCTCGTTCTTACCATCCGTCGCACCGAAGAAGGATGCCATCTGGAAGAAATCCCGTTGTTTCCACTCCGCCAAGGGGTGGTCGTGACATTGGGCGCAGGCCATATTGGTACCTAAGAAAGTGGTCATGAGGTTCGAAACCCCATCCAAAGGCATGTCGGCATCGAATAACATGAAGCCCGCGGCACCATTATCGGTCAATCGGCCGTCGGCCGTGACCATTTCCTTCACCACCTGATCCCAAGGAGCGTTCGAAGCGATGCGGGACTTCAACCAGTCTTCGAAGGTAAAGGCTGGGACCGCTTTGCCGAAGGTGTCCTTGACGCGTAAGAGGTCCGCCATCCAATTGAACATCTGCATCGTGTAACCAGGCGAATAGACCAACTTATCGATCAACTTCGCCCGTTTATTGCCAGCCGCGTCGTTCAAGAATTCATTAGCTTCCTCCGCCGTGGGCACCCGGCCGATGGCATCCACGTAAATCCGGCGTAAGAACTGCTCATCCGTCGCCAAAGGGTTAGGTTTCTGTTCCTTACTGGCCAAAACCGCTTGGATTAGGCGATCGACATCCGCCGCCGCCGCCGCGATTACGGCCGGACTAAAGGCGGCTTCCTTGTCCTTGCCCGCACAGGCTACCGCAAACTCCCGGTCTTCCGGAATGAGGATATTGACGTTAAATTGGAAGGTTTTCCCACCCTTGGTCTGAATGGTGATAAAATCCTTACTGTAAGCACAGAACATCGCATCCACCTTCCGACCTTCGAGGTCGGTCCATTGGTGCCAAATCGCGCTCTGGCGGGCAATCTCCGCTACAGGCGTGACTTTCGTGATGACCGGCGGATTAGCCTTCTCCTCTTTATGGACGGCCTTGCTTTCGGGCTTCTTACCGGCGCCAAGAGCTGGCTGACCATGGCAAATCAAGAGACCAAGGGTTAAAAGCGACAGGGGGAAAGCACGCAGGTGTCTCATGGGGTATTTCACTACCTATTGAACCCCATTGCGAACTAAGAGTTTCCAAAACTTAAGAAATTCTTAAGTATCCTGCCACCCCTTGGGAGACCCCGTTTTCGTAAGATAAATATGCCTCGGCACCCTTGCTTCGTACCCTCTTTTAGCCGACACTATTTGACCTATATTTCCAAGCGATGAACCCCCTGCCGCACCTCCGTCCGCCCAACGCCGAAATTCGCCCCGACTTGAAAGCTTTTCGGGTCTTGGGCATCGATCTTGGCACCACCAATTCCACCATCGCCCAAGTCCGTTGGTCACCCACGCGTCCTGATGAAATCGAATTGGCCGAGTGCCTGGAAATCATCCAGCCGACGCTTTCCGGCGACTTCACCTCGGTGCTCGTGCCCTCGGTCGTCGCCCACCTTCCGGATCGCAGTTTCGTCGGCGAAGGCGCCCGCCGCACCATGAGTCGATCAGTCGAACTCGGTCTTCGCCCGAATGCGACTTATCTCGCCGAGGTAAAAAACGAAATGGGCATCGGCCGCACTTTTCCGCAGGCCAAATTAGGCAGTCGCACGCCGGCCGAAATCTCCGGGCAAGTTCTGCAATTTCTTCGTGCGCAAGCCAAGGGCGCCATCGCACGTACGGTCGTTACCGTGCCGGCTTCTTTTCAGATCAGCCAGCGTGACGACACGGTACGAGCGGCGAAACTCGCTGACCTTACATTGGGCCACGGCGACCTGCTCGACGAACCGATTGCAGCCTTCATCGATTTCATCGCCCGCCAAGGACTCGCCGCCCTCGACGGCGTCAACGATAAGACCGAAGTGATGATCATCGATTTCGGCGGCGGCACCTGCGATGTCGCCCTCTTCACTTTGCAACGTACCGCCGACCAACGGCTCAAGATCAGCCCACGCGCAGTCTCCCGCTACCATCGCTTAGGAGGTGCGGATATTGACCGCGCCATCGTCCATGAGATCCTAATCCCCGCCCTCGCCCATCAGAACAAGATGGCGCTCGATGAATGGGAATATGAAGTTCGCAAAGAGCAGCTCGAACCCCAACTCCTGGCCACGGCTGAACAGCTCAAAATCGGCCTTTGCGAAATCATCAATCACCGGCTATCTCACGGCGAAAATCTGGCCGAAATCGTCATCACGGCGAAGAAACAATATCCCGGCGTCCAGACGTTACTGCTCAACGATGGTACCCGCTTGGCCTTCAATTCTCCGACCCTGACCGGGATTGAGTTCACCAACGTCATGCACCCTTTCCTCGACGAGGACAGCGTGCAAGTACGTGAAGATGAATATACTTTAAGCTGTTCGGTCTTCGCGCCCATCGAAGACGCGCTTGATCGCGCCAAACTTAAGCCCTCTCAGATCGGCTTCCTGCTCGCCGTCGGCGGGAGTTCACTTAACCCGCTAGTGATTGATGGCTTGAAGCAATATTTTGGCGAATTCTTAGTCCACCGTTTCGATAACGCCCTCGACATGCAAGTGGCCGTCGCCCGCGGTGCCGCCTACCATGCGCTCTTACTTCACCTTTACGGACAAAGCATTTTCACGCCGGTCGCCAGCGATCTCCTCAGCCTCCAAACTGACCGTGGGAACCATGAAATCATCCCGCACAATCAGAAACTTCCTTTCTCCGGCCAGTTCAAGCCCAACCAAAACCACCGCTTCATCGCACCAGGCGGCCCCATTCGCATCGTTTTCTGGGCCGGCCTGGGCATGGGCTCCCGCCCAGTATTCACCGGCGTCACGCAACCGATTAAGGCGGGTACGCCCTTGACCCTGACCTACACGCTCGATGCCAACCAGCATTTCACGTTCGAAATCACTCCCGAGAAAGGTGGCGAAAGTTTTTCAGGTACCATCGAATCGCCCCTCCACAACGTCGTTAATCCAGGTAAAGACCGCGAACAGATTCTAGAGATCGAACGGAACATCCGAGCAAGCGTTTATGGTCCTGACCGGCTGCCCGTCCAGATCATCGAACTCGCAAACTTACACAATAAGGTCGGTATGCACGACAAGGCCATTCATCTTCTGAAACGGCTCATCCGCCAACGTCCCGAATATAAGAAAAGTGGTCTAGCTCAACTGGCGATTGCCTACGGACGCAAGGGCGATGCCTATCGCCAAGAAAAAACCTACCTCGAATGCATTCTCGCGGGTAACTCTACGGCCCTTTTTAATTTGGCGAATTTTTACACTCGCAAAGGCCGCTGGCTCGAAGCCGAAGAACTCTGCCGACGCTATGAAGCCGAAGACCCGAGCGCCATCGGGATGGTCCTCTATTCCCGTTGCCTCCGGGCGCGCGGCAAGATCGAAGAATCCCAAACCGCCCTGGCCGATGCTTTCCGCCGCTTCGGTAAAGATCTCAGCCGGCTCGATGATTCCGCTTTCTCTTGGTATGGCGCCGCCGTCGAACTGGCCCAAGATACGGTCATTAAGAATGGGTATATCCTCGAAGAGCGCAGGCGTAACGACCTTCGCCCCGGACATCCCGCTATCGGCGAAGGTCAGCTGCCACTCTTTGAATCCCATCACGACGAGAGGGAGCGGCCTTGACCTGGCTTACTCCACCCGACCGGCTCACCGCCGCGCAGGCCGCTGCCATCAAGGCGCCGACCACGGTTCCGGTCGTGCTCCGCGGTGGCCCAGGTGCCGGCAAGACCGTGGTGCTTTTACATCGCGCCCATCACCTACGGCATGCCTTAGGCCCGCAGGCCAAGATCGTGGTTTTGGTTTACACCAATGTGCTTCGCGACTTCATCCGATCGGCGGTCACCGAACTCCGCCTCGACCCCGAATCCATCCTGACTTTCGACCATTGGTGCCGGCTTCGTCATCAAGAACTGCTCGGTCCGACACCCGTCGGTCAAGATGGCTTTCCGGATTTCGAACTGATTCGCAAGAATGTCCTGAACCATCTGAAACGCCATCGGAACTCTCCTCCCCTTGCGGCCGTCCTGGTCGATGAAGGCCAAGATCTGGATGATGACTGTTACTCCCTCCTGAAGCTGAGCGGGCAACACTTGACCGTAGCGTTCGATAATAAACAAGCCCTCTACCATGAGGCCCAAAAGAACGACATCCTTCTCGCTCTGGGCACACGTCCGATTGAAATCGACTTAGCCGCGACCTATCGTGCCTGTCCGTATGTCGTGAATCTTGCCTGCGAGTTCATCGACGATGCCATCGAGCGCGAACAATTTCGCAGCCAAGCCGCGACCGTCCAGATGGAACGGCAGACCCCTTTGCTTTACCTGGCGGCGAACGACCAAGAAGAACAACAACGGCTGGTCGAAATCCTCCGCGAGCGACTTCAGAAAAATGAACGTGTTGGCATTCTTTTTCCGACCATCAAGCAGGTCGGTTTGTTCGCCGACTTCCTGCGCACCCAGGGTATCCTCGCCGATCGCCAGACCACCACTGACCGGAAAGGTTTCCGGGCCAGCTTGGATTTCTCTTCCGGCCGACCTGCCGTCCTGACTTACCATAGCGCCAAAGGCCTGACTTTTGATTCGGTACTCATGCCCGGCGTGACATCGTCATCCGTTCGCGCCAGTAGGAATACTGTCTCGCGGATGTTCTTCGTAGCCATCACGCGCGCCACGCAATGGGTCTACCTCAGCGCCCTTGAAACCAAAGCCCACGAGAAAATCCTGGCCGCCATGCGCAAACTTGAGGTTCAACGCCGCGGCCTGGTCCAAAATCGCAGCGATTTACCCAAAGTTCCACGACCGACCAACGTACCTAAGCCGGACGACTGGACGGATATCTGAGCGAGTCGCCTAAGCGTCCTTCTTCAGGGCCGACGTAAAGAAAGCGACAGCCAAGACCGCACCCGTCAGCAAATCCTCCCCGCTTCCGAGGAACGCCATGATACCCGGCTCAACCGTCGGTTCCACCAGTGAGAGGAAATTAAAAACAAGGCAAACGACCAAGAGCAACCAAGCCGCCCAGCGCTGCAGGAATAAAAGCCCGATTAGGCTGATCAGCAATAACCCCAGCCCGAGTATCGCCAATCCGAAGACAGCGAAGGTCATGAATCCGACCTCCTGGGCCTCTTTCCATTGGTGCAACTCCACCGGCAAAAGCTTATCGGAAAAAAAGGAAAGGGCGAAACCCACCGCCACCGTGGCGAGCAATCCCACGACCCCGACTCGCAAAGTGATCTGAGCATTGTTCTTATCCATGACGCCAATCTAAATCAGCCGAATGCCCTTGCAAGTAAATCTACCAGCTTAACAACGTTTCTGCCGATATCGTAAAGGCGCTCATGGATGGGACGAATCTTAGCTTCAAGGCGAAGCCAGCTTCACTGATATTGCTCGGAACTCAGGATACCCTTTTCATCAAACACCCGGATGACCTGATTATAGGTCTTGTCGTAACGATTCTCCCCAGCGAATTTGGTTTTCTGCGTGGTCTCTCCTCGGTTCCAGACCGCAACCCGCTGGACATCGACGAAGCGCTCCTTGTCGGGCGGACCGTAGGTAAGTACGGCCTGATCATAAGTCATGACGCCGATATTCTTATTGGCACAGGCGACCAATAGCATCGCTATACCTATCAGAGATAATACCCGGAAACTTTTTCTCATATTATCACTCTAACACCTCAGGCCCATTAGTAAAGCCCCCCTCTCCCTTCTCACACCCATGCGTTCTTGTCTCTGCTTCTGCCTTCTCAGCGTCGCCCTCGGTGCGGCGGAATACTTCCCGCCCTCGGACGCCCAAGGCGGCTGGCGCACGCCGAAGGACAAGGCCGAAGCCCGTGCCCTCGCCGGCATCGATCTCGATCGGCTCGAGCAGGCCTACCATGCGACCGAACGCTCCAACACGGAGAACGGCGGCCTGGTCGTGATCAGTAAAGGCTACCTCGTGCTCGAGAAATATTTCGGAAAGGCCCACCGCAACGCCAACCCAGACATGGCCTCCACGGGCAAAGCCTTCACGAGCATCGCCTGCGGCGTGATGTTGCAGGAGTTCAAAGCGAAGATTCCAGAGGGGCTCGACACGAAGGTCTACACAAAGGAATTCCTGCCCGAAGCATTCCCGCTCCGCGACCCCCGCGAAGCCAATATCCGCCTCGGCCACCTTCTTTGCATGACCTCGGGTCATAACGGAGAAGGTGCCACGCCTTCCGCGGTCGTCCGTGGTACAGCCCAACCGCTCAAATCCGCCAAGGGCCAGGATATCCATGACGTGGACGGCTCCTCCTTGCGCACGCCGCTCTGGATCGCTCCAGGCGAAGGTTATTCCTATTCCTCGCCCGCCCCTCATATCGCTTCGATGGTCCTCCGACGCGTGACAGGCAAGGAACTGCCGGCCTATATCGACGAGAAGTTCGGCAAGCCGATGGGCTGGGGTCCTTGGGGCTATTGCCTCTACCGCGGCGACGTGACGATGGCCCACGCCAATGGCGCCGGATCGATCGCTCTTCGCGCGACCGATGCCGCCCGCTTCGGCTATTGCCTCGCCCAAGGCGGACGCTGGAAAGACCGGCAGCTTATCCCGTCCGATTACATCAAGCTCTGCCAGCAGACGCTTCCCTATAATCCGCACTTCCCCTTCAGCCTGCAGTTCGAACATAACCAGGCCGGCCAGATCCTCGGCGCCCCCCGCGACGCCTTTTACAAGACGGGTGCCGGTGGCTTCTGTCTCTACATCGTGCCATCGCTCGACCTGGTGATCTACAAGATGGGCGGCAAGGATGGTCAGTGGAACCCCGAGCTCACCCGCATCCCGCAGCCCGCGGATAACTTTGGCACACACACGGAACCGGCCCCACCTCCGAAGAACGGCGCGTACGAGACCTACAGCATCCCTCGCATCCTTGAGATGGTCTGCGAAGCGACGCTCCGCTGAGACCTCATTCTGCCTTCTTCTTGCCTTTGCCTTTTTTAATTACCTTGGCGGCACCATCGTCGCCTTCCTCTCCTCCGCCACTCTTGTGCGGAAGATCGGCGGCATCAGACTTTGGCAGGTATTTCGCCATCTCTGCTTTTTTCTCCGCCATCTCCGGCTTGCCAGCAAGATTGACGTACTCGAACGGGTCGGACGAATCCTGATACAGCTCTTCGCTGCCATCCGCATAACGGATGTAACGCCAGTCCTCCGAGCGCACGGCATGGTTTCCTTTCATCCAAGTGGTCACGGCGGGCAACTTCCAAGCCGCTGCAGGATCTCGCAGTAATGGGGTGATATCCGCGCCTTCTAGGTGCGAAGGCAGCGGAATCCCAGCCAAGGTGCAAACGGTAGGATAGATGCACGCGTAATCGACCGGACGCTGACACAAGGTACCCGCCGTGGTGACACCAGGCACCCTCCAAATAAAGACCGTTCGCGTCGGCTCTTCCCAAAGCGCAAATTTACGCCAATGTTCCTTTTCGCCTAAACTCCAACCGTGGTCGCTCCACAGGCAAATAATCGTGTTATCACGTTCCGGTGATTTCTCCCAAGCGTCAATCAGGCGTCCGACTTCGTAATCACAATACGCAATCGTCGCCAAATAAGCCTGCACGGCCTCTTTCCAACGTCCGGATTTCAGGATCGCGGCATGATCGCCTTGTGGTTTGGCGATCTTGACCCCCGCCGGCGGAACGTCGGCCAAGTCGCCTTCGATATGCGGGGGTAATTGAATCTGATCCAACGGAAACAGGTCGAACCATTTCTTGGGTACGTTCCAAGGCATATGCGGCTTAACCAAGCCGGCCGCGATGAACCAAGGCTTCTCTTGCTTCTGGGACATTTTTTCGATGCACCAAGTGACGACGGAGTGATCCGGCATATCCTCATCCTTACAGACTAACGGAGCAAATTTGATGCCACCGACTCCGTCGTCCTTGGCCTCGGGATGGAGTTTCAGCGGGCCGCCCTTCCCTCCAGCATAGTAGTCGTCGAAATAGCCTCCGCGATCGCCGGCGCCGTGGTAGATCTTGCCCGCACCGTAGACGGCATAACCGTTCTTCGCCAGATGGCTGTTAAGTAATTTATCTTCACTGATACCGGGGCGCCAATTCTGGGCGTTATCATAACAGCCGGTGCTGCTCGGCCTTAATCCCGACATTAGCGAGGCTCGGGACGGATTACAGGAAGGCGCGGTGCAATAGGCCTTAGTGAAACCCACGCCCAGCTTGGCGAGACGATCGATATTCGGCGTCCTAGTCTGTGCATTTCTGCCCAAGAAGCCAACCCAATGATTCAGGTCATCGATAGGGATGAAAAGAATGTTCGGCTTCTTCGACGCATCGGCGCTCATCAAGGCCATCGGGCAGAGGCATAACCAAAATAACAGGGGGCGCATCAGGCCAATCTGTCTTTGTATTCAGGGCTATCAAGTGAGATTTCCTCCGAACGTACCGCCTAAAGCTATCTCGCCTAGGTGCGTTTGAAGATGATTGTGCTGCGGTTGACGGTATCACTAAAGGTTGTGCGGTCCTGATATCAGGCTTAACTGACATCATGTTACCCCGCATCTTTGGTCTGGTTGCTTTCTTGGGCGCTCTGGTCACTGGCTTCGCCGCCGAACCTGCCCGGCCCAACGTACTGGTAATCCTGCTCGACGACGTCGGCTTCTCCGACATCGGCTGTTACGGCAGCGAAATCCCGACGCCCAACCTCGACGCTTTGGCTACCCACGGGGTTCGCTTTACGCAATTCTACAATACCGCACGCTGTAGCACGAGCCGTGCCTCGCTGCTCACCGGCCTCTACTCCCACCAAGCGGGTATGGGCTGGCTCGATGGCATGGTTAAACCCGAATCCCTCGGCACGCACGGCAGACTCCATGACCGATGCGTGACCATGGCCGAAGTCCTGGGTTCGGCCGGCTATCACACTTCCATGGTCGGCAAGTGGCATCTTGGTCAACAAAACGGTACAACTCCTTGGAACCGCGGTTTTCAACGCACGGCGACCACGCAGTTCGGTGAACTTTATTTTCCCGTCGAACGCAGTGCGGAACCCTGCAAATACGTTTACCTTGACGGACGCAAGGTACCCTCCCATTCGCCCGAAGTCGGCACCGGCAATTGGTATGCGACGTCGATGTTCACCGATTGGGCTTTGAAATTCGTCGACGATGCCAAGGAGAAACAAAAGCCTTTCTTCCTCTACTTCGCCCACGGCGCCGCCCACTTCCCGCTGAAAGCGCCCGCCGACCTCATCGCTAAATATCGCGGCAAATATAAAGCGGGCTGGGATAAGCTACGCGAAGTACGCTATGCCAAACAAATGGAACTCGGCATCATCGACCCTAAATGGCCGATGTCACCCCGCCCCGAAGAAGTCAAAGCCTGGGATAGCCTTACCGCCGAAGAACAAGATCGCTTCGATAACATCATGGCCGTCTATGCCGCGATGATCGACGGGATCGACCAAAGTGTCGGACGCATGGTAGCCGGATTGAAAGAACGCGGCATGCTGGATAACACCCTGATTCTCTTCATGTGCGACAACGGCGGCAACGCCGAAGGCGGACCCAATGGCGTCACGCAAGGTGAAGTGATCGGCAGTCCCGACTCCCATGTGCTCCTCGGTATGAGCTGGGCTACCTTAAATAATACGCCGCTGCGCCGCTATAAGCACTTCACCCACGAAGGCGGCGTAAGCTCTCCCTTCATCGCCCATTGGCCCGCCGGCATCCCGGCCGCCCGCATGGGACAGATTGAAAATCAGCCGGGGCACCTGATCGATGTCATGACGACCGTGATGGACGTCACCGGAACCACTTACCCTTCGGAATTCAACCACCATCGCATCCTTCCCGCCGAAGGTGTCAGCCTGCGCCCTGCCTTTCTTGGCCAGCCACTCCATCGCGTTAAACCGATCTTCTGGGAACACGAAGGCAATCGCGCCGTGCGCAGCGGCCCCTGGAAAGCCGTGATGAAATTCAAAGGCGAATGGGAACTCTATAACATCGAAGAAGACCGAACCGAACTACACAACCTCGCCGGCATCAACAAAGCGATCGCCGGCCTGCTGGCCAAACAATGGGAAGATTGGGCTGCCAGTTCTTTTGTCGACCCTTGGACGCTTCCGCCCACCAACAACTGGGGAGCGGAACCCATCAGGTTCAGCGGCGGGAAAAAGAAATAAGCTCTGGCGCGCAGGCTATTTGACGGCGGTTCGTGGGTTCGGCAGGAAATAAAAATGCCCGTCTTCCGCTCCGCCCAAAAAATCCGGAATGCCGTCACCGTCAAAGTCGACGACTGTGGGGCTGACGTCATGGCCTTCGATATTCTCCTTCACCAGCGGGCCCATATCCTTGAAGAGCCACTTGCCGTCGCGTTCGCCGACCTGGCGGAGGAAATTCGCATTGGAAGAATTCAGCAGGATATCGGTTTTGCCGTCGCCATCCCAATCGACGACGCAAAGTTTCCGGCGGCCGCTCTTCCCTGCCATCCCTTTGCTCAGCAATAACGGCTTACCGTCTTCGTCGCAGAAGGAGCGCCGAGGCGAAAGTAACACCCGTTTGCCATCTTTCAAAGCCCGCTCGAAGTAGGCGAGGTAACCTTCCTGATCTAGCATAACAAGATCGGTGAGTCCGTCCTTGTTCCAATCTACGGCGACCGGCGTGGTGCGCCACTGCGTCAGCAAGGCTTTCCCTTGGGGCTTCATCCAGCCCCACGCCATGGCGGGCTGAGCACCGTCCCATTCCACTTCGATCGGCTGGGCAATGCTAAGTTTCGGCTCCTTACGCGTACCGATGTTCTTATACCAAACGACCTTACCCAAGATGGAATTGACGATGAGGTCGGGCAGACCGTCACCATCCCAATCGGCAACCGACAGCGTCGTGTATCCCCACTTAGCTTCGGCGGGACCTTGGATGCTACCATTACCACCGGCCATGATGCGCAGCGTTTTACCGTCTGCTTGCAACAGCTTAGGGGCCGCGAACTTAGGCTTGGCCACGCCGGGTCCGCTCAGGTTTTCAAAGAAAGCGACATACCCCGCCGAATCGCCGCTGATTATATCCATGTCGCCATCTCCGTCCCAATCAAAACCCACGGGCGTGGCGAGCGCTCCGAACTTCAAGTCATCCGCTTCTTGCTTGAAATACCGCGGGGGTGAAAAAAGCGGCGTGCGGTCGCTCGTAAATTTTCCGGTATTTTCGATATAAGCGACTCGTCCATCTTCATCCCCAACGATGAGATCCGTCTTGCCGTCCTTATTCCAGTCAATCGCCACGGGGGTAATCATCTCGAGATCCATCGTCAAAGCCCGTGGAGCGCCAGGAAGCTTCGATGCCTCAAACGTAGCCTTCCATGCCACCGATCGGGTATTCTCCGTGACGCCCGGCGGCACGGTTAAACGACGCCCTTCGGCATATTTAGGTTCCTTACGGGTTCCGATGTTTTCAAAATAAGTAAAACCATCCAAAAATTCTCCGCAGATTAGGTCAAGATCTCCGTCGCCGTCAAAATCCGCAAAGCAAGGCGAAGGCCAGCCGAAGGTCTCTAAGGGCTTGCTCCCAGCATTTATCTTGATCGGCGTGGCATACTTGGGTTTTTCGTTGGTGCCGATATTACGGATAAGATAAACGAATCCGCGCAATGGACCTTTCGTCCAGATGCCTTTCTCGCTGTAAGCATTGTCCCAACCGTAATCCGTCCAATCCCCCACGCCGACGATGATGTCCGTCAAGCCGTCGCCATCGAAGTCAACTTGCTTCCACATATTAGCCCGGACTTTATTCGGATGGATATGCGTAGATAATGTCAACTTACGGCCGTCTTCCAATCCGCTCTTAAGAAAATCAGGGTATTCCATCGCCGGCCCCATGACTTTGGTGACGCCGTCGACGACGCTGAGCTCGATATTCTGCAAGCCTTTGCTGATACGCTGCGCCGACTTGAAGACCGGCATGGCGTTCTTGGCGGTGTCGACGCCCGACGAAAATACGTACACGCCGTTCGAAGGCTTGTCGGGACAGTTCACGACGAGGTCGAGCTTTCCGTCGCCATTGAAATCCATCGGTAAAGGCCAAGCCCAGAGTCCGACGCCTAGATCCACGACAAGTCCGGGGTTATTATATTTGAGCCTCTGCAAACCGGAAGCGACGGGTGGTGATGCGAGTTCGACGGCATGGGCGTAGAAAACGATCTGGTCGTACTCCTCCTTATGATTGCCGAAACCCTTGCGCAAAGGCGTGCGCAAAGCGTTCGTGCCGCCAGCCTGCATGACATCGGGCCCTTCTTTCGCCAAGAGTTCAGCGCCCTTGCTGCCGGGCCGCACAATCGCGATGTGGCCGGATTTCTGCGGATCGGGATTCTTAAGCGTGGCGAGGACGAGGCGTCCCTCGTTCGCTTGCTGTTGCGCAGCAGTGCCGTCCTTCAAGACGACCCATCCCGCTTTCTTGCCGGCATCCGATGCCAACCAATCGAACTGCGCATTGGCGAGTAATACCACGCCATGCTCCGGCGGACGCAGGACATACATTCCAAACCGTTCGGTCGCTGCGGCCACAAACTGACTGCAATGTGTATGCTTGCTCTTGGCATCTTTGATCGGCTGGCCAGTCGGTAAGCCGGTCTGCCAATCGACGACCGCCCCAGGCAACCAATACTTATCAACCTCCATGGCTTCGAGGCGCTTCCAAAGCTCTTCGGTTGGCCCCTTGGGTCGCGCAACCCAGCGCACGGCCTTCTCGACTAAAGGCTCTAGTCCGGCTGTCTGCTCCGGATGCGGACTGGACGTGAAAACGCGTCCGAGCCCGAAGGTACTGCGGACCATGGCAGGTGCCTTCACCATCACGCCGACGGGAGTATCATTCTCCGCCAACTCGGTTTGAAAACGGAGGAGGGTCTCAAATGCTGGCAGGTCCTTACGGACATCAGGCTTAATGATGGGACCATTGGCATAACGAATACCGCGATTGGAAATCGTCTCCCCGAAAGCTATCCCATCAATTTTAACCTCACCCTGTCCGCGCCGCCACTTCGACGACACAGTCTTGGCATTGAGCACACCGATGCCCCATTCGAAACCACTGCATGCGAGGTAAGCACCGGCACAGATCCCGACATAGCCTCCACCGTTTCGTACAAATTCACGCACCTGAGCGCGACCTACTTCGGTAAGTCCATCGGCTTCTGCGCTTCCGCTTCCGCCCGTAAACATGACCAAATCATAACCTTTAAGTCCATCCAGTGCGGCGAAATCAGTGCCTTTTAATCGGGTAAGTTTGATGTCAGGCGTCTTACTGAAAATGGCTTCAACCGAGGGAATACCCTTACCGGTCGCCCCTTTGTCATCATAGAGGGCGACCTTGATGACTTGCGATTCAGCCGCCCATGACGAGACGACAAAGGTCAGGGCCAGAAGAAATGCTTTCATGATAGACATTTACAGAGGGTGGTTTCGTGCGATCAGGGGCAACGCAACCTTGGCGCCATCGGCGGCGAAAGAAGCGAAGACGCCCAAGGTCATCTCAATGGTCTCACGGCCGGCTTCAGGCCCGCAGAGCGGCTCGCGCCCTTCCTTCATGGCCGCAAGCAGGTCTTTCACGGCCCCGTGGTGGCCACCGTTGATAAGTTTGATATCCGTGATGGGCTCAGGCTGCCCGACCCCGCCGGTGGTCACGGGCGTGCGTTGGCCGTCGCGCTCCAGGATGACGAGCGGCTCTTCGTCGACTTGCAGGGAAAATACTCCGCGCGTGCCGATGAGTCGTGCGCCGAAGGGCATGCCTTTCGTCCAGGTACCTTTCTTTGAATCAAAATAAAGGGGGATCCCGCTCTGGGTCTCATAACGGGCATGAATCTCATCGCCGACGAGCAGACCGACGCCTTCGTCGCCCGGATGGATATCGGCCTTGGTCGCCGGGCGTCCATCAACCAAGACCCTCGCTTCGCATGAAATCGCCGGGCCGGTAAATATCGTCGCGAGGTTGAAACCATGACCGCCGAGCACCCAGAGATCCAGCCCACCCCCGCGCTGGTCCTGCTTACCGATGACCCGGACTTCCTTAAGTTCGCCAATTTCACCCGCCGCGATCAGCTTCCTTACCACGACGAGCACCGGGTGATAACGGTTACGATGCGCGATGGCCAGCCGCACGCCTTTCTCGGCGCAAATTTTCACGATCTCGTCGGCTTCCGCCAAGGTACGCACGAAAGGCTTTTCGATATAGATGCCTTTCACGCCAGCTTGAATCGCGGCGACAATCATGTCGCGGTGTTCGTGAATATGCCGGGCGCAGATCGCCACGATGTCGGGCTTGGTCTCGGCCAGCATTTTCCGGTAGTCGGCATAGCCTGGAATATCGCCCAGCAGCTTACGCTCCTTGGCTAGACCTTTCTCGTCGGCATCGGCCACGCCGACGATCTTCGTGCCAGCGATTTTCAACCAGACGGAGTCCTCCCCGTGTCCGTAGTTACCTTGACCGGTATGACCGATGACGCCGACGGACAGTACGTGCGAAGGGTTCTGTCCGCGCAGCAAGCTGGAGGATAAGGCCAAAGCGGAAGTAAGCAGGAAATCACGGCGCTTCATGAGATTGGGGGCGAGGAGGATTTCTGTCTCATATCATTAATCTAGCAACCGGATACCGTCTCAACCGTAACCATAATCGACGAGATGATTACTTCCCTAAATACTTCATCACAGCTTTCACCATCCCGTCTCGCGCCGTCGGCGAATGGCTATGGCCACTGGGGATGTCGTTATAAATCTCCTTGGGGATGGTGAGCTGATTATAAGCTGCATAGACGCTGGTGGGCGGGCAAGTGGCGTCGATGAACCCGACAGTGAAGAAACAGCCGGCGGCTTTGGTGCGGGTCGCGAAATTCATACAATCGATATAACGATAAGTCTCCAATACGCTCATGTCGGGCTTGCCATCGACCACAGACACGATCTTAGGCCAACCTGCGATGCGATTCACGAGCATACCGCTATGATCGCAGCCCGCCGGGACGCCGGCGGCGAAGAAGGTGACACGCGCGTCAAGTCCGGCCGCGGCAATCGCCTGATAACCGCCCTGACTTGCACCGAAGACGATCACATGCTGGCCGTCCCATTCCGGCTGAGCGGTCAGCACGTCGATGGCACGCACGAGACGCAGCATCATGCCTGTGAAATAAGCCTTCTCGCGGTCGTTCTTGTTCTCATAGCGATAGTCCTTCATGGCACCGACTTTGAGATCGGCATAATATTTCGGTGGCAGGCCATTCTGGATCCCGTGCGCATTCATATCCATGGCGATGAACTCTTTGCTCGCCCAACTCGACGACCCGCCTAACGAGCTATCGCTCACGCCGGCGCCATGGACGGTCAGGATGATCGGCAAGCTCTTCGGCTTAGCACCCGTCGGCTTGGCCATATAACCCGAAATCTGCAGACCAAGGGCGGGCGCCGTCACATCAAACGAATCCACGCCCTTCACCGGCGATTTCACGGGCGTCAATTGAGGGGCAACCGGAATCGTGGCGAGTTTGGCTTTCATGCTCGCCCAAAAGGCGTCGAAGTCCTCTGGCACAGGCAAACTGCGCTTAATCTCCGTCGGATCAACGGCGGCACCTGCCAAGCCGGTAATCGGCGCGACCTTGGCTTTCGCGTTCGCGCGATAGGTGACCTTGACCTGCACGAACCCCGGCTCATTCAGGATGCCGGTCGCGACCGCCTTGCCGTCCGCAAGTTCCGCCTGCCCCTTCTGCTCGGTGGGTAGACCATCTTTGACGACAACCCAATCGACGAGTCCCACGGCTGGTTTAGCGCTATCGGTGACTTTGATATTAAAGATGACTTTTTCGCCTTGGTGATAGATCGCATCCGCGCGTTCGGCCCGGACCGAGATGGCAACCGGCGTTACTGGAGGCGTCAGCTTGGTTTGAGCATAAAGCGGCTGCAAAAGCAGCGCAGCCAGGGGTAAGAGGCAGCGGGTCATGACCCGTACTATCCTGCAAGGCCTTCTATCGTCAACCTGCTTACGCCTTACTTATCCTGATTCTTCGCCTTGGCCTTCGCTTTCTGCTTACCCGTCGGGCTCTTCTTGATAAGCTCGATATTTACGTCGTTCTTCAAGTCTTCACCCGGCGTACTCCGGCCACGTGCGATAAGCTTCTCCAAGTCGGCCCGCATCGCGGCGACGCGTTCAGGGAATTGCGCTTCTAAGTTATTTTTCTCCGAGGGATCATCCTTGAGATTATAAAGCTGTACGGGAGGCAGGCCGGCTTCCTCTGCTCCCGGGCGCGGCGAGCTCCAACCACCCGATCCAGCGCTCAAGCATAATTTCCAGTCGCCGGCCCGGATCGCAAAACTTCCGTTGATCGACTGGCTGATGATTCCGTTGCGGGTAGTATCGGAGCTTCCACCCAAAAGCACGGGAAGAAAGCTAATGCTATCTTCTCCTTGGTTCGGAGGTAATTTTGCTCCGGTGATCTCCGCAAAGGTCGCCATGAAATC
>QYQK01000095.1 GCA_007280935.1 Opitutales bacterium
CCCGCGCTCGGCCGCGGCAGCGTTTGGGTGAATGAGCCCGTCAAAGCGAATATCGCCTCGGATGCATTCCTGCTTTCGGGCTTCAGTAAGCGCGCGCTCTACCTCGAGCATGACATGACCGGTGCCACCACCTTTACCCTCGAAGTAGATCAGCGCGGGGACGGCCAATGGACGACCTGGCGTGAGATCAAGGTCGCCGCGAAGGTCGCCGGTCAATGGTGCGAAATCCCGGCCGAACAAAAAGGTGCGTGGCTCAGGGTGAAGTCGAACCGCGACCTCACCCAGGCTTCGGCGACCTTTCAATACGCCTCCCAAGATGACCGAAGCCAACGTCGTGACGACCTCTTCGCCGGGCTGAGTGCGGCGGGTGATCAAAAATCTAGCGGCGGATTTCTCCTCACGCGCGGTGCGAATCTTCGCACCCTCTCATTGCTTAACGCTTCCGTCACCGCCCCAAAAACCGTCACGGCAGACGCTTATGAACTTACCGCCGACCTGAAGCTCCAGAAGCAGACCGACGGCAAAGTAGCCGCCTTCATCGAAAAAAATACTCCAATTCCTGCAGGCATCCTGAGCACGGACGACGCCTCGGTTATCTTCGAAGAGAATCGCGTGCGCTGGCGATTGCCGCGCTCGAGCAATCCTCATCAAGACGAACTGATCGCACGGAGCGGACTGCGGAAAGCCCGCGAGGTGTGCACCGAGCGCGACCTGCTGCAAGTGCACGGCACCTTCTATGAACTTCCCGCCGCCAATGCCGGCGGGGCGATTCGCCTGCGCCCCATCGCGACCAGCGACTTGGCCGTGCATGATTATTGTTCTTATCGCGGACTTCTCGTCCTCTCCGGCATCGACCTCGCAGCCGCGAAGGACAATCGCCACGTCATCCGCTCCGCCGACGACAAGGCCGCCGTCTGGGTCGGCGCCGCGGACGACCTCTGGAAACTCGGCAAGCCGCGCGGACACGGCGGCCCTTGGAAAAACAACGCCGTCAAAGCCAACCAGCCCTCTGACCCCTACCTTATGACGGGATATGACAAGAAGACTCTCGTCCTTGAAAACCAGGGTGACGCGGAAACCGTCATCACCGTCGAGCTCGACGTCGCGGGCGACGGCCGTTTTTCAGCCTACCAAAGCTTCAAGCTCACCCCGGGGCAGGCCCTTACCCACGCCTTCCCCGATTGGCTCAATGCTTATTGGATGCGAACGGTCTCGTCCGCCGACACCAAGGCCAGCGCACAACTTACTTACGAATAAAAGCCTTGGGGCGGCAACTATCTCCCCTTTCTGCTGTTATAAAGATACCTACCCATGAGACTCCCCCTCCTATCCCTCCTCGCCTTAGGCGCCCAGTTCGCCCCTTCGCACGCTGCGGCACCCGCGACCTTATTCGCCCAACCTGATAAAGAACTTATTTCCGACGCGCTCACCGCAGCCTCGAAGCCAGCCGAATGGAAGGCCGCGAAAGGCAAATGGGATCGCGCCGAAGACGGAACGCACGTTGAACAGATCCCAGCCGATAATCACGGCGCCGCCAGTCGGATCACCACCAAGTTCCAGGACTGCGTCGTCGCGGTCGAGTTCCGTCTCGACGGTGCTAACTCCATCTCGCTGAGCATTAACACCCTCAAGGAGCATATGGCCCGCGTCACCATCTCGCCTACCGCGCTCCGTATCCAACGCGATGATAACGATCATGACGGACCAGACAAAGCGGTCCTCTTTCTCGCCCAAGCGGAAAAATTCGAACCCGGCACCTGGCATAGCATCGTCTTGGAGATGTTGGGCGACACCATGGTCGCGACGATTGACGGAAAAATCTCGGGCTTCGGCAGCAATGACCTCTTCAAACAAGAGAAGGCGAACCCCGGCCTGACCTGCGGTGGAAAATCCGCGACCTTCCGCAACTTCTCAATCTGGAGCGTCAAAGCCGAACCCAAGGCTGACTGGAAAGCCACCAGCGCTAAAATCGCCGAAGCCATGAAAGTCGCGCCTCAACCTCCAGCTCCCGGCGCTGCGGCTGCCGCCAAGGGAAAGGCCACCGGCAAGGCCAAGGCTAAGGCTGCTAAATAAGCCAAAGCCTGCGCTTTTAAGCCGGGGGAGACATCTCCCCGCTTGCACCGAGGGAGGGAACGACCAAGTTCGAACCTCCCTCCTTTTATGTCCGAGCCCTTCGACACCATCGAGCAAGCCCTTGCGGATATCGCCGCGGGCAAGCTCCTAATCGTGACGGACGATGAGAACCGCGAGAACGAGGGCGACCTCGTGATGGCGGCATCGAAGGCGACGCCTGAGACCGTCAACATGATGATCCGACATGCGCGCGGTCTCATCTGCGTGCCCACGCTGGAACATCAACTACGTCGGCTCGGTATCTCGCAGATGGTGCCGGAGAATCGAGAGTCTCAACGGACGGCCTTTGCGGTTTCGGTCGACGCAGCCGAGGGCATCTCGACTGGCATCAGCGCGTATGACCGGGCGAAGACGATTTCCATCCTCGCCGACCCGCAATCCAAACCTGAACAGCTCGTCCAGCCTGGACATATTTTCCCGCTGATGGCCCGCCCGGGCGGCGTCCTCCAGCGAGCCGGCCATACTGAAGCGGCCGTCGACCTGGCTTCACTCGCAGGTCTGCACCCCAGCGGAGTCATTTGCGAAATTCTCAACGAGGATGGGTCGATGGCCCGCTTGCCTGAATTGCTCGAGCTCAAACAGCGCTTCGGGCTGCACATGATCTCCATCGCCCAACTCATCGAGTTCCGGCACCGTCGCGAACGGTTGGTAGAACTCATCGCCGAGAGCCCCTTCCAGTCGCAGTGGGGAGCATTTACCCTCCGGGTGTACCGCTCGATCCCAGATGGTCGCCAACACTTGGCCTTCATTCGCGGACAACCCAACGACCGACCGACCCTTGTTCGCGTCCAACGTGAAAATCTCCTGGGAGACCTTTTCCGCGGCCAGCAATTCGGCGCGGGCACCTCATTGGGGGCCAGCTTTGAAGCCGTGGCCAAAGCGGAGTATGGCGTGATCGTTCACGTCACCCAACCCTTTGGCGGGATGCAGGCGGACAACGAAGGCGTCCGCCTTGGTAAAATGGATGCGCGTGACTACGGTATCGGTGCGCAGATTCTTTCGCATATCGGACTGCGACAGATTCGGCTGATCACGAATAACCCACGCAAGGTCGTGGGCCTTGGGGGTTATGGGCTGGAAATCGTCGAACAAGTCCCGTTCTAAGACGCCCCTTGGGTGATTCCGCTTGCAGGCAGGGGAAGAAACCCCTCCATCGGGCTCCTGTTCTTCCACCATGAGCCAAGATAAGCCTATTCCTGATGCCGTCGACGGCGCCGAACTGCACCTGGCCGTAGTCGCCGCCGGCTATAACGGAGAACTGGTGGAAGCCCTGCTTACCAAGGTCCTCAAGACCTTGCACGGCGCCGGCGTCCCGGCCGCTAATATTAAAATTATCCGCGTCCCCGGCTCGGGCGAGATTCCTTACTGCGCCTACATGACGGCGATGTCCGGCGACCATGATTGCATCATCGCACTCGGCGTGGTCGTGGCCGGCGACACCCCTCACCACGAAATCATCGCCCACGCCACCGCGAAAGCCCTCATCGACGCGTCGCTGCGCTCCGAGGTCCCCGTCATCAACGGCATCGTGGTGACCAACACACGCGCCCAGGCCGAAGCCCGTTGCAAGGGCGACCTCGACCGCGGCACGGAGTTTGCCCGGGCAGCCCTGGCGATGGCCACGCACCGGATCGAACTGGGCGAGCGGCTCGACCAAGCCGAAGCCGAAGGACACAAACGCCACGGCCATGACCCCTTTGCCCAGAACTAACGTGGATTCCGACTCGACTATTTCGCCCTCGGCCCGCGCCAAGATACGCATCCGTATCAAGGGCATCGACTACCGTATGGCGGATCAATGTGCTTCCGAAATTGTGGCCAGCGTGACGCCGACCGGCGCCCGTATCTCCGGCCCCTTTCCGTTGCCCTCGCAGATCGAGGTCTATCGCGCGGTAGGTCAGGACGAAATCCGCGGTCATCGCCGCAATCTCGAAATCATTAACGCTACAGCGCAGACCGTCGACGTGATGCGACGCATCAATCTGCCGGCCGGTATCGAAATTAGCATCATCTCCCCGGACGAGCCCGTGGCCCCGGATCCCGCCGCTATCCCGGTGAAGCGCAACCGTCGCCATGACAGCCGGGTCGCCGCCATGCAGTTTCTTTATTCCTGGGAAGTGCAACGCCACGGCGACCTCGTCACGAGCCTTTACGACTTCTTCTCGGAACGCGAACAACCTCGGGAATACTACTCCTTCGCCGAAGAACTGATTCACGGAGTCATCCGCGATGCGACCCTCATCGATGAGATCATCGGAAAATATGCGAAGAACTGGGCTTTTACCCGGATCGCCCGTGTCGACTTAGCCATTCTGCGCCTGGCGGCGTTCGAACTCATGCGCCGCACGGATATCCCGCCCGTCGTCAGCATCAATGAGGCCGTCGATATTGCTAAAATGTTTTCGTCCGATGAATCCAAACGTTTCGTGAACGGCATCCTGGACAGTTATAAGGAAGAAATCGGGCGCGATCCGCGCAAAGCCGAAGGAGTCTGAAACATGGCGGGCGGATTTTTCGAACGTTTAAAGGCTAGCTTCGGGCGCACCGCGGAAGTGGTGGCGAACCTGTTAGCTCGACCCATCGACGGTCAAACCGCCGAACAATTACGTGAACGTTTAATCGCCGCGGATTTTGGCCTGACCACCACAAATGAAGTCGTGGCCGCCGCTGAAGCCGCCTGGAAAAACGGCTCCGCTGTCCGCCAAGCGGGCGCCGCTGAAGCCGCCGCCATAGCAATCGAACAGGCTTTGGGCAGTGCGAAAACCCTTCATAATTATACGGCCAAGCCGACGGTCATCATGCTGCTGGGCGTCAATGGTGCTGGTAAAACTACGACCGCCGCCAAACTGGCCTGGCACTTTCAACAACATGGCAAAACCAGTCTACTCGGGGCGTGTGACACTTTCCGCGCCGCCGCCGGAGAGCAGCTGGCGGCTTGGGCCGCCCGACTTGACGTCGAAGTCGTCGGTGGCGCCGCCGGAGCCGATCCCGCCGCAGTCGCCTTCGACACTGTTAAAGCTGCCGCGGCCCGGGGCGTTGATTTTGCGATTTTAGATACCGCCGGTCGGCTCCACACCAAAACCCACCTCTTAGAAGAGTTACGCAAAGTCGTCCGCGTAATCACGAAAGCGCTCCCCGGCGCGCCGCACGAAAAATGGCTGGTGATTGATGGCTCGCTGGGCGCGAACTCCATCGAACAAGCCAAGGTCTTCCATGAAGCCGTGGGCTTGACCGGCCTGATTGTCACGAAACTTGATGGCACGGCCAAAGGTGGCGCACTGGTGGCGGTGGTCCGAGAGCTTGGCCTCCCCGTTTGCTTTATCGGTATGGGCGAAAAACCTGAAGACCTGCAACCGTTCAACGCCAAGGCTTACGCACGCTCCGTGCTCGGCCTGAGCACGTGAGGTTGTCTTGCCAGCCGCTCCAAGGAGCGTCACCGTCAGATCCATGCCGGCCGAGACCGTCACCGTTCAATTAGGCAATCGCTCTTACCCGGTGAGAATCGGGGCAGGCATGCGCCACGAGGCCTTGGCGACGGCACGCCAACGCGTGGATGCTGGGCAGAAGTGTGCGGCGATCACCTCGCCGGCCGTGGCGGCGGCGCAAAGGGATTTTGTCCAAGAGCTCGGCAGATTGATGCCGGTGCTGGTCACCACCCAAGATGGCGAGACCGCTAAGTCTGGTGCCGAATTAGGGCGCATCTGGGATTTCCTGGCCGGCAACGGCATCGCCCGAGATGGCGCCGTCTTTGCTTTCGGTGGCGGGGTGATCGGAGACCTTGCTGGCTTCGCCGCCGCGTCCTACCTGCGTGGGTTGGATTTTTATCAAATCCCGACGACTTTACTGGCGATGGTTGATAGTTCCGTTGGCGGGAAAACGGGCATCAATCTCGTCGCCGGTAAAAACTTGGTCGGAAGTTTTCATCAACCCACGGCCGTCTGGGCGGATACGGACTTACTCGCAACCTTGCCGCCGCGCGAATTCGCCGCCGGCATGGCCGAAGTCATTAAACACGGCTTGATCGCGGACGGCGATTTCTTCGGGCTCCTCGAGCAAAACGCGCCGCTATGCTGGAACCATCTGCTGTTGCCGCACGTCATCCGTCGCTGCGTCGAAATCAAAGCGGAAGTGGTCGCGGGCGACGAACGCGAGACCAGCGCCCAGGGCGGGCGCGCGCTCCTGAACCTCGGACACACTTTCGGGCATGCCGTGGAATCCACCGCCGGTTACGGCACCTACTTACACGGGGAAGCGGTCGCGATCGGCCTGGTCATGGCCGCGAATCTCTCCGCTGACTTAAAGCACTGCACGGCAGCCCAAGTCGAGAGCGTCGAGGCCGTCATCCGCGCTCATCAATTACCGACCCGCCTGCG
>QYQK01000112.1 GCA_007280935.1 Opitutales bacterium
CGATCCTTCGATTACGCTCTACCCGGCTCCGAACCCCAACGGTGCCGCCGTCATCGTCTGCCCAGGCGGCGGTTACTGGTTCCTCTCGACGAACAACGAAGGCACGGGCGTTTGCGAGTGGCTCAATAGTTTCGGCGTCACCGCTCTTCTGCTGCGCTACCGCACGCCGACGTCGGACGAGACCTTCCCCTACAACTATCCGGTCCAAGACCTACAACGCTCACTCGGCCTCGTCCGGACCCACGCCAAGGAGTGGCATGTCGACCCGAAGCGCGTCGGCGTGATCGGCTTCTCCGCTGGCGGTAACCTCGTCGGGCACGCGTCTTGGGATCGCACACCTCGCACCTATGAGCAGAAGACCGGTGTCGATAACCCTCTCGGCCCGGACTTCACCCTCTTCGTCTACGGCGGCGGCTTCCTCGAACCCGAAAAGAAACTGGCTTTCCGGGAAGGCTTCAGCGTCCCCGCCGACGCCCCGCCCTGCTTTTTCGTGGTCGCGCACGACGATAAATCAAACCCGATCGAGGCCGCCGAACTTTATTTAGGATATAAACGTCAAAACCTGCCTGCCGAAATCCACATCTACTCCCAAGGCGGCCACGGCTTCGGGACCCGCAAAAAGAACCTGCCTGTCGATGGCTGGCTCAAGGCCGCCTCGGAATGGATGGAGGCTTCGGGGTTCTTAAAAGCCAACAAGTAAGCCGATGCGATTCCTCTTCACCCTGATCGCCTTCACGACGGTCCTCTCCGCCCAGACCCTCGTCGGGGACGGACAGGCGGACGATACCGCCGCGCTTCAAAAACTCATCGATACCCAGGGCTCGGTCCACCTCGCCAAAGGGCGCTATCGGCTGACCAAGAAGGTGACAATTGATCTAACGAAGACCGGTTATGCCGCGATCAGCGGTGACGGTACCGCTCAGCTCATCATGGCTGGCCCCGGACCCGCCCTGCATTTCATTGGCACGCATGGAGGCACCGCCGCTCCCGCCTCCGTTAAACCGGACGTCTGGAAGAACCAACGTTCCCCAACGGTTTCAGGCATCGAGATTATTGGCACGCATGCGAAAGCCAACGGCATCGAGGCTACTGGCGTCATGCAACTTACCCTTGATAAAGTTGTCGTTCGCGAATGCCACCACGCCGTGCACCTGACCCAGCGCAATCGCAACATCATCCTCAACGCTTGCAACCTCTACCACAATTCCGGCATCGGCGTGTTCTATGATCACGTCAACCTTCACCAATCGAACATCATCGGCTGCCACATTAGCTACAACGCCAAAGGTGGTATCGTAGCTGTTGGCGGAGAGATCCGTAACGTGCAGATCGGCACCTGCGACGTCGAAGCTAACCACGCCGAAAAAGGCCCACCCAGTGCGAACATCTTCCTAGATTCCACCGACGGATCCATCGATGAAGTCACTATCACGGGTTGCACGCTGCAACACACCCACAAGTCCGCCGACTCGGCCAATATTCGCATCTTAGGTGCTGGCTATGACCCCAGCCTGTTGCGCCGCGGCGGCAAAGACCACACCCGGGAAGGCAACATCACGATTAGCGGCAACGTATTCAGCGACGTCCAGGTTAACGTCGAGATCAAGACGGCTCGTGGCATCACCCTTTCCGGAAATACCTTTTGGGAAGGCTTCAGCCACGACCTCGTCGTTGAAGATAGCTCCAACGTCGTAATCACGGGTAATAACTTTGACCGCAACCCTCGCTATCTCGTCAACGGCAACGACCTCGCCGAGAAGAATGGGGTCGTAATCAACCGCACCGAAGATTCCAGCTTCTCCAATAACATTGTCTCAGGGGTCTGGAAAAAAGAAGCCGCCGTAGACATTAAGGACTGCGTGCGCCTACAGGTTTCCAACAACAGCGTACTCGATTCGGATGGCATTGCGCTCCGTCTTACAAACTCACGCCAATGCGTCGTAATGGGCAACATCCTTCGCGACGATCGACCGACGGATAAGCGAAGCCCTTCGGCGTCCCTTGAAACCAGCGGCGAAGACACCCTAATCGGACCGAATCAACTAAGCCGAAAGTGATTTAAGATCCGCCGCGGCGGATTTCGGAACCTTCGAAACGAATCGACACGCGCCAGACTTTTTTGACCCGGGTAATAATCTTACCCGAAGCCACCACCAGGGTTTCGGGGATTTCGATCCGATGCTGATCGACGACGGCATGGAAGCCGCGTTCAGAGAAAATATCAATAAACATCGAGATAGCCAAAGGGTCATTAAAAACGTCGGTCTCGATATTGACGTGCGCCTGACCTGAAATCGCATGGGCCTTGATGATGGGCAGAAACTTGTCCTGGATCAGGTCAATGACGGAACGGAAGGCCGGCGTATTGCGTTCCGCATAGTCGTCCAAACGCCGAACCAAGTCCTGGCGGGCGTGCTGGACGATTTGCGAGGCCAAGGGAATGGGTGAAATCAGATCGTAAGTCTCTTCCGCCAACTCCAGGGAGCTTTGATACTGGAGCTCCTTGATGATTCGAGCCTGGACTTCGGGCAAGGAACCTTGGGCGTTGATGAAGTGATAGTGAAAAATGTCCCGTAACGACTGCAACGGCTCGTAGGTGCGCTCCTTGAATACCCGATAACGGTTACGGGCCGCCTCGGCGCTCAAGTCGGTCTTGCGTACCTCTACCTCTACCCCGCCCTCTTTTTTGACCTTATCATTATGCGCGACGCATTCCTGGCCACGTTTGAGCTGACGACGTACCGATTCATTCTCATCGACAAAGAGTACCAAGATATGGAAATGCGGCTTGGCGAAACGAACGGCCGTCGAAGACAGGCGGAATTCCTGGCGTAAGTCATTCAGGCGGGCGAAGAGATGCTTTAAACATTCGACCTGCACCATCGAGCGCGGAAAACCGTCGACGACGGCACCGGTCTCATATTGAGGCAGCAACAAGCGCCGGAAAAGAATTTCGACTACTTCACGGTCGCCCACCAGCATCCCCGCATCGATGCGTTTCTTGGCTTCAGGACTCGAAAGGATATCACTGACCACGATGGGTTCGGCCCCATAATCGCGATACTGTAAAATAAACTGGGTGTTCGTCCCCTTACCCGCGCCAGGGGCGCCGTTTAACCAGAAGATTTCGCGAGGAAAAATGAGCTTTTCGCGGCCAAGTTCCCGCTCCAGGCTCGTCCAGACGGAATCGAAGATGATCTGACCATCTTTGACTTCTAAATCGCTGATGCCGGGACTGGCGGGTCTGGATTGAGCTTCGCTCATGGGCTTTAACTGTTTTTGATAAAACCAACCTCGCCCTTCTGCGAGGTAAAAACCTGCTTATTTCCCCCCAGAACCCTTCGTTTGGACCTGATCGGAGCCAGGTTTAACAAAGGGCATGCCGGGTTCGTCGGAGCGATTTCGGCGAAATTGATAACGATTAATATCCTGCATAGACAATTGATCGATGGACTTGGGAGTCAAGCGATCGGCGGCTGATTGGCCTTTCACTTCATAGGAACTATTCCGTTCGGTCGTCATCCGGTCCTCGATGCCTTTAATTTCCGCCGGGGCCAGCGTCACGTTCGACGGCGCCTTTTCGATCGATTTCACTTCGATCATATCTTTCGCCCGGACGGTCGCACCGAGCGTATCTTCCAACTTTATATCCGAGCGGCGGCGGCCAATGGTGTCATATTTCCCATGCCACGTATCTAAGGTGAGAAGATTTTCACGCGAATAAACCATCTCTTTACCGAGCGGCGCCTGGGAAGTCTCAAAGCGCTTCTCCATGAGATTACTCGTCTTGCTGACCTTCTTCAGGCTGGAATCAAAATCGACATTGTTATCGACGCGCTTAACCCCACCGCCATCTAAAGCGAAAGGAAGTTTTCGGCCATCCGGGGTCGACATCGAGGCAGTGGGAGCGGCTTTCGCAGTTTTTTCGGTAGCCTGAGGAACGACCTCACCGGCCGGCGGTGGCGTCGGTCGGGGCACTTTCGGCAGCGGCAAAGGCGCATTGCCGTCGATCGCCTTTCCATCGGCATCATAGTGAATGACCTGCTTGCCCTCGATGCCACCCTCGGCGCTTACCGTGAAGCCGGACAATTTAGGACGCTCATTGGATTGGGCGCAAAGAACCCCCGTCGTAAGGGCGACGAAGAGACACAAATGGGTAACACGAGAAGCCAAGCATCTCTACTCTGGAGGGATTTGGCGTAAATCTCAACCCTGAGTTAGCGGGGAATCGGGAGAGATTTGGTCTTCCAGATAAGCCGGGCGTAATCCCCAATGGAGCGATCTGAAGAGAATTTAGCACAGCGGGCGACGTTCCGAATCGCCATGGCAGCCCACCGACGACGGTCTAAGAAGGCTTTTTCGGCCAGAGATTGCGCTTCCACGTAACTCCGGAAGTCAGCCAAGACCAAATAAGGATCGCCGCCCTCAATCAAGGAGTCGACGACGGGGGAGAGCGCACCCGCCTGTTCTGGCGTAAAGGTATCTGAGCGGAGCCAATCTAAGAGCGCCGCTAACTCGGGATCGGCCTCCAGGACCGCCCGAGGGTGATAGCCACGCGACCAAAGCGCTTCGACCTCTTCGACTCCGAGTCCGAAGATGAAGATATTTTCGTCGCCGACTTCTTCGGCGATTTCGACATTAGCGCCGTCCAAGGTACCGATGGTCACGGCACCATTGAGGGCTAATTTCATATTACCAGTACCGGAGGCTTCCTTGCCCGCCGTCGAAATCTGTTCTGATAAGTCAGCGGCTGGGATAATAACCTCCGCCAAGGAAACGCGGTAATCAGGCAAGAAAACGACCTTCAACATGCCGTTAATACGGGCATCTGAATTAATCACTTCACCGACGCGGTTGATCGCATGAATAATGTGTTTCGCCAAAGCGTAGCCCGGGGCGGCCTTCGCGCCGAAGATACAGACCCGCGGGGTAAACTTTGTGTGGGGCTCGTTCAACATCCGACGATACAGGTGCAAGATATGGAGCAGATTTAGGTGCTGGCGTTTGTATTCGTGCAAGCGCTTGATTTGGATGTCGAACAAGGCATCGGGCGAAACTTCGACGCCGACGAGTTCCCGGATGCGTGCCGCGAGGCGGACCTTGTTCTCACGTTTAATGGCCAAGAAGCGGTCTTGGAAGATGGGTCGTTCGGCCACGGCATCGAGCTTACGTAGCTTGCTCAGATCGACTTCCCACCCTGGACCGGCGACTTCATCGCAAAGCGTGCTCAGGCTGGGATTGCAGCCGCGCACCCAGCGACGGGGGGTTACGCCGTTGGTGACATTGATAAATTTACCTTTCCACAACTCGTCGAAGGCCGGGAACAAGTGCGCCCGGAGCAGTCGCGTGTGTAATTCGGCGACACCGTTGACATGATGCGAACCAACGACGGCCAGATGCGCCATCCGAATGCGCTTAGGTTGACCTTCCTGAATGATCGAAAGCTCCATCTTCTTGGCATCATCCCCCGGCCATTGACGTTCGACTTCATCCAAGTGACGGCGATTAATTTCGTAGATGATCTCAAGTTGGCGCGGCAACACCTTCTCAAATAACGGCACGGACCACGTCTCCAAAGCCTCAGGCAACAGGGTGTGGTTCGTATAACTGAATACGCGGGTGGCGATACCCCAAGCCTCATCCCAATTCATGCGTTCAACATCGACCAACAGCCTCATCAACTCGGCGACGGCGATGGCCGGGTGCGTGTCGTTCAATTGGATGGCGACTTTATCAGGGAAATTAGCCCAACTCGGGTTCAAGCGCAGGTGGCGACGCAGGATGTCTTGCAGGGAACAGGACACGAAGAAGATCTGCTGAACGAGGCGTAATTCCTTGCCGCTCTCCGTACTGTCGTTCGGGTAGAGCACCTTGGAGACCGTCTCACTGGCATCGCGATCGCGCACGGCTTCGACATAGCCGCCACGATCGAACGCACGAAAATCAAACTCACTCGTCGCCTTCGATTCCCACAGGCGCAAGAAGTTGACGCTGCTGGCATTGAAGCCGGCGATCGGAATATCCCACGGCACCCCGAGCAGATCCTTGGTCTCCGTCAAGGAGGCGTGGTGGTTACCACGGTCATCGGTGGTATGGACAACGTGGCCGTAGAGGGGCACGGTGACGCGGAAGTTTGGGCGGCGAATCAGCCATGGGTTATTATTGGATAACCAGTTATCGGCGACCTCCACCTGTCTGCCGTTAACGAAAGTCTGCCGGAATAAGCCAAACTCGTAGTGAATCCCGTAGCCGACAGCGGGAATATCCAGCGTGGCGAGCGAATCGAGGAAGCAGGCGGCCAAACGCCCTAAGCCGCCGTTACCTAACCCCATGTCGGCTTCCTCGTCCGTGACCGTCTCGAGATTTTGTCCAAGCTCGATCAAGGCCTGGGTGGCCACGTCGCGTAAGCCGAGATTAACTAAATTATTACTGAGCACGCGACCCATCAAATATTCCAACGAGAAGTAATAGACGCGGCGGACGTTCTGGCTCGAATGCTGGGATTGGGTATCGATATAGCGTGCCAGCATCTGATCACGCGCCGCCATACACGTCGCCAGCCACCAATCATTTTTTGTCGCGGTAATCGGATCGCGGGCGAACGTACTCTTCAAGTGCCGCAAGATGGCTTCCTTAAACAACTTCACCGGCTGGGCATTAGCATTCGGCGGCACCATGGCTGCGGGGCGTGCCTTCGCCTTGACCTTAGACTTAGGGGCGATTTTTTTGCGACCCACTCCGGAGCGGGATGACTTCAAAAGGGTCTTCTTCTTTTTAGGCATAATCGTGGCTAAGGACAATAACCCTTAAGCCACAAGCGAGCCAAAACCGCTTCAGCCCTGTGCCAACTCGCGTAACTTGGTCAAATCCAGCTTGCCGGTGCCTAAAATAGGGATGACGGGCACCTTTTTGAACACCTTGGGAATCCAGAGATTGGCGATGCCTTCGGCGGCCAGCGCGTTGCGGACGTTTTCGACATCGAGGTCATCGACGTGCAAGACCACCAGTTGTTCGCCCTTGGTCGCTTCGGCGGCACTGGAGACCGCAATTTTGACTTCCAAGGAAGCAATCAAGCCCAAGATCTTCCGCAAAGCATCTTCCACCGTGCCGTGCGGGACCATTTCGCCACCAATCTTGGAAAACCGGGAAAGCCGGCCGGCCAGATGCAGGAAACCGTCGTCGTCCAAACGGGCTAGATCTCCGGTGCGATACCAACCATCGGGCGTCATCGCCTTGGCGGTTTGCTCGGCATCGAGATAACCCATAAAGATATTGGCGCCCTTGATTTCCAGAAGACCCACCTGCCCGTTCGGCAGGACCGCACTGGTCTCCGGATCGAGGAAGCGGACGGCGACCCCGATGACGGGACGACCCACCGAACCGTGAACGTTACCGAGCCACACGCCATCCGGCGCCTCATTGTCCGCGCGATCGGGCACGTTGACGGAGAGCACCGGGCTGGTCTCGGTGATACCATAACCTTCGAGCATCGGTGTCTCGAGCTGGGTAGCGAAAGCATCGACGAGGTCGGCCGGACATTTTTCGGCGCCAACAACAGCCCATTCGAGCGATGCGAAATCGGCGGCGTTACCGCGACGGAGGTAAGGTCGAAGGAAGGTCGGCGTGCCGACGACGACGGTGACCTTCTCTTCCTTAATCGCTTTCAAGGCGGCAGCGGAATCCAGCGGCGACGGCAGAGTGACTAGACGCGGCGCACGAGATAGACAATACCATAAGCCAATCGTGAACCCGAAACTATGAAAGACGGGCAAGCTGCTGAGTAGGATGGCATGGTCTGGAAGAATGTCGGCGTCTTCAATCTGACGAAGGTTAGCGAGGATGTTACGGTGCGAGAGACGTACGCCCTTGGGCTGACCAGAACTGCCGCTCGTGAAGAGCAAGGCCGCTTCCGTATCGCCCCCATGCTTCGGCAGCCCCATGCACGCCAAAGACCATGAGGTCGGCAGAAGACGAATCAGGCCAATGCGGAAAGCGAGGTCGGCGCGCGAGTGCGCCGTCAGGAAATCCGCGACATCGAGGACGCGCTCGCCCCACGGGAAATCCGGCGATTTCTCGGAAAGTTTGCTACGGAACGCACTGGCGGTGACGACCAGGTCGACCTCGGCCCGCTGGAGGCAGGAGAGCGCCTGCTCGCGACCAAGCGAGAAATTAAGGTTCACCGGAACCTTATCTGCGAGCACACACCCGAGGTTGGCCACTGCCACCGCGACGCCCGGTGGCAGCACAATCGCGACGCGTTTGGCCGAAGTACGTCGCTTGAGCTCGCCCGCAAAGGCCCAACCCAAGGCCAACAACGTCGCGCCAGTGAACTCGCATCGGGCTGACGTGCGATCGACCAAAGCAACCGCCCCGCCCTTCTTCGCCAAACCTTCGGCTACCTCGCGACCGAGATGACCATCGAGAGACTCGCGCATGGCGAAGGCCTCCGCGGCAAGCTCCAGGAGACGAAGCCGACACTTCGCATGTTCGCTGGCGGGAAACGGCTTACCGATGACGACGCTGATGGGTCGGGGAAAATGCTTGGGTAGTTTCCAGAACGACTTACCACCACTGAAACTTAAAATTGACCCCCACATGCCGTCGATGGCGACCGGCAGGATGGGCGCGCCGCCGCGGCGGGCGATCAACTCGAAGCCTTTGCGCAGCTGCATCAGGCCGCCGTTACGGGTCAGACTACCTTCTGGAAAAATACAGACCACCTCGCCGCGAGCGAGAGCTTCGCCCGACTTGACGATAGCCTCCTTGGCCTTCGACTCCGAGACCGGGATCGTCCCCATCAGTCGGCACATGAAGCCGAGGAACTTGTGTCGCTCGAAACCTTCCCAAGAAAGAAACCGGACTGGGCGGCGTGACATCACGCCCATCACCAGGACATCGGCATAGGCAACATGATTCGCGATAAGGAGAACGCCACCCTCCTCAGGGATGTTCTCTAGGCCACGGACACGGATGTGATAGCCGCACTTGAGGATAAGCCAGCAGAGCGTATGCATGACGCAGTAACCCAAGGACATCGACTTATGGCGGCGAGGCGCCCGCCAGGCGAAGGCGACCAGAAAGATCGTGAGCAGAAGGAGTCCGAATGCGACAACGGCAAAGACGATACAAAGCAGAAACGAGTAAAGCAGGGGCACCCCGCACAAGGTGCGACCTCCAGCGATGGGTGCAAGCGAGTCCTTTCGGGTTGACCCTTCTCGTTCTGTGACTGCCCTATAGATATCCTGATGCGCGACTACGTCCTCAGACGGTTGCTGCTAGTCCCACTGACCTTCGTGGGCATCACGTTCGTGGCGTTCTGCTTCACCCGCTTCGTCCCCGGCGGCCCGATCGAGCAGGCCTTGGCCGAACGCCAGCAAGCCGACCGTAAACGCAGTGCGGCGGCCCGACCGAGCGGCCCGGCTTCGCCGGAGGAACTGGACAATCTCAAACGCCGTTACGGCTTTGATCGGCCTCTGACCGAAGCTTACGCCATCTGGCTGGGCATCATGCCCGGTCCAGCGGACTGGACCACGGTGCGCCTCGACAAGGAGGGCAAAGCGGAAGCCGAAGTCGCCGACGACCAGCGTGCCGGCCAATCCTTCAAACTCGCAATCAAGCCGAACGGAAAAGCTATCGCGGTCACTACTCTCGACGGCAAACCCCGTGAACCTTGGCGAGCTGAGCTTGCTCCCCTTCCCGATGACGCGGACACCGCCACCCGCGTCCTCGTCTATCGCAAAGCTTACTCGGGCTTACTTCAAGGCCAATTGGGTGACTCCACGGGCAGCGACAAACCTGTGTGGAACGAGATCAAATCCCGTTTACCGATCTCGGCGTGGTTCGGCGGTTGGTCCCTGTTGCTCGCTTACGCCATCTCCATCCCTTTGGGCGTAGCCAAAGCCTTGCGCCGTGATGGGTGGTTCGACCGAATATCTTCCCAGGGCCTTTTTATTCTTTATTCAATCCCTGGCTTCATCCTCGCGGTCGTGTTACTGCAGTTGCTGTGTTTCAAACTGGGGTGGTTTCCGACCATGGGCTTTGATTGGTCGCGCCCATTTTATCACTCTTTCCTGCCGCTCTGTTGCGAAATGATTGGCGCCTTCACCGCCCTCACGCTTTTTACCCGCAACGGTTTGCTGGATAATCTGGCCGCCGACTATGTTCGCACCGCCAAAGCCAAAGGCCTCAGCAATGGTCGCATCGTGTTCGTTCACGCCTTGCGTAACTCCATCATCCCCTTGGCGGCGACCTTCGGAGGGAATCTTGGCTTCTTCCTCACCGGCTCATTCCTCATCGAATTTACTTTTAATATTCCCGGTCTGGGACTGCTGGGGTACGATTCGCTGGTTCATCGCGACTTCCCGGTCTTCCTCGGCCTCCTCACCCTTTCCAGCCTGGCGATGCTTCTGGGCAACATCATCTCGGATCTCTGTGTTGCCGCCGTCGACCCCCGGATCCGGTTCGATAAAAAAACATGAGCCTGTTCGACCCTATCACCGTTAAGCGTTTCCAACGCTTTCGCGCCAATCGAATGGGGTGGTGGTCTCTGCTCGTCCTAATCGTACTCGCCGGTCTCGCCGCCTTAGGCCCCTTACTGGTGGGCAACCGACCGCTGGTCTTGCGCCTCGATGACCAATGGCGGTTTCCGGTATTTGCCGGCTTTATCTCCGGCCAGGATCTCGGACTCGCGACCATTGCCGAACCTAACTATCGCCACCTCGAGCGCGAGCTCAGCGTCAACCATCGCGGCTGGATGATGATGCCGCCCGTACCATTTGGCGCTGAAGAAGTCTGCGAAGTTATGCCTCCAGTCAGCCAAGATCGCGAAGGCCGCTGGTGCGACCCCAGAGGAGTGATTGCCGAGGGACGCATCTTTACACTGAACAGCCTGGGCACGCGCGATCAAGTCTGGTCGGTCATCAATGGCAGGCTCAACGGGGATGCCCGCCGATTTGAAAACGGGATGGGCGTCGCCCGCGCTAAACTCGTCGATGGGCAAGTCGTGCTTAGCCTACCGGAAAAAGCGGCGAGCGACTGGAAACCCCAAGGAGCACTTTATACCTTGATCCCTTCGCCGTGCCCACCCGGGCTGGACGGACACTGGCTGGGCACTGATGAATCTGGGCACGATATCATCGCCCGGCTTTTTGGCGGTTTCCGCATCCTCTTGCTGGCCGCCCTGATTTACCTGCCGGCGGTCTATGCCGTGGGCCTCATCTTAGGAGCATCGATGGGCTACTTCGGCGGTTGGTTCGACATGTTCTGGCAACGTGCCATGGAAATTTGGTCGAACATCCCCTTCCTCTACGCAGTCATCTTCCTGGCCAGCCTGCTGGAGCCATCCCTTGCGATTCTCATCCTAATTCTCGTCGCCTTTTCATGGATTGGCCTGGCGCAACAGCTCCGCGCCTCGGCCTACCAAGTCTCGGCGCGCGACTACGTCACCGCCTCGAAATCTCTAGGTGCCGGCCATGTGCGTATCATCTGGCGGCATATCTTACCGAATTGTGCGACCGTCATCCTCACCACCCTGCCCTTCAGTTTGCACGGGCTCGTCTTCTCGCTCTCCGCGCTTGATTATCTTGGATTTGGGTTGCCACCTACTGAGCCGTCCTGGGGAGATCTCCTGCACCAGGCCAAGGAGAATTGGCATGCTTGGTGGATTCTTGGCCCCACGATTTTCTGCCTGGTCGGCACGATGGTCATGATCAACTCGGTGGGCGAAGCGTTGCAAGACGCCTTCGACCTCCGTCGCTCCTAACGATGAAATTACTCCTAACATTTTTCGGCCTACTGACGCTAGCCCACGGCGCAACTTACCAGGATCCCAAAGCTGCGGCCTATTACGCCGAGCACCGGGACTTCTTTCATTTCGCCACCCCGGCAGACCTGCCGAAAGACCTGGTCTGGCACGATGGCGCCGAGCAAACGGAATTTGCCTCGGCCCAAGCAGTCCGGGGCGGGACACTTCGTCAATTTACGCCGGCGACGCCTCCGACGCTTCGCCGGGTGGGCCCTAACGCGAATAACGGTTTCCGCGGCGAACTCTACGATAATAATGATTTCGGACTGCTTTCATCACACCCTAACACCGACGAACCCATCCCGGCGCTGGCCACGAGTTGGGCGATGTCAGCCGACGGCCTGACGGCCTACTTCCGGCTCGATCCGAACGCCCAATTCACGGATGGGCAGCCCATCACCGCGGATGATTTCTTCTTCGCCTTTTATTTCTATCGGTCGCCCTGGATCAACGCGGAGTGGTATGTTGATTATTACACCCGCGAATGGGGCGGCATCACCCGGTTCGACGACCACACCATCGCCGTGAAGGCTCCGCGCAAACGCCCGATGCAACTCGAGAACCTGGGTGAGCTGCGCCCGATTCCGCGCGAGTTCTTCAAAGACTTTGGGCCGAATTACGAAAAACTCTATAACGATCGGTTTCAGCCGACCACGGGGGCTTACTACGTCGCGCAAGGAGGTTTTCAGCGGGAGAAATCGGTGACCCTCACCCGCGTGAAAGATTGGTGGGGCGACAGTCGTAAGTATTATCGTTACCGCTACAATCCGGACGTGATTGACTATACGGTAATCCGGGAAATCGACAGCGCCTATGAATCCTTCCTCGCCGGCCAGATTGATTTCATGCCCATCGGCATGCCGCGCTACTGGTATGGCATCAACGAAAAGAACGCCGCCCTCCGTGGTTACATCACCAAGGTCCAATTCTTTAACGACATACCCCGCCCGCCTTATGGGCTTTATATCAATACCCAAAAGCCTTTGCTCGATGACCTCAACGTCCGCTTGGGCTTGCAGCATGCAACCGACTTCCAGCGCGTGATTGATGGATTTTATCGAGGCGATTATGAACGACTCAACCAATTCAGCGAAGGCCTTGGCAAGTATACCGACCCAGCCATCCGCGCCCGCCAATATTCTCCCGAGCTTGCGCGAGCCGCCTTCGCCCGAGCCGGCTTTACCAAGACTGGTGCTGACGGCATTCTCGTTAACGCTGCGGGTGAACGACTTTCTTTCCGACTCACCTTTGATAATTCAGATCGCCGCAAATACCTGGCCACCTTGGTCGAATCCGCAAGGCGTTGCGGACTAGAATACCGCCCCGAGACCCTGGAGCACACGACCATGTACCGCAAAGTCATGGAAAAGAACCACGATATCGCCTTTTGGGCCTGGTCGGTTTCGAGTCGCTTACCCGCACTCTGGGAATCCCATCACGGCGATAATGCCGTCGATAAATTAGCGGACGGCCGAAAAGTCCCGAAACGGCAGACCAACAATATCACCGGCATTGATGATCCGGAATTATCTAAGCTCATCGACCGGTTCCGGGCGTCGACGGATGAAACTGAAATGATTGGGCTTTCTCACCAGATGCAACGACGCATCCACGACAATGCCGACTTCATCCCTGGCTTTCGGGTGCCCGGATATCGTTATGCTTTTTGGGAATGGGTCAAATTCCCGGCAGGATTCGACGTTCGTTCGGCGGAAGACCCGGGCACTTTCGGACTTTTCTGGATTGATCCGCGCCAACGCGAAAGTGACCTCAAAGATTTTAGAGAGGGTAAGACGCACGGGGCACCCAAGACCTTGATCGAGGATCGTTGGCGGACCGAATGAGTTAGTTTCTTCCTTCCCCTCACCCCACCCCCTGACCTAACGTGATGCCCATGTCCGCCGAGCCCCTCCTGAAAGTACAGGACCTCTGCATCACCTTTCAC
>QYQK01000006.1 GCA_007280935.1 Opitutales bacterium
ACGCGTTGCGCCCGTCATCTGGCGAGTCTGGATTTTTCGACGGCCTTCCTTTTCCATCCTGGGCTTTTCTTGATCATGGTCGTAGGTGGGGCTTGGACGCTCTACTCGGCGGTCTTCTGGTTACGCCGCGACACGTTACGCCTTCGTCCGGCCTGGACGGGGTCTGATTCGCTTAGGCTGCGATGGCTCGTCGCCGTGCTTCTCCTCGCCCATTGGGCTTGGCAATGTTACTACCTGACGCGCTGATGCGTAAGCTTCTCAGATTTCTAGGGTGGCTTTGCCTCGGTTTTTTATGCGCCAGCCTCGGCCTCGGATTGCTCTACCTGTGTTCCGAGCGACCGGGTAAGATGGCCATCGAGCATCACGTGCTCAACGTCGTCGACGGGGTGCGCGAGGATGGTACTACGCCGCCCCGGGTCGTGAACTGGCTTGATCGGCTAGCAGATAGCACGGAGTTGGTGAAGGGAGATATCATTACGACTCCCGAGCCGATGGTGAACGCTACCGCCCCCTATGGTGAACCGGCCGACACCTGCGGGCTTCAATCTTTGCATAACATCGGGTACTCGGTCGGCTATGATAACACGTTGGCGAGCCCGCGCTGGTCTTCGTACCGCGTTTTTCCTAATCGCGACGTGCGGCTGGAGAGGCCTTCGACTTTCAAGACCGACAAGCGGACCTCCGCCTTGGTCGCCACGCAGGAATTCATCCGCTCAGGTTATGACCGTGGCCACATGGCGCCTAATTATGCCATCTCAGTTTGTTATGGTGAAGACGCGCAGAAAGAAACTTTCCTGCTGAGTAATATCGTTCCGCAGCTCCATGCCTTGAATGCGGGACTATGGAAAGATTTAGAGCTCCGGGTGGCGAAACGCTATGTCGAACGATACGGCGTTGTGTGGGTGCAAGTCGGTCCGGTCTATAAGTTGCCTCTGACGAAGAAAGTCGGGAGGTTGCCCGTGCCGGATGCCTTCTGGATGGTTTTATCTGAATACGAAAAAGAGGCCCATGGCCTGCGCGCCATCGCGTACCTGGTGCCCCATGTCGAGGTGTGGCGTGATAAGGAACTGACCCGATATGTCGTCAGTATCCGAGAAGTGGAGCGCTTCACGGGACTGAACTTCTTCCCGCAACTTCCGCGAGAGACGCAAGACCGGCTGGAGTTACGGCCGGCGGCGCGGGCTTGGTAGGGCCCGGGCCAAATCGCTGGCGTGCAGCAGGCAGACGCAATCCGATCCATCAGTCGTGGAGAGCCAAAGGAAAGGAAGTTTCGGCCAGGCCCGATGCATTGCCGCCTGAAGGCCGCCGACTTCGATGACTAAGATCCCGTGAGGTTTCAGTAAGTCACGCGCTTGCCCGAGGAGTTTACGGATCACACCCAACCCGTCTTGGCCGGACACGAGCGATTGCTTGGGTTCTTTTTTAAATTCTGCTGGCAGGCCCTGATAAATACCGGCCGGCTCATAAGGCGGGTTGCTTAAGATTAGGTCGAACTTCGGCCCCTTCGCGAGGGCCGCCATGACGTCCGTTTCGTGGAGTTTGACGCGCTTGGAGAGTTTGTAGTCGGCGACGTTGATCTGGGCGACTTCGAGGGCAGCGGCGGAGAGGTCGGTGGCCTGCACGACGGCTTGCGGAAAGCGCTGGGCGAGCAAAATGGCCAGACAGCCGGAACCCGTGCAAATATCGGCCACCCGCGTGACCTGCTTGATCGGCGGGAGCCATTGCGGAATGGCCTCTGGAATGAGTTCGACGAAATAAGACCGCGGGATGATCACGCGCTCGTCGATTTTAAAGCGCAAGCCACCGAGCCAGGTTTCGCCCACGAGGTAGCCGGTCGGGATACGTTCAAAGACGCGGCGATGGATGAGATCAAGGAATGCGCTTTTCTCTTTCAAGTTGAGGTCGCGCTCGAAACAGCGGGGCAGCTTTTCCCACGCTAGGCCAGTGGCGTGGCCCATGAGCGTGAGCGATTCTTCTTCCGCGCTGACGAATCCTTGCCCGTGGGCGATGCCAGCTGACTTGAAAAGCCGATTGGCAAAGCGCAAACAATCACCGCCCGTTTTTAGTCGAGCGAGCTGGGCTGGGGTGGGGCGCGCGGGAGCGCTCATCGGAGCTTAAACTCGCTCAGGTGAGCGGCGCCGCTGACCAGAGTTCCTTCGGGGTGCGCTCGAAGAAGTCTTCGAGGTACTTCGTGGTCGCGCCGCCCTGACGGAAGACGGGATCCTTCATGATTGCCCGGCAGACCGGGATGGTCGTGTGGATGCCACGGATGATGTATTCGCCCAAGGCACGGTGCATCCGGTCGAGCGCTTTCTGACGGGTCGCGCCGACCGAGATGAGTTTGGCCACCATGGAATCGTAAAGCGGAGGGATGACGTAACCCGAATAACAATGGGAGTCGACGCGCACACCGTGGCCTCCTGGGGTGTAGTACAGCCCGATGGTACCTGGGCTGGGGGTGAAGTTGCGCGCTGGGTCTTCGGCGTTGATGCGGCATTCGATGGCGTGGCCGGTAATCTTAATATCCTTTTGGCTCAGCTCGAGCTTCTCGCCGCAGGCGATGAGGATCTGGCGACGAACCAAGTCGATGTCGGTTACTTCTTCCGTGACCCCGTGCTCCACCTGGATGCGCGTATTCATCTCCATGAAGTAATATTTACCGTTCTTATCGACGAGGAACTCGATGGTGCCAGCGTTTTGGTAGCCGATGTTTTCGGCCAAGCGTACGGCGACCTTACCCATCTCTTCGCGTAATTTCGGGGTGAGGAAAGGGGAGGGCGATTCTTCGATGAGCTTCTGGTGACGACGTTGGACAGAGCAATCGCGCTCACCCAAGTGGATGACCTTGCCGTGTTCGTCGGCCAGGATCTGGAACTCGATATGACGAGGTTGGTCGATATACTTTTCGATGTAGACCGAGCCATTGCCGAAAGCATTTTCAGCTTCGGAGCGGGCGCTTTCGAATTCTTTGGCGAAAGAGGCGGCGTTATGGACAATGCGCATCCCTTTACCGCCCCCACCGGCGACGGCTTTAATGATTACGGGGAAACCGATCCGTTGGGCCTCCTTGATTGCTTCGCGCTGGTTGTCGACGGGGCCGTCGGTCCCGGGGACGGTCGGTACCTTGGCTTTCGTCGCGGTTTGCTTGGCGACGGCCTTATCGCCCATCAGGCGAATGGCTTCGGGGCGTGGGCCGATAAATTTGATATTAGCCGCCGCGCATTTTTCCGCAAAGCCGGCGCGCTCCGACAAGAAACCGTAACCCGGGTGGATGGCGTCGACGTTGGTGATCTCCGCCGCAGAGATGATGCGGTCTTCGCGCAGGTAAGAATCTTTGCTGGGGCCGGGGCCGATGCAGACGGCCTCATCGGCGAGTTGGACGTGCAAGGATTGCTCGTCGGCCTGGGAATAGACCGCGACGGTCTTGATGCCAAGTTCGCGGCAAGCGCGGATGACGCGAAGGGCGATTTCGCCGCGATTGGCGATAAGGATTTTATTCATACTCGGACTTCGGGGTTCAGCCGACCTTCACGCGGAAGAGGGGCTGGCCGAACTCGACCGACGTACCGTTCGCGACCAAACACTCAATAATGGTGCCGGCGATTTCGGATTGAATTTCATTCATCACCTTCATGGCCTCGATGATGCAGACGACGGAGTCGGCTTTGACGGGTGAGCCGACGGTCACGAAATTAGGGTTCTCGGGAGATGGGGTGGCGTAATACGTGCCCACCATCGGGGAGGTGATCAGCTTGATGCTGGGGTCGGCTACCGCGACGGTCGGGGCGGCCGCTACCGCCGCCAGAGCTGGGGCCACCGGGGCCGGTGCATGGGCCGCAGGGGCAGCGGCGGGTCCCGTTGAGGCGGCTGAAGCCACCCGTCCCGGTACATCGCGCTTGATGCGAAGTTTGAATTCTTGGTCTTGGATTTCGAATTCGGAAAGGTCCGACTTCTTCATTAAATCCACGACTTGTTTGATCTTATTGAGGTCCAAGGGTGTATCCTCCGTGAGGGGGTTAGGCCTTTCTGATACAGGGTAACGGGGGGGTAAATCAACCCCTCATTCAAAAAACCTGCGGGGTATCTTACCTAACTCATTGTCCTTGTTAGACTTAATAATGTCTTTCAGCTCAGGTATGGCACGGGTGTCAGGCTCTAAAATAGGCCCTTTTACCCTGATTTTGGTTAGGCCGACCAACGTGCGGTTGAGGTTAAGGAGATCCTTTAGGGCAAACCCCTCATGGCGGGGTAGCGATAAATCGCCTTCGAAGTTAACGGTAGATTTTAGCAGGTCTATTTCGCCCACCATAACTAAGCGCGCTTGCGGGCCAGAAATAACCAAGTCCGGGAAATAGGCGGTGCCGTCGAGGCAGCCTAATTGCCCTTTGGCATCGGTGAGGCCGTAGGTGGTGGCATCGACGCCAAAGGCCTCCAAAACACGCGAAACGCCCCCTAAAATACGAACTTTACGCAATTCGGGGTTGTGCAGGCGAAAGTCCCCTAAGCCCCGAAGTTGCCGAGGGTTTTGGAGATTAATTTTTCCAGTAAGATTTAGGTCAAGAGTTGCGCCCGAGGGCTTTGATTGAGTGACCGCGGGTATCGGCTTCGTGGTTTGACCCGTTGCCGGCTCCATCAGGCTGACGATCTTTCCCAGCTCCATCGGATCGCATCCCTTTAAGGATAGGATAAAATCGCTTTGACGCAGGGGGTCCCCAGAGAGGCTCAGGACTGTCTTGCCCCCAGCCATTTCAAGGGTCGTCTCAATCTTAAGGTCCTTGCCCTGACTTTCTACGGCCAGAAAGAGATTGCGGCTGGGAATGCTCCAGGCGGTGAAATCGCCGGCGCTCCTGACTTTGGCTCGGATCTGGGGGTTAGGCATGCCGGGGCTGATTTCTAGGTGGAAATCGTGCCCGGCTGGCAGGACTAAGCCTTTCAAGCTTTGGCCTAATTCCGGACTACCACATTGGGCGGCAATCCATGGCTGAAGGTCGCCATGGAGCTGAATCGTCGGCCCGGCCAAGGGTCCTTGCTTAGACCAATCCCACACCGCCGACCCCTCGACTTGCCCATCCTTTGCTTCCGTGCCGCCCGCGAGTGGGTGTAAACCGATGAAGGTTTTTTTCTCATTCGCATCGATCCTGACGGCGACGGAGCGAAAGGGCGCCCCCAGGAATACGAAGTTTTTTAATTCAACCCGGCCTTTGGTGATGCCGGTCGGAGCGCCCCAATGGCTTTCCACAAAAATCATCGCTGAGGGGTTTTCGTAACGCGGAAAAAGTTTCCAGAGCTCTATCCACCAATCGCCTAAGAGGCGATCAAGGGAGCCCGGTGCGATAGTGCCAGATAAATTAAGCACGAAGGGTCCGGCGTTCAAAAGGCTACAATCCGCTTCGCCGCGAATCGAGGCGAGTCGTAGTTCTTTTAATTTAAGCGGGAACGGCGAGCGGTCGGCTTGATAATTAAAATATCCGACGAGCGGCAGGTTTTGCTGCGGCGCCACGGTGTCCGCCGAAATTCCCAAAGCCTTCAAGCCGCTCACGGCTAAGCGGCCATCAGCGGTTTGGATTTCCCCCAAGGCGTTCAAGTGAAGGGTCGTTTGGTTGAGCAAGATCGAATCCCCTAGGGAGATTTGGAGCGGGCGCAGCATCGGACGGACAAAGGCAAGGTCTTGGAATTCCTGGGTGTCGACGTTGGCGTGGCCAATCTCGATAAGGTAATTGCCGTGCGGCTTGAGCTGAATCGTGCCATGGGCCTGAGAACTCCCGGTGGAGAGATTGAAGTCAAGAAGCGGAGAAAAGGGAGCGGTTTGAGCGTAGCGCAGCTTAGCCTCCAGCTGAAACGGGGGAAACCCGCTTACCGTCGATCCATGCGCGCGCGCCGAACCGGTGGTTTCATTCCAGCTACTTCCGCCAGTGAGCCGAACGCTGAGACGTTGGGCAGAATATTGCCCCAAGATGACGTTCTGGATTTCCCCGCTCACGGTCCATTTTTTCAAGTGGCCAGAGGCGTCCAGATGAACTTGGCCGCGGGCTTGGAAGTCGCGGGTCTCGATCAGGCCAAAGCCGGGCTCAACCCAGCGGGCACCTAATAAGGTTTGAAAATCAAGCGCCGACCCGCCGTTGGCTTCGCCGTGGGCAATGATATTCAAAGAGACGCCGGCAGATTTTTCGGTGACGGCCAAGCCCTGTTCCAGTCGACTCAATGCGCCCACAACTTTGGAGATAGACGTCACGCCGGGCTGAGCCTTGTCGACTTCCATGAGTTCACGAATAATTCCGGCTGGCAGCTCCCCGCTCACGTGGAGGCGGAGCTTGCTAGCTCTAGCCTGAAGCGTCGGCAGCATGAGCCACTGGCCCTCCTTGCTGAAGCTACAGTAAAGGTCTTCGATGAGGGCGCGGCGTTGTCCGTTTTGCGCAACGGAGGCCGGACACCAGATTTTTCCGGCTTGGAGGCGGAGGTGCGTCGGACTTATCTGCCCCACCGATAACTGAATCAGGTTAAGACCGACTTCGAACCGTTCGGCGGTAAAGACCGACCCCGTCAGTCCTTCAATCTCCAGCGAGAGGTCATCTGCGGCCAAGGATCGGTCCGGCAAAAGCCAAAAGGATCGGGCTTGTAAGCGGACACCCCGTCGAGCGAGCGTGTCAGCGAGAAAATCCGTCACGAAGTCGGGTAGCTTGACGGGTTGGTCGAGGTGCGCGACCCAAAGGAGCGCGAGTTGGCACGGAAGGAGTAGGATTAAGGCGGTCGTGATGAGACGCCGGCAAAACTTCCGAAACGTGAAACTGGCGGCCTTGGCTTTCATCGCCCCGCTGTTTCCAGAAGGGGCGTAAGGATTTCGGCTAAGGTCGTTTCAAGCAGGAAGTCGTCACCGTCCGTTTCGTCCCGCAGCAAGACGGAGCGCGGCGTCAGGGGGGTGGCACAAAGGTAGGTGCGGAAAGTTTCGCTCGCTGCGGCGGCCCCCGTGGCGGCTTGGTCGGTGATGCGCAGTTCGTATTTCCAATCCGATACTCCGTTTTGTCGGATCGGAAATTCCGTGGCCTTGACTTCGCTCATGCCGGTGGCGAGACGTCGCGCGGTCGCAGGCTCAAGTCGGCCGCTGCCCGTCCAGTTGCCGTCTGGCCGGAGTCGCGCTTCGCCCAGGACTTTGCCGTCGGTTCGGTCGGTAATCCGGAGTCCGCTGACCTTCGCGCCTTGAGGTAATTCAGCGACGGTGCGATTACGCCAAGCTTGCGGTTCAACGTTTTGTTGGCCGTTACTGAGCAGTGATACATCACAGATGGCGCCGAGCGGTGAGCCTTTGGCATAAACCAGGCGCGTGGCCTGACCGTTTTCAGGATCATCGGAAAATCCGACGACGATTTTTTCCGAACCAAATTCTAATTCGACCGTCTGCATCAAGGCGGGCGGCGTCTTTAGCACCACGATTGCCGGCAGGGTGGTGGCGCCGCCTTCCGGCGCCTTCCGGCGAGTGGCCCTTAGTTGACTTAAGGCATCGAGGAAGTGATTCACGAGTCGAACGTCTGCTTCCCGACGTTTGATCGCCGTCGAGCCAGGCGCTAGCGGAATTTCCCAACGAGAGTCGCCGCTGGCGCTATCGAGTCGATGCAGCGTGATGGAACGTCCCGCCGAAGTGATGGTAAATCCAGTCACCAGGGCAGGCTCTAAATCGATGGGCTTGGTGGCCGCTAAGGCTTCGCGCGGCCGAAGCCAATCAGTTAGGCTGCGGGCTTCGATGGTGAAGGTCGCGACATTGTCCTCCAGCTTGGCGCAAACAAGGTTGGGAAAGCCAGGAACGGGATTGCCCACGAGGAGAACTTGGCGCCGGGAATTGCCTTCGAGTGCGAGGCGCAAGGAGGGGTTGCTCAGACCGGAGACATCTTCGCTGAGAGGGAGAAACTTGACGGCTCGCAGGTTGGCTAAGTCGGAAACCGCTTTCGTCGTCGCGTCCGCATCCGCCAGGAAATCGTAAGGGGCTTCGAAACGCCACTCTGGCAGTTGGTTCCGGCGACCGGAGCGCGGCCGGGATTCACTGGTGAGCGAGGTTGTGATTTCGCCTCCTTTATTCCGCAGGCGTACCGAAACGGCGCGGGCTTCAAAGTCCGCCACTTCAAAAATCTTGTCGACCCGGTATGTCTCGGGCTTGGCTTCGATGGCGGCGCTCATGGATTCGCGGAGCGGAATAATCCTTTGGCCGTCTTCGGTTAAGAGAAAAACATTCTTGGTCGCCGCCTGTTGCCCAATTTTAACTTCCGTCGCGGTGCCGGTTTCACTCGTAACTTTAAGTGTCCAGCGTGGCTTGGCTAAGCCGTAGGCTTCGAGCGACGACCCATTGGCCTTAGACTCAGCGGCCAAGAAGCTATTTTCCGTCCGACAATCGTGCAACTCATCCAGCAGGCGTTGCACCGCCCAGCTGTTCGCCAGCCAATCAAACGGCTCGCTGATATGCCAAAGCGAACTACGTTTTTCGAGCACCAAGCGGTCGGTACCATCGGTCAAAATAACCTTGGAAGGTGCCGCCGGGAAGAGCACCTGTTGGGTGACGTTGGCCGCTGTATGCCGATAGGTAGCCTTCCAGACCAAGCCGAATGCGACCAGGTTGGCGATGAGAAGGATGAGCGTGGTGCGGGAGAACCGCATGAAGGTGTTAACTTCTGCGACGCCAGACGGAAACCGCAAGCCCGAGTGCGAGGATAAGAAGCGGAACGCTGATAAATCGGAGCGCCAGACTCCAGAAGTCAGAGGCGGTCGCATTCACCTGATATTCTCCGACCGAGCGCGAGGGGAGGGATATGGCACGATCGCGATCGGAAAGCCAGGCCGCGCACTGGGTCATGAACGCTCGGTTACCCCCGCGGTTGAGGCGGGCATTCGCGGCGATATCGGAGGTGCCGACGACCACTAGGCGACCGCCGGCTCCGCCGACACCCTTGCGAATTCCCGTCGCCCGTTCGGCCGCAGCGGCCAAGCAGACCGGGCCAGGCTGGTCGCGAGCGGGGTCAAACTTGACGGGGCGGCGCGTGAGGTCGGTTTCGCCCCAAGCCGCATCAGAGGAGAAAATCAACTGCCAGACGCCTAGGGTGCTGTCGGGCGCACTCCCTTCATCGAAGCGAGCGGGGCGGAGTCGAGAGGCGATCAGCGGAAGGTCTTGTTCTTTTAACACCTTGGTCAGCGGATGGTTTTTTTCGTCGAGGCGTCGGAGCGCAATATCTCCGTCGGTCGTCCGTCGCGAAGGATCGGGCTCCTGTAGTTCGGCGTCCGGGGAGAAGATCGCCCAATCCGTGAGCACGGGGTCGAGGCCGTGCTCACGGCCCGGATCCAGCAACGCCAAGACGCGTCCGTTACGCTCGTATAAGTAAGTACGCAGCCGGCCGCTTTCGGCTGGCGAAAACGGCGTGAGCGGACCGGGGATCAATACCATGGCGGCATCGCGTGGCACTTCTGCCAAGACGGCAAGGTCGAGGGTCTTGACCTCGAAATTACGGCTGCGGAGTAGGCGCGAGAATTGGGACATCCCTCGCACCAGCGACGCGTCTTCAATCCCGAGCTCACCATGACCGCGCGTGACATAGCAGATCGCTGGTTTCTCTTCCGTGACCTCAATAAGTGCCGAGGTGATTAATTCTTCTCCGCGAAAAGCCGCGTTCGCAGTTAAAAATTCTCGGTAGTTAATATATTTGGCGCGCGTGCCACAGGTTAAGATGAGGGCGGTGCCCGCTTCGGGCGGCCCATGCCGAGCCGCAATTTCGGAGAGTAGGGGTGCGTTACGGTCTAGTCCGGCGAGCTCGATACCCAGCCAACCCGGTCCTTGTTTGCCAGATTCCAAAACGTAAGCGTCTAGAAGTTTTAGCACCTTATTCCTCAAGGCTTGCGCGACTTCGGAGCTGTCGCTCGTTATCACGACCGCCTTTACCCATCCCTTGTTTAAGCCTAAGCCGACCGGACTACGACGACCGGCAGAGCGAATGGTTTCGATGGACTCGGGGGCCAGCGAGTGGCGTCGATCGGAGGTGATATCTTGACGGAAACGGAATTCGGGAAGCGAGCCCAAGTAGTTGGCGAGCACCGCCAGGGCGATGGCGAGCACCGCCTGCGTAAAGCGGTTCAGGCGGCGAATCGGACGCACAGCGCTGAAGTCATCGCGGATCGGGGCCATCTTATTCTTGGCCCTCGATGGCGAGGTTCGCCAATCCTAGGCACAGTAAAGTGCCGGTGGCGTAAAGGATGATTGGGCGCGAATCCAGAATCCCGCTCGCGAAATCTTGTAAGTGAGCGAAGGTACGTAGATGCGCGGCGGGCTCTCTGAGCCAGCCCAACCACTCCCAACTCTCGACGGGCAATGACTCCATTGCGCCGCCGGCCGCGGTGAGCGCTAATAAGCTGATGAAAGCAAGCAGGGCCGCCAGGGCGGAACTGCGCGTGACGCAACTGCAGAGGATGCCAATGGCGGCGTGCATCAGACCGCTGACGGCGACAAAACAAATCCCGCCCCAAAGTATGGACGGGTCGCTTAGGCGATGATCGCCCGGCTTGCCTAATTGAATTTCCACCAACAGTGGGAAAATCGTGAAGAGCAGCCAAAAGACCATCCACACTACCCATACGGAAATAAACTTCGCCCAGACGACGGCGGCAGGGCTGGCCGGAGTGGTCAGCAGCGCAGCGAGCGTCCCCGACCGACGCTCTTCGGCGAAACTCCGCATGGTGAGTAGAGGCAACACGCAGAGTAGGGGTAGCCAAAAAAGCCGGAACGTGGCTTCGACCGGAGTCCAGTCTTGCGGCGAACGGCTTGATTCGAGGACTGCGAACCAATGGATGGAGCCCATGAGTGCGAGAAACAGCGCGCCCGCGGCCCAAGTATTCCAAGAGAGCAGGGCCGACCGAAGTTCGTGGGCGAGTAGGGTGCGAAAGTGTCGCATAATATTATGGACGACGATTTTCGGCGGGCGAACGCCGGGTGGCAGCCAAGAAAATATCTTCGAGGCCAAACTTCTCTTCGGAAATTTCACGCAGATTCAGCCCGCCAGCAATAAGTCCGCTCGCCAGTGTTTCGCGGACGGGCGAGGTCGCTGGTAGAATGACGCGATAACGGAAGGCGCCCTCATTTTGCGACACCCTCTCCACGATGGCGGCGGGCTCGAGGCGCTGGCAGGCAAGGGTTAGTTCGCTCATGCTGGCGCGGGTAACGACGCTGAAACTTGATTCGGGCAGCAGCTCGCGACGCAAATCATCCGTGCGGCCTTGGGCGACCAGTCGTCCGCGGTTGATAATCACGACCTTATCGCAGACTTGTTCGACTTCGTGTAAAATATGACTCGAAATCAAGACGGCCATCTTGCCGCGCAACGAACGAATTAAATCCCGAATGCCTAAGATTTGATGCGGGTCCAGGCCGATGGTCGGTTCATCAAGGATGACGACCTTGGGTTCCGCGAGGAGTGCGTCGGCAATGCCCACGCGTTGACGGAAGCCTTTGGAAAGTTGCCCGATGAGACGGCCGGCAGCGCGCCGAGCCAAATCGCAATCCTCCATCACACGATGGACGCGTTCCGCAACGTGGTCGTTGGCGACGTCTTTGAGGCGTGCCCGGAGCGTGAGGTATTCTTCAACCCGGAGGTCTTCGGGGAGCGGATTATTTTCCGGCATGTACGCCATGTGGCGTTTGGCTCCCGCGGGATCAAGGGCGACGGAGGCCCCCCAGATTGCGGCCCGACCTGACGTCCCGGACATCGTGCCGGAAAGGATGCGCATCGTCGTGGACTTGCCAGCCCCGTTCGGACCTAAAAAACCGACGATTTCCCCGGGAGCGACCGTAAAACTCAAATCTTCGATAGCCGTCAGCGAACCGTATTTTTTAGTGAGCCGTTCGGCGACCACGGCAGCTTCAGGAGTCGGCACGTCTTCGTTCATGGGGTGGGCACCTGGGGTTCGGGTTTAGGCGTGTTTATGCTACTTAAACTAAGGTTTAAACGATTGAAGGGGGAGGGGTCCTTTACAAGCAGATTTGAAATAAGAACCCCGCCCAAGCGCCCGAGGAACCATTTGCCTCCGCTCGCTGTTTAATGGTTAATCCCGCACCCCTCCCATGATCTCCTCCCGTTGTCGCTTCATCTTAGTTCTCGCGGGCGTCAGCCTGTCCTTGGTCGCGGAGCCCCAACTCAACTTGCCGACGCGCGCTCCAGGTGAGGATGTCAACAGCGCCGCCGTGCGAAATCGACCCGGGCTTTCCGCGAACGCGAATTTACTATTCAATGGGTGGGGAGTTTCACCAGCGGGGACGCATGTGGCCAGCGGCGATATGGGATTAAAGATGGTCGTCGCTCCGGACAAGGAAGCGGTCCTGACGGTCTGTGCCGGCTATAACAAGGTCGGCATTTCAATCGTCAGCCTCGACGCCAAGCACGACACAAAATTTATCCCTTTAAAGGAAACTTTTAATGGTCTGGCGTTTAGCCCGGACGGAAAAAATTTCTATGTGAGCGGCGGCGATTCGGGCGTCATCTACGTTTTCGCTTACCGGCATGGCGAAGCTACGCTGGAACGTGAGGTTAAACCTGATCCGCTGGCCAAGAATATGTTCTTGGCTGGGATCGCCGTGCATCCGCACACCGGCATTGTTTATGTCTGCAACGAAGGGAATCATGAAATCTGGCAACTGAAGCCGGAGTCGCTCCTGTTGGATAAAACGGTGAGCGTCGGTCAGCATCCGCATTCTTGCGTGTTCGGCGGTGATGGGGTCCATCTGTATGTGAGCAATTGGGGTAGTCGGAGCGTAAGTGCCGTTGATACCCGAAAATTCCAACGCGTGCGGGACCTTTCTGTTGGTTTGCGCCCCAATGATATGGTGGTCACGGCGGATGGCCGACTGTTTGTGGCCTGCTCCGGAGATAATTCCGTCCATGTCATTACGACGGGTAAACTGGAGAAAGCGGGAGAGGCGGCCGGGCCGACGCGCCGGCTCTGGGAAGGTAGCCGTGAAGTGATCGCCACTTCTTTGTACCCGCAATCGCCGGAAGGAAGTACGCCCTGCGGCGTGGCGCTTTCGCCAGATGGCCGGACGCTTTTCGTGGTGAACGCCGACAATAACGCGGTCATGGTCGTCGATGTCTCCGGCAATCTCACCGAGGAAGCCCAAGACCATGGCGAAAAAATCGCCCTCGTGAATGGGTTCATCCCCACGGGCTGGTATCCGACTTCCGTCGCCGTCTCGCCCGACAATCAGTTCCTTTTGGTTTCCAACGGGAAAGGGCTGACGTCGCGCGCAAGCTACCCCGCCCTGAGTCCTAAACCTAATAAGTTGCACAACGGAATTTTATTCGACCACCCCGGAAAAACTTTCGAGGGCTCAGTTTCTTTCATCGCCAAGCCCGATACGAAACAGATGGCAACCTATACCGAACAGGTCCGAAAGAATTCACCCTATCATCCCAACCAGTATTTCCACGCACCTCTGGCCAGTGAGTCGGCGATTCCGGCCAAGGTCGGCGATCCTTGTCCCATCAAGCACGTCCTTTATATCATCAAGGAAAACCGGACGTACGACCAGGTGATGAGCGATATGACGGATGCGAAAGGAAAGCCGATCGGCAACGGCGACCCCCGCTTGCTGATGTACGGCGAGAAGGTCACGCCGAACCATCACCAACTGGCCCGCGATTATGTCCTCTTCGATAATCTTTATTGTAACAGTGAGGTCAGCGTCGATGGCCACAGCTGGACGGATGCGGCCATGGCGACGGACTTTAACCAACGCTCTTGGATTATGTCTTACTCGGGCCACGGCAAACTTTTCGGGAATGATGAGATGGAGACTCCGGCCAACGGTTATCTCTGGGATCTCTGCCGTCGTCACGGCGTCAGCTATCGCAACTACGGCGAGGGCGCGCAGCGGGTGCCGTCCGAGAATCGCGGTAACTGGAAAGCCTTAGGCAAGGCCGGACGCGATATGGAGTTGGTGAAGAATTGGATCGGCGACTTGCATGCCGCCGAAAAAAATAACGACCTTCCGCAGTTCACCATCATGTCGCTGGGGGAAGATCATACTAAAGGAACTACGCTCGGCGCCAATACTCCTGAAGCCTGCGTCGGTAGCAATGATCTCGCCTTGGGTCGCATCGTCGAAGCCGCCAGCCGTAGCAAATTCTGGAAAGAGATGGCAATTTTCGTCATCGAAGATGACACCCAGAATGGCCCCGATCACGTCGATGCGCACCGCACGGTCGGTTTTGTGATTAGCCCCTATTGTAAGAGGGGGGTCGTAGACAGTACGCTCTATACCCAGGCAGGGATGATCCGCACGATTGAGCTCATCTTGGGTCTGCCTCCGTTGACTCAATACGATGCCGCGGCCACGCCGATGTTTAATGCGTTTCAAAAGACGCCGACGTTGACCGGCTATACGCCGCTGCTCCCGCAGATTGATTTAGAGGCCACGAACACCAAGAAATCCGCTTTCTGGTTTGAGTCCGGCCAGATGAATTTTGCCGTCTACGATTTGGCGCCCGAAGATGAACTGAACCGTATTCTTTGGGCACAAGCCCGACCGGGCGAGGCTTACCCTGCCGCCATTCATCGCGCCATTTTCACGCAACCCGTCCAAGCGACACCGAGCCCCTCGGCCCGTTAAATTACTTGGTGGTAGGCGCTGGGGCGGCTGGGGCGGCGAGCAACGAAGGCTCCGAACGGACGAGCCAGGTCTTATCGCTTTGCCAGACATGGCTCGGGCGTAAGCGTTTGTCCATCAGGTTGAGCCACTTGGAAGCAGCCGCTGTATCGCCCTTGCTCACGGCGATATTCGCAAGCGTCAGCATGGCATACCCGCGTAAGGTTTCGGCGACGGCCGCATTTTCGGCGATGGCCGTGATCGCGGGGATCGCCGCCGCCTCACCTAATTCGTGACGGACCAAGGCGGCGTATAAGCGAGAGCGGACGGCCAGGGCCTCGACGGCGGGTGCTTTGCCGGCGAGGTCGGCCAGGCGGGCAGCGTCATCATAAGCTTTAACGGCATCAGCTGATTTGCCGGCTTGTTTGAGTGCGTCGGCGACTTCGACCATGGCAACAGCCGCCAAGGGTTCACCGTTATGTTTGGCGGCAAAGGCTCGGCGGGCGGTTTCATCCTGACACGCCACATACTCCTGCCCGACCGCTTCTTTTTGGGCTTCGCTCCAGAAATGGAAGGCGAGGAAAGCGAGGATGCCGCCGATAAGGGCGGTCGAACCGCGGACGATAACATTCTTATTACGCTCCCAGAACAGCCAGAGGCGGTCCTCGGCGTCGGCGTTGGCAAAGTCTTCATCGACAATGACCAAATTACGATCGTCGTCGGCCGGTGGCTGCTTCTTGGAACGGTCGTCAGGCATGGGGGTTAACCCTTGCCACGGCTGGGATTGTGTCAAGTCACGCCTCCCCACGTCCGGGCTTGTCCCCGCCCAGCTGTCCGCAATGATGGGCAGACTTATGAGCGCATCCGCTGCCGTTCTGTCCGTTCTCCAAGCGGCCCAGACCCAAGGGAAGATTTCGGCTGATACCTTGGCGAATGCTGGAACTTGGGTCCGTTCCGGGGCCCTTCCCGCAGCTGGGCTTGCTGCGCTGCAGGACTTGCTCGCCCAGGAGGCCTGGGCGGAGATTGAGGACCGATTTTATAAAGGTATCGCCTTCGGGACCGGTGGCATGCGCGGCCGGACCGTGGGTCGGGTTTCGGCCGCCATTGAATTAGATACCCAAGGGCTTCCGGTCTTGGCGGCCGTCGGCTCTGCGTGCCTCAATGATATCAATGTTTTGAGGGCGGTCATGGGATTATGGCGGCACGTGTCCGCGAAACAGCCCGGTGCCCGTCTCGTCGTCGCTCACGACGTCCGTCATTTCTCCCGTCATTTCGCCGAGCTGATCGCCGGCGCTTGGGTCGGTCTGGGCGGCGAAGCGTATTTATTCTCGGGCCCCCGCTCCACTCCGCAATTAAGTTTCACCGTCCGTCATCTCCAGGCCCATGCCGGCGTGGTTATCACGGCCAGTCATAATCCGGCACACGACAACGGGTTCAAATGTTGTCTCGCGACGGGCGGACAGGTGGTCGCTCCAGACGATGCGGCCATCGTGGCCGAGGTCGCCCAGATCACCCTCGCCGATGTGGCTCCGTATTTGAAAAAAAATCTCGCGACTGTTCAGACGGTCGGCGCTGAAGCCGAGGAGGCCTACTTAGCCCGCTTGACGGGCATCGTCCTGGATCAAGAGATCATCGCCCGACATACGCCCAAGGTTGTTTATACAAATTTGCACGGCACGGGAGATGTCATGGTAGTCCCCGCTTTACGCCGCCTCGGCATCGACCCTCACGTCGTCGAGGAACAGCGCGAGCATGATGGCCGTTTCCCGACGGTACCCTCGCCGAACCCCGAAAATGCTTCGGCTTTTGCGTTAGCTTTGAAGTTGGCCGAAGAGGTCGAGGCGGATGTTGTCTTTGCGACCGACCCGGACTCCGACCGCGTCGGGGTGGCCTGTCCCTTGCCTGCAGGCGGCTACCGCTTGTTGAATGGTAACGAGGTCGCTGCCTTACTCACGGAATTCCGGATTTCTTCACTCAAGGACGCTTCCATCATTCCCGCGAACGGCGCGCAGAATGTGGCGGTCGTCAAGTCGCTGGTCACGACCCCGCTGGTTGCAGCCATTTGCGCGCGGCATGGCGTGCGCTGCGTCGAAACCTTGGTCGGGTTCAAGTGGATCGCTCGCAAACTGGAGCAATGGTCGAAACGCTTGGCGGAATCGGCCGGCGTCGCTTCCTTGGCTTTACCTCTGCGTCGGCGTGCTCCCTTAGCCTTACGCCATTCGACTTTATTTATCTTAGGCGCTGAAGAAAGCTACGGATACCTTGCCGATGATGCCGTCCGCGACAAGGATGCCAATGCCACCGTGGTCATGCTTTGCGAATTCGCGGCGGTGCTGCGTTCTCGCGGCCGGACCATCTTGGATGCGCTCGATGTCCTGCACCTAAGTCATGGAGCTCACCATGAGGATTTATTAAACCTTTCCTTTGAGGGTGCGCAGGGCGCCGCTTGTATCCGTCGGATCGTCGCCTCTTGGCGCGCGAAGCCACCGGCCACTATTGACGGTACCAAGGTCGTCAAGGTAACGGATTACGATCGCGACGAGGTAATCGATGCCGAGGGCGAGCGCGTGCCCCCCGAAGAATTTATCTTGGCGGAGTTGGCCGATGGCCGCCGTATCGCCGTGCGAGCCTCGGGGACCGAACCCAAAGTTAAATTCTATTCCTTTGCGCGGGCCGACGTCACCGATGCGGACGATTTGCCGGCGGCCCGCGAACGTGCCCGCAAGTCTACCTTAGCTCTCCACGCTTGGCTGGAGACCGACGCTCGTCGTCGCGCCGCTTGATTTTATGAAGATCTTTTACGCGGCGGTTTTATTCCTCGTCGGTTGCGCCGTTCCGCCCGGCGATAAATCGTTCATCAACGAGAAGACGCCAGCCGCCGCTGCTCTGGCCGGTAGCCAACCAGGCGAAGGTTCGCTTGAGGACCGCGTACGGGCGGCAAATCAGAAGAACGACGAACGTCTCCTGAAGGGCGATTGGCGCGCGGCGAAACCCGCCGTGGGTCCGCAACCGTAGTCGTTACTTCGACTTCTTTGGTTTGAGGGGTAACTTGAGGCCCATCTGCCCCTCCATATAAGTTGCGAGTTGCTCGACGAATACGGTCGCGAAGTGCCTGCGGCTGGCGTCCGTGTCGCGGACGCCCTTGGAATTACTTTCGATCTGGAGGCCAGCGAAGTGGGTTTCTGGTGCGGTATGGGTCCGGATATTATAGCCGCCATTGAAGTAGGGTTCGCCTGGGATGGGCTTGGCGGCGCTGGGCGTGGAGGGGAAACCGGATTTCTCCATCAGCGCACCAAAACTCTGCGGTCCATGCAGGAGTGCCGGATAGGCCGCCGGATTTTTTAGCGCAAAGAATTGCAGCGTGCCTTTCTTGATGAAGTCTGGCTTGCTGAGTTCAGCGTCAGTCAGGCCAAACTGCGCCCGGTCGTGTCCGTAGCCGAGTTCCAGCCGCGCGTCGGCATGGCCGTGCCCATGGAGGTCGATGTAGAACCCTTTACCATATTGCCCGACGACGGCCTTCTGGGCGCTGCGGATGAAGCCCTGGAAGTCATTCCAACTCTGTTCGGTGAGACGATTGCCAGCCGCCCCTTCGACGATCTCTCGATTACAATCGATTTTCTTGCGCGTGACCTGACAGATGATCACGTGGGGATGCTGGCCGGTGCGGGCGATGAGTTCATCATCGATCGCCCGCGCCAATTCCAAGGTATTGGTATCAAAGGCGAAGGTGCCTTTCTCCCGGTCAGGTAACTCGTCCGGTTTTTCGCGGCCGCCGTGCGGGGCGGACAGTACGAAGGGAAGGCTGCCGGCGATATATTCGACGTA
>QYQK01000136.1 GCA_007280935.1 Opitutales bacterium
AAACTGCAGCATCAGTGCGGCGGGCCCGGCGTTGAACCGGCCGCCCCAAGTGCCTTGTGCCTTCTTCCGTGCGGACTGGACTTAGGAAGGTCGCGGCTGAGCCCGACAGGCAAGCAAGGACGCTTGGCGGGGGGGAGTGGGGGGGGGGGCCGGGCGAGCCGAAGACCGCGGGACCGTCGTGGCCGCGGAACCATCCAGACGGATGACGATCTCACCTGGCTCGGCCACGCCCATGCGTTCGCGGGCTTGGTCGCGGACGAATTCCTGATCGGAGCCAAAGCGATTAATATAACGATCGGTCTGCTCGCGCGTCCGTTCGAGGGTCGTGTAAGCCTGTTCCTTTTGTCGCTCCGTGGCGCGGATGGCTTCGAGGCGCGCGGTGTCTTCGCCGTAAGTTGAAGCCGTAAAAGCGAGCACCGTGCAAAACAGAATAAAGGAAGCCCAGAGAAAAAGTTTTTCCGTTTGCGGGCTACGGCTGGGTGACTCGCTTTCCATATTCAGTGAACGCAGTGAAAGAAGAAAGGCCCAGCGGGGCGAGGGGAAAATGCCCGAGGGCGGCGAGGGTCACTTCGGCGCCAGAAGCGCGGCCGCGGCGAGCGAGCCGCTGAACTCCATGAAAGCCCAGACGAGGACGCCGGTGACCGAGACATAAAGCCAGACCGGGAAGACCCAACGCGTCAGCCGCTTGTGTTCCTCGAACCGTTGTTGGCGGGCGAGCAGCACCGCCCGGATGACGAAAGGCGTCACCACGATGGCCAGCAGCACGTGCGGAATAAGGATGATATAATAAAGCAGCTTATCCCAAGTCAGGCCGACGTCGGCGCGGTAGATGATATTCGTCCGGTGTAAGGCCAGCCAGAGGTGGACCTTGGAGGCCAGGTAAAGGACTAGGAACAGAGCGGAGGTCACGACGGCCAGCCCCATGGCTTTGCCGTGCCCGGCCCGATCCCCCGCCTTGATGCGGAAGTAGCCGACCAAGAGAAAAATACCGGCGAGGGCATTCATGCCAGCGACGCCGCGGGAAAGAATTTCGGTGGTGGAAGCCATGGGGCCAGAGAGAAAACATTTTTCGTCAAAAGCCAACCCTTCGGTCGGTCTTAACCTTCACTTAAGCCGAAATCTGGTATCCTTTACCCCACCCCCCTATGAATTCGACCCTCTACCTCCTCTTCGCCACGGCCGCACTGGTGGCCGCCGACGCCCCCAAGGGCCCGCCCCTCAAGGAAGCCGATGCCAAGCCGCCCGGCCAGAACAAGGTCACCATCACCGTCAAGGGAGACAAGCGGGTCATCGAGTCGAATGGCATCCCGGACCACAAGGTCGCGACCTTCCCGAACCGCGGCAACCCCAACGCCATCTCCGAGCAGAAGTATCGGCTCGAGGTGCCAGTCCGCCCCGCTTTACGCGAAGGCGCCGGCGGCCGGATGATGTCCGCTTGGGGTGTCGCCCTGAACGGCATCGTCTTCGACCCGGGCACCGCTGAAGTCTACAACGAGGGCGATCGCAGCAACCCGTGGCACTACGAGGCCCTAATGAGCAATACCGAGATGGGCACCACGCCGAAGATCAAGGTCGGCCTCGGCCTCGACCAGAACCACGGCCACGTCCAACCCAACGGCGCCTATCATTATCACGGACTCCCCACCCTGCTGGTCGAACGTCTGTCCGCGGGCGAAAAGAAGATGACCCACGTCGGTTGGGCGGCGGACGGCTTCCCGGTCTACGCAATTTACGCGTACGCAAAGTCGGAAGACCCTAAGAGCGAGCTGAAGAAGATGCAGAGCAGCTACCGCCTCAAGACCGCCGAGCGCGGCGGAGATGGCAAGGAAACCCCCACGGGCAAGCCCGACGGCTCGTTCGGCCTCGACTACGAATACGTCGCCGGCTCTGGCGACCTCGACGAGTTCGGCGGGCGCAGCGGCGTCACCCCAGAATTCCCGAAGGGCACCTACTATTACGTGATGACCGAGGAATATCCGTTCATCCCGCGCAAGCACAAGGGAACGGCCGACCCCTCGTTCAGCAAGCAGGCCATGGATCCGCACTCCAACCTAGGGGGCCAAGGCGGCCCGGGGGCGAAGGGCGGCAAGAACGGTAAGAAGGGGCCACCGCCCGAAGGCGCGCCGAAATAATCCGCCGGACAAGAAGAAGGCCTCCCACGCGGGAGGCCTTCGTTGCATAACCTAACACCAAACCTAACACCAAATTTAAGCGCCCTCCTTGGGGTTGAGTTTTTTCTTTGGCTTCACGGGGGCGGCTTCTTCGGCGGCGGGGGGCGAAGATAAACCTGGGACTGAAAAAGTGCCGTCGACGAGTTTAAGACGACGACGCGCCTCTTCGGGCATCGCCGCTCGTTGGGCTTCGGTGGTCACCTCGCCGTCAAAAACAACCTGCCCGTTCGCGTCCTTGATCAGGGCATGTTTCTTGCCGCCTTTTTCTTCTAAGGAAACGGAGCCTTGAGCGTCCGTCGCGATGGAACTGGAAGAGGAAGTCACCCCGGAGCCGAAGTTGAACGAAAAAGATTTCGCCATCGAGCGTTGGGCACCGGCAGAAGCCGGCGGGGCGATTTCATCGGCGGCGGCCGGGGAAGCACTGGGGGCGAAAGCGTTGCCGGGGAGCATCAGGCCGCGGGAGCGCATCTCTTCGAGGCGTTTCAAGACTTCGGGCGGCAGGCCGTGATTTGGGCCAATGATTACGACGCTACCGGGCCCAATTTCGGTCACCGTATCGTTGGGTTCGACCAACTCGGAGCCTTGGCCGTTAAGCTTGGCGCGGCTGCGAGCCGGACCCGCGCGGAGAGCAGGCTCGGTTGATTTCAGCACCCGGCGCTCGCCGAGTTTCAAGGACACCACTTTCATTTCTTCGCCGCGGACGAGCGTGAGCTTCACTTCGTCGCCGGGCTTGCGCATCTGAATCAAAGTGCGGAACTGTTCATTATTCACCAAGACTTGATCATTAAGCCGCGTGAGCACATCGCCTTCCTCGATATGATTGACGGCTGGTCCGGCCGGATCGACGAAACCAACGAGGACGCCCAAGCCAGCGGGGACTGCGTGGGGCAAACTGGCGCGGGCCTGATCGGAAAGCGTGCCGACATTGAGGCCGGCGTAGGCGACACTGGAAGAGCTGGCATCGACGGCCGATGGAGCGGATTTATCGGACTTCTTTGCTTGAGCCGCCAGCGGCGCGACCAAGCCGGCGAGGAAGAGCATATGGAGGGGAATCTGGCGCAGGGAGTTCATGGCTAAAGCTTCAGCGGTAAAGGGTGGGATAATAGAAGAGCGTCGGTCGACGGCGGATTTGTTTATAATTAATAGGTCTCCAAGGGCAGTAGCGCGAAGTGCTCATTGGGGCGATAGTTGATCAGCTGGGTATGCGTGCGCGGGTCTTCCCAGCGCGTGGTGTTTTCCCAATGCACGCGCACGGGGCGGGCGAAGGAGCCGTCTTGTAATTGGACCGGCGACAGGAGCTGCATGGCCGCGGGCGATTGTTCGGCGCGAACGAGTTCGTAGGACGGGCCTTGGGGGGCGCGGCCGGAGGCCAACACAAGGAAGGCGGCGGCACTGGCGGCGGCGACGGCGGCGAGCCCTGACGTCCACGCGATAATGACGCCGCGCCGGGCGGACGGGGCGTCGAGCTCGCGCGCGATGCCCTGCACCAGGGCGGCGCCGGGCGGGCGGGGGCGCAGACTGGCCAAGGCGTTTTCTAGTTCGGAATCGGATTCATTCATAAGTTCGGGCGGTGATGAGCTTGCGCAAGGCGTCCATGGCGTAGCGCCAACGCGAAGCGGCAGTGTTGGGGGAAATTTCGAGCTGTTCGCCGATTTGATCAAAAGTCAGGTCGCCCCAGATTTTTAAGACAACCACCTCGCGCTGTTCGACGGGTAGCGCCGGCAAGGAATTCGCGAGCGCCTGCAACCGCGGATCGGCTTCGGGTTCGAACCACTCGGCGACGTCGGCGTCGGCGGCGACGGCGCGTTCGCGGACCGTCCGCCGGTCGGAACGTCGTAAAAGGTCGAGGGCGGCGCGACGGATGGAAGTGATCACCAGCGCGTTTGGATTGCCGGGTAAGTGACGTTGATGTTTCCAGAAACGCACAAATGCCTCCTGAACGACATCATCAGCATCGGCTTCGCCACGGGTCCACTGCCGCGCGACGAGCCGGAGCCGGGCGCCGTGTTCGGCAAACCAGGCCCGCCAATCTTGGTCGGAGTGGGCATCGGACATCAGGATAATAGGAGAGCGTCGAGGGGCGGAGCGTTTGTCTACCCTTTCGCCCCTATTTTAAGCCCAAAGACAAAAGCGTCAAAGCAGTTGCGAACGTGAAAAGTGCCCCCTAACTGCCCTTTATATGCCCGTCGCCCCGACCCATGAGCCGAAGAACGGATTATTCCGCTCCCTGATCCGCTGGTTTGACGCTGATTATATTCCGGAAGGAGCTGACACCCTGCGGGCCAGCCCGAAGCAGGTCGACTGGCCGCGCTGCATCCCGTTCGTCATCTTACACCTCGCTTGCTTCGGTGTCATTTGGGTCGGTACCAGCCCCATCGCAGTCTGGACCGCCGTCGGCCTTTATTTTTTCCGGATGTTTGCCATCACCGGCTTTCTGCACCGCTATTTTTCACATAAGACCTACTCCACTTCACGGGCGTTCCAATTCATTATGGCGCTTTGGACGGCCATGGCGGTCCAGCGGGGAGCGCTCTGGTGGGCCTACACCCATCGCCACCACCACAAACATTCCGACGAAGAAGAAGACAAGCATTCGCCGGTCGTGGACGGCTTCTGGTGGTCGCACATCGGCTGGATCACGAGCAAGAAAAACTTCCCGACGGATTATTCCAAAATCGCTGATTTCGCGAAATATCCGGAACTGGTCTTCCTGAACCGATACGACACCTTGATTCCGATTCTTTCCGGCTTAAGTCTTTATGGAATCGGTGCGTTGCTGGCCGCCCAAGGTTATGCCACCTCTGGGGCGCAGATGCTCATCTGGGGCATTATCTCCACCGTCGTACTTTTCCATGGCACCGGTTGCATCAATTCGCTCGCACACGTTTTCGGTTCTAAGCGCTTCAAGACCACCGGAGACGAATCGCGCAATTCATTGATTCTCACGCTGATCACCTTGGGTGAAGGCTGGCATAATAATCACCACCGTTACCAGGCCACGACCAAGCAGGGCTTCTATTGGTGGGAGTTCGACCCGACGTATTACGGACTCAAGGTGATGTCCTGGACTGGGCTAATCTGGGGACTCAAAGGAGTGCCGGATTCCGTGTATGAGGAAGCGGCGCGTACTAAGACTGAAGCCGAAGCGCAGCGTGCGTGAACGTATCGCCATCATCGGCTCCGGTATCAGCGGCCTAGGTTGCGTCCGTTTCCTGTCGGGGCACCACGACGTCGTGCTCTTCGACGAAGATCGGCGGCCCGGGGGCCATGCCCACACCATCGACGTTAGCGAGCCTGGCACCGGGCGGAGACTGCCGATGGACACCGGGTTCATGGTCTTCAACGAAGTCACCTACCCTCACCTTTGCCGCCTCTTCAAGGAGCTCGGCGTCCGGATCAAACCCACTACCATGTCGTTCGCGGTACGCCACGACCCCAGCGGTCTCGAGTGGTGCGGCTCTTCGTTCAACCACCTTTTCGCTCAACGGAAAAATCTCTTCAGCCTGCGCTTCTGGAAACTCCTCCTGCAAATTAATAAGTTCAATACCTTGGCTAAAACCGAATGGCAGACCCCGGCGGCGGAGACGACTTCGTTGCGCGACTGGTGCGCGCAGAAAAATCTCGGGGAAGATTTCCTGAATCTCTACCTCATTCCCATGTCGGCGGCCGTATGGTCGACGCCCGCGGAGAAGATGCTCGGCTTCCCCGCCGCCGCGTTGATGCGTTTCTTTTACAACCACGGCTTCCTCGGCCTGGATACGCAGCATCAGTGGCTCACCTTGGAGGGCGGCTCACGGACTTACGTCGCAGCCTTGCTGCAAAAATATCCCGGTGATTTCCGCTGCGGCCAAGGCGTCACCGCCGTACGGCGCGACGGCGAGAAAGTCGTGGTCGCCACCGCCGCGGGCGAAGAGCGCTTTGATCGCGTCATCTTGGCCACGCATGCGGACCTGACCCTGGGGCTATTGCAGGACGCCGAAGCCGAAGAGCGCCGACTGCTCGGCGCGTTCACCTATAACCAGAACGTGGCCGTCGTGCACACCGACATGGGCCCCTTGCCCAAGACCGTGAAGGCCCGCTCATCGTGGAACTATCGTACCTGGGCCAAGGATGGCGGTCTGGCGACCTCGACGCACTACTGGATGAATTCCTTGCAAGGCCTGACGGACAAAGGGGATTTCGTCGTCACGATCAATCACCCCGAGCAAGTCGACCCCGCCAAGATTATCCGCAGTATCCCCGTCGAACACCCACTCTTCTCGTTGGAAGCCGTCGCGGCCCAGTCGGAGATCGCGAAGCTCAACGAAAGAGCCGGCTCCCGCGTACATTTCACCGGCGCATGGCAGCGCTATGGCTTCCATGAAGACGGCATCTGGTCGGCGCATCGACTTTGCACGCAGCTGCTCGGCCGCGACGCTTGGGCGGCCTGATTAGAACTTCAAAGCCGGGGCCACGCGCTCAAAGCCCGCGGCCTGGAAAAGTTCAGCTGGCTGCATCTTCACGATACCAGCCACATACCGATCGGGGATGCGCTGCAGGCGGGTATTATAAAACGTCACGCAGCTATTATAATAATTACGGGCGAGCATGATGCGCTGTTCGGTCTCAATCAGGTGCGCATTCAGGGAGCTAAAGGACTCCATCGCCTTGAGTTCGGGATAGCGTTCGCTGACCGCGAGTAGCATCGGCGTCATCGCCTCGACATGGCCGGAGCCGGCTTGGGCGCGTAACCGAGCAATCGCTTCGAGTACCGTGGCTTCGTGTTGACGATAGCCTTCCAGACAGGCGGCCAGACGAGGGATGAGTTCGGCGCGACGCTTGAGTTGCACATCGACGAGAGAATAAGCTTGGTAGACCCGTTGCCGGACGCCGACGAGGCTGTTGAAGACCATCCAGTTCCAGCCGACGGCGAACACACCCATATAGAATGCCACCGGTAAAATTAGGCAGAAAACTATGAAAGCTTGGCTGGCGGAGTGTCCGTTGACCAAGCCGGCGCCGGCGACGGTGGCAAACGCACAAAAGCCACCCAGTACGCCGCACGAGACAAAGGCGGCGCCCCCGCCAGCGCTTAATTCCTTTTCGGTCCGCGGCGTGATGATGAAAATCTCTGCCTTATCTTCCTGTTTGATCTGCGCGGCGACGATATCGGGGCGTTCGCTGGCACGGCCGCGGACGAAAAGCTGCGTACCCACCGCGATACCCTCCTCATGGAAACTGCGTTCGCCCGTCGAGCCTTCGACGGCATCGGGAAGACCGCGCGCATAGTAGAACTTATCGCCGCGGGTGAATTCCTCATTGAAGAGACTGTTCATTTCGATCTTCGCGCCCTCCGGATTGACCCAAACATAACCGGTTTCGTCGCGCAGGTAGAAACCACTGCGTTTGCCGCCACTGGCGATGACATCCCAGCCGTAACGCGTCACCATGCGAGTCTTCCGCCGGCCTTTATCATCAACATACTCTTCCTCTTCCTCGCGTTCCCAATGCTCGGAGATGGACCATTCGTAC
>QYQK01000117.1 GCA_007280935.1 Opitutales bacterium
ATTCATTGTCGCCAAGACAAAGATGACCGAAATCAGCAAAGAAATCGGCAGGAGCATCGACATGAACGTCACCAAGGAAAGCCCGAGATAAGTGGCGATGGTCGTGAAAGCAGAACCCCAGGAAAGGAATTCCGGTATCCAATTATAAGCCTCGGAGAGCATCAGCAACCCGCCAAAGCTTAGGAGGCACAAGGCGAAGACCTTGACCCATTCCGTCAGTAAATAGCGATCGAGGATACGCACTGGAACGAATGACAACAAGGACGGCCCTTCCAGCAACCCCAAAGGGTGGCGGCCGTACTTTGTTTACCGCCTAACCGGCCCGCCAGCCGACTTAAACAGATTGAAACCTTTGGCGGGATTCCCTGTATCATTCATAAGACCTTACCCCAGTTCAGGCCACTCACCCGGCAAGCCGGTTCCTTTCCCCACCTAAATTTGCAAAAGTTCATGCCACGGACAACCCTCCCTCTGCCGATCCTGCTTGCCGGCCTAATTGCCACCCTGCCTGGAGCATGCTTCGCCGTCGAACCTAAGCCGCTCGACTTCAACACCGACATTCGGCCGATTCTCTCCGAAAATTGCTTTTATTGTCACGGGCCAGACGCCAACAAACGCAAATCGAAACTCCGCTTGGATATCAGGGAGGAAGCCCTCAAGAAAAAGGCTTTTGTGCCCGGCGACATCAATGCCAGCGAATTAGTCAAACGCCTCCACTCAAAGGACTCGGAAGAAGTCATGCCCCCGCCGGACTCCCATCGCAGCGTGACGGAGGCCCAACGAGCCATCTTGAAGCGCTGGATTGCGGAAGGTGCCATCTACAAGCCGCACTGGACCTTCATCGCGCCCGTCCGCTCTCCACTTCCCGCGAACGGTGAAAAAAATCCGGTAGATGCCTTTGTGGTCGAAAAACTGACCAAGGCCGGCCTGACACTTTCACCCGAAGCCCCGAAGGCCACGTTACTGCGCCGCTTGTCGCTTGATCTTACCGGACTACCGCCCACACCCGAGGAGACCGCCGCCTTCCTCGTCGACCAGAGCCCCGACGCCTACGGCAAGCAGGTCGACCGCTTGATGGCGTCCCCACACTACGGCGAGCGGATGGTGCTACCGTGGCTCGACGCTTCGCGCTATGCGGATAGCAACGGCTTCCAACAGGACGGTGACACCTTCCAGTGGATATGGCGGGATTGGTTGGTGAAAAACCTCAACGAAGACAAGCCCTTCGACCAGCTTAGCACCGAGATGCTGGCGGGCGATCTGTTGCCCAACGCGACGCCCGAGCAAAAAATCGCGACCGCTTTCAATCGCAACCACATCCTTAACGGCGAAGGCGGCAATATCGCCGAAGAACAACGCTACGTCAGCCTCTTCGACCGCGTCGAAAGCACCACGACCACTTGGCTCGGACTCACAGTCGCTTGTGCGCAATGCCACGATCACAAGTACGATCCGATCACGCAAAAAGATTATTACCAGTGGATGGATGCGTTCAATCATGTGAAGGAACGCGGCACGCCGAGTGGCGGCCCCACGCAGACTGGCGGCCGCAGCCGCTTCCGCCTCGACACCACCGTCGTCGAAGCCCCTTCCGCCGAACAGGCGGCCGAACTCGTAAAGCTCCAAGCTGACTTCGACACCAAGAACAAAGACTTCTTCCCCCTGCAGACCAAGGCCTTTGAAGCCTGGCTCGCCAAACCGACCAAGGACAAGGGCATGCTGCCGAAGGAATTCGAGGCCCTGCTCGCGCCTGACAAGAAGCGCACCGCGGCCGAGACGAAGAAACTCCGCGACCATTATAACAAGAACGTCTTCACCGAGGACCGTAAGACCATCCCAGCGGTAAAGAAGATCGACCAAGCTAAGGTGCTGCTCGACGGTTTCCGGGGCGACGTCCTGCCTCGCGTGATGGTGATGAGCGACGAAATGCCCCGCGATACCAACATCCTCGACCGCGGCGCTTATCTTTCGAAGAAGGAAAAGGTCACCTTCGACGCACCCAGCTTCCTGCCGCCGCTGCCGAAGGACGCCCCGAAGAACCGTCTCGGCCTCGCCGAGTGGCTCTTCCGCCCTGAGCATCCGCTGACCGCCCGCGTGCAGGTCAACCGTCAGTGGCAACAGTTCTTCGGCAAGGGCATCGTGCGCACCTCCGAAGACCTTGGCGTGCAAAGCGACCGCCCCACCCACCAAGAACTCCTCGATTGGCTCTCCGTCGAATTCCGCGAGTCGGGATGGAAGTTGAAAGCGCTCCAGAAGATCATCCTGACCAGCAAGACCTACCGTCAGTCCAGCCAAGTCACGCAGGAACAACTGCAGAAGGATCCGGAAAACAAACTGCTCTCGCACGCCCCTCGACTCCGGCTGCCTTCGATGGTCCTGCGCGATTTGGCCTTAGCTTCCAGCGGTTTACTTAACGGAAAAATCGGCGGCGTGCCCGTCTATCCTTACCTGCCGGACAGCCCGTGGGAAAGCCTCGCCATTACCAAGGAACGCGACTTCACCTACCCGCAGTCCAAAGGCACCGACCTCTATCGTCGTTCGCTCTACACCTTCTGGCGTCGTACGATCGCTCCGGTGAACATGTTCGACAGCTCGGCCCGCCAGACCTGCCGCGTGCGCACGGCGGTGACATCTTCGCCGCTGCATGCGCTCACGATGCTCAACGACCCGACCTGGGTCGAAGCCGCGCGCGTCCTCGCCCAACGCGTGACGAAGGAGCAGTCGACTGACGAAGCCCGCCTTGCACGCGCCTTCGCCCTCGTGCTCGGCCGTGAACCCTCCGGCAAGGAACCCGCCCTGATCGCCAAGATGCTCGCCAACCAACGCGCCGTCTACGCCGCCGACGCCAAGGCCGCCGACGCGCTACTCGTGATTGGTGAAAGTAAACGCAACCCGAAGCTCCCCGTCGCCGAACACGCCGCGCTCACCGCCACCTGCCTCGCCCTTTACAACCTCGACGCCGCTATCACCCGCGACTGAACCCATGGACTTCGAACTCTCTCCCTCCGAATGGCGCTCGCGACTCACGCGACGCAGTTTCCTTAGTGCCGGCGTCCAAGGCATCGGGGCCGTCGCCCTCGGCTCCCTCCTCGCCCGCGACGCCAAGGGCGCGAACAACCCCATCGGCGGTCTGCCTGGTCTGCCGCATTTCGCGCCCAAGGCTAAGCGGATGATTTGCCTCTGGCAGGGCGGCGGCCCTTCGCACGTCGACCTCTTCGACCACAAACCGCTGCTCGAAAAGATGGCCGGACAGGAAATCCCCGCCAGCGTGCGCGGCGATACCCGTCTCTCCTCGATGTCGAGCGGCTACGCGAAATACAACTGCGTCGGCGCCATCAAGCCCTTCAAGAAATGGGGCTCCAGCGGCATCGAGATGAGCGAGATGCTGCCCTTCACCGGCGCCATCGCCGATGATCTCTGTGTCGTCCGCTCGATGAATACCGAGGCGGTGAATCACGCGCCTGGCGTGACGTTCTTCATGACCGGCTCACAGATCCCGGGCCGCCCGGCGATGGGTGCTTGGCTTTCCTACGGCCTTGGCACCATGAACGAAGATCTGCCTTCGTATGTCGTGATGACGTCATCTGACGCCGCCAAGACCTGCGGTCAGCTCTTCTTCGAGCACTACTGGTCCAACGGCTTCTTGCCCGGCAAGCATCAAGGCGTCCGCTTCCGGGGCGTCGGGGATCCGGTGCCCTACGTCGGTAACCCAGCTGGAGTCAGTCGCGAGGCGCGCCGCACGATGCTCGACGACATGCAGGCGCTCAACCGCGAGCACCTCGGCCAGGTCGGCGACCCCGAGATCGATACGCGCATCTCGCAATACGAGATGGCCTTCCGCATGCAGACGTCGGTCCCGGGGCTGCTCGACTTCAAGAATGAGCCGAAGTCCGTGCTCGAGATGTATGGCCCCGAAGTCCTCAAGCCTGGCACCTTCGCCAACAACTGCCTCATCGCCCGCCGCCTCGCCGAACGCGGCGTCCGTTTCACGCAGCTGATGCATTCCGGTTGGGATCAGCATAATAATCTTACCACTGGCCAGCTCGCGCAGCAGTGCCTCGACACCGACCAGGCCAGCGCCGCGCTCGTCAAGGACCTCAAGCAGCGCGGGCTCCTCGATGACACCCTCGTCGTCTGGGGCGGCGAGTTTGGCCGCACCCCGTTCGGCCAGAACCAACAAGGCACTGGCTTCAAGGGACGCGACCACTTCGGCCGCGCCTACTCCTGGTGGCTCGCCGGCGGCGGTGTGAAGCCGGGCTACGTCCATGGTGCCACCGATGAGTTCGGCTGGAACATCACCAAAGACCGGGTTCATATCCATGATATGCAGGCCACCCTGATGCACCTCTTCGGGATTAACCACGAAGGCCTCCTCTTCCGCTACCAAGGCCGTCAATTCCGCCTGACCGACGTCGAAGGCCACGTGGTGAAGGGTATCCTAAAACAGGCCTGAACCCGCCTGCGAACAGAGCAAGCCGGCCGGGTTGGCCTTTTTTAACGCTTTGCCCCTTGCCCCCGCCCCCACCTGCCCTTTTCTCCAACCTTCCACCCACCTTACGGCCATGACCCAGCACAACAGTTTTAAAACCGGCGGTTCCTCTTCAGGCACCAAGCGCAACGTCTTGAAGCGCTTCGAACGCGTGGAATTGCTCAAAAAGCGCGGTACCATCAAGGACATCAAGCGCGTGACCAAGCTTCCAAAGACCAAACCTGACGCCTAAGTCCGGGTTTCGTTCCTTTGCGAAAAGCCCACCCGGACATCCGGGTGGGCTTTTTGTTTTTACAGGACCAAACCCACGCTCGCCAGTCCACCCCCCTTCTCACCACCCTCTTACTTTCGACCGCTATGGAAAACCCTCGGCAGAAATATCGCCCCTTCGAGACCGTCAAGCTCCCCGATCGGCGCTGGCCTGACGCCCGTCTCGAGCAAGCTCCGCGTTGGTGCTCCGTCGACCTCCGCGACGGCAACCAAGCCTTGGCGATCCCGATGAACGTGCCCGAGAAGCACGAGATGTTCCAGATGCTTTGCCGAATCGGTTTCAAAGAAATTGAAATCGGCTTCCCTTCCGCTTCTGACACCGAGTTCGCTTTCACCCGGGAGTTGATCGAAAAGAAACTGATTCCCGAGGACGTCTCCGTCCAAGTACTCGTCCAAGCGCGTGAACATTTGATCCGGCGCACGCTCGAATCGCTCAAAGGCGCCCACCGCGCGATTGTCCATCTCTACACGCCGACCAACCCCGCCCAGCGCGACATTGTCTTCGGCCTGTCCAAAGCCCAAGTCCTCGAGATGGCGGTGAACGGGACCAAGCTCATCCGCGAACTCACCGAAGCGCAGCCCGAGACGTATTGGCAATTGGAATTCAGCCCTGAGACGTTCGTGCTCACTGAGCCCGATTACGCCCTCGAAGTCTGCGAAGCGGTGGCCGCGGCCTGGGGCGCCTCGGCCCAAAAGAAAATTATCCTAAACCTGCCACTGACCGTCGAAGCCGGCACGCCGAACACGCACGCCGACCAGATTGAATGGTTCTGCCGCCACCTCAGCAACCGCGCGATGGCCATCGTCTCGTTGCACACGCACAACGACCGCGGCACCGGCGTCGCCGCGACCGAACTCGGCCTGATGGCGGGTGCGGACCGCGTGGAAGGCACGCTCTTCGGTAACGGCGAACGCACGGGCAACGTGGATATCGTCACCGTCGCGCTCAATCTTTTTTCGCACGGCATCAATCCACATTTGGACTTCCGTAACCTCGGCGCCATCCGCGAGGTCTACGAGCGCGTGACCCGCATGAGCGTGCATGACCGCCACCCGTATGGCGGCGACCTCGTCTTCACGGCCTTCTCGGGCTCGCACCAGGACGCCATCAAGAAGGGCATGGATCGTCGCGCCAAGATCGGTCACGGCGCCCTCTGGGACGTCCCCTACCTCACCATCGACCCGATGGATATCGGCCGTTCGTACGAGGCCATCATCCGCATCAACTCGCAGAGCGGCAAGGGCGGCGTCGCCTACGTGCTCGACCGTGAATTCGGTTTCGATCTCCCGAAACTGATGCATCCGGAAGTCGGCAACCTCATCGGCAAGCACGCCGACAAGCTCAGCAAGGAACTCACGCCCGCCGAGATCCACGAGTGCTTCCGCCAAAGCTTCGTCAACGTCGCCGCGCCCCTCGAGCTCGTCTCCTTCAGCTCCACGCCCGTCGACAAGCAGACCGTGCGCTGCCAGGCCGAGGTGCGTCGTGACGGACAGGTCCTCACGCTCACCGGCGAAGGCAACGGCCCGATCAGCGCGCTCGTGCACGCCCTCGAATCCAGGGGCTGGGCAAACTTCTCCCTCAAGGATTACCGCTCGCACGCCTTGACCGCCGGCTCGGAATCTTCCGCCGCCGCCTACGTCTCCCTCCAGTCCAAGGACGGCCGCACCGTCTGGGGTTGCGGCGTCGATGCGAACATCGAGCTCGCCGGCCTCAAGGCGCTCGTCAGCGCAGCGAATCGGCTCGAACGATGACCATCGAGACCATTGCTGCGACGGATATCGAAGCCGAACGCGCGCGGAATTCGCTGCTGCTGGATGTCCGTTCGCCCTCTGAGTTTCGCGGCGGACATGTCCGCGGCGCCGTCAATCTTCCGCTCGAACTGGTCACCGTCGCTAAAGTCAGCGCACTCCGCGGCGTCGACAACACCCGCCACGTCGTCCTCCTCTGCGCAGCGGGTAAACGCGCCACCATCGCGGCCGAACGTCTCTCCGGCAAAGGCCTACAAGTTCTAGTGGTCACCGGCGGCACCGCCGCTTGTGCGACAGCGGGACTGCCTCTGGATAAGATTTCAAACGGGGTCATTTCCATCGAACGCCAGGTCCGTATCGCCGCAGGCACGCTGGTTTTCGGTGGCGTGTTGCTCGGCGCCAACGTCCACCCTGGCTTCTACGGCCTCAGCGGCTTCGTCGGCTTCGGCCTCATCTTCGCCGGCGTCACCGATTGGTGTGGCATGGGATTGCTCATCGCCCGGGCACCGTGGAATCGGTGAGGTAGGGGCAGCACCGCGTGCTGCCCTAGCGCATTCGTTTCGGGTGGCAGGTGGCAGCCCCGGGTGGCGGGTGGCAGGATAACATTCTCGGGTCCCAGGTCTCGGCCATCGGGTATCGGGTACGGGTGTTCGGGTTCAGGTGCAGGAGCCGGGGCTGCCACCCGCCACCTGAAACGAGTCTCTCACTTTTGCACCTTTGCACAGGAGCATCGCTCCGATTTGCACTTTTGCACATACACACCCCGCCCACATGCCCCCTGCTCGAAGGCTATGCCTTCGAGCCCTCGCTCGACTTTTACCCCTAGTCGTGTAGAACTCCTGCATGTCCAAAAAGCCTGCCAAGCACACCAGCTACCCTGAATTCCTGAAGGAACTGCTCGAAGCCAAATCCCCGACCGGCCACGAGTTTGCGGCCCAGAAGGTCATCGATGACCACGTCGAGAAGTCGGCCGACAAGTATTCCAAGGACGCGCTCGGCAACCGCATCGCCGAGCTCAAGGGTAACGGCGGCCCCACGCTGATGTTCGCCGGCCACATCGACGAAATCGGTCTCATCATCTCGCACGTCGACGACAAGGGCTTCTTGTACTTCGAATTTCTCGGTGGCCACGACCAGATCATCCCCTCCGGCCGCCGCCTACACATCCTCACCCGCAACGGCCCCGTGCTCGGCATCACCGGCAAGCGGGCCGTCCATCTGCTCACGCCCGAAGACCGCAAGCGCGTGCCGGAACGCCACGATATGTGGATCGACATTGGCGTGACCAACCGCAC
>QYQK01000024.1 GCA_007280935.1 Opitutales bacterium
GGAGTCTCGGTGACGTCCGCGGGTTTGGCCGGGGCGACGAGGCGGACGAGGACATGCGTCGCATCAGCGGCGGCGCGGAGGAAGCCCATTTTAAGGGGCAGGATTTCGATGGTGGGTTGGCTCATGGTGAGGAAGAACCTCTCATCATGCCTCAATCTCATTAACTGTCAACACCGACAAAGTATCTTACTCAATATTAACACTAATTTGCAACTGTCATAATATCACAGGTAATTTTCTATCAAAGACTTGCGGAAATTTGCCACAATTTCATCAATATCGTTAACCGTGGGTCGGACGCCGCCATCGATATGAAGATGAGCTTCGCACCAGTGTGCCAGGCGGAGACGCGTCCAGCGTTCGCGCTTAGGGTCGTCGCCTTTAGAGGTCGGATTGAAACTCATTAACTGCCGATAAAAGTCTTTGGCTTCCTGGCTGATGTCATCGCGGAAGAGCTGTTTTTTGACGAGAATCTTGAAGGTTGAGGCCGGACTGGAGGATTCGGATAGGCGGTTTATCTGGCTGACTAATTCGGACTGATTGCGGGTGCTTGTTGAATAACGGGGAGAAGGGGCGCTCGCGCTGCGTACCGGGCTACTATTTCTTGACTGTCCAAGGATGCGGAAGTCGCTCGGCTCGGAAAGATTCGTGGCATCTTGGTTAGCATCGGCTGCGTTGCTGCGCGTCCGGAAGAAAAGCTTTTCCGCCTCGGTGGGGATGGCTAATTCGTCGATGAGGTCATTAAGCGCTTCGACTTTAGCGTTATCCTTGAGAAGGTTGCGGATACGATCCAAATCCCAGCCTCGTTCGGATAAAAGGCGGGCCAAAAGGAGTTGCCGGACCTGGAGTTGGCCGAAGTTTGCCTTTCGTCTGTCATCCGAGGCCCGTTCGGGTCGGGAGAGAAGGTTCTCGTAGGTGTAGAAGCGGACCAGACGCTCGGTCGTCTTATGTCGATCCCCGAAGCCGAGTTCGGACAATTTATCGGATACGAAATGAGCAAGATCTTCGGCGGTCCCGAGGAAGTCGTCGTCATTCAGGCGGGCAGAGATTTTCATCATGGCGGGCAATATTATAGACATTAGGGTGTCAGTATTCTATAAATGGCAACAATTATTGATATTTTAGACTCAGTGTCAGCTTTTAGCCTGCCCAGTGGTTCCCTCTAAATGAAACAGGCCGCCCGGTTTCGGGCGGCCTGTGAGCCTGTTATTTCCGGTTAAGTCTTAGGAGTTGTGGCTGTAGCCTTCTTCTCCGTGGTCGGAGATATCTAGGCCGCGCGACTCGTCTTCTTCAGTTGGGCGCAGGCCGATCAGGGCCTTCACGAGGTACGCCAGGATAAACGTTGCCGCCAGTGAGAGCACTAAGGTTATGCCGATTGCCTTGAACTGTTCGGTCACGAGGGTCTTACCGACAATGTCCTTGAGGTTCGTGTTCAAGTTAGCATTTGCATCCGCGGTGGCGAGTACCCCGGTCATAATGGCGCCTAAGGTGCCACCGACGGCGTGGACGCCGAAGGTGTCGAGAGCGTCATCGTAACCCAGCTTGGATTTGAGATAAACCACAGCGAGGAAGGGAACCACCCCGGCGAGCACGCCGATCAGGACTGCTCCGTTAGCTGACACAAAGCCCGCGGCAGGAGTGATCACCACCAGACCAGCGACGGCACCCGAGCAGAGGCCTAAGATACTAGCGTGCTTCCGTAAGATCCATTCGAGACCGGCCCAGGTGGCAGCGGCGACGGCAGCGGCGAGCGTGGTCGTCATGAAGGCCTGAGCGGCGACACCATCGGCAGCGAGCGCGGAGCCGGCGTTAAAGCCGTACCAACCAACCCAGAGCATGCCGGTACCAACGGCGCAGAGCACCATGCTGTGAGGAGCCATGCTCTTCTTGCCGAAGCCGATGCGGGGTCCAAGGATGATACAGAGCAGGAGCGCGGACCAACCGGAGGTCATGTGGACGACGGTACCGCCGGCGAAGTCGATGGCCTTAATGGGCGCACCTGCATTCCAGACGCCATTCATGTCTCCGGTAATACCCCAGATGGCGTGGGCCATTGGGAAGTAGACGATAAACATCCAACCCAGCATGAAGAGCATCACGGCGGAGAACTTCATGCGTTCGGCGATGGCACCAACGATGAGCGCTGGGGTGATAATCGCGAACATCAGCTGGTACATCGAGAAGACGTTCTGCGAGAGCCAGTAGGCGTAATCGGTATTGGGCGCCGAGGTCACATCCTTAAGGAAGAAGAATTCGCTGCCGCCGAAGATGTGTCCGATCGGCGTACCCGCAAAACTCTTTCCGAAGACCAAGGAGTACCCCACGGCCCACCAGAGAATGGTGACCAGGCCAGCTAAGCCGAAGCACTGGGCGACGACGGAGAGAACGTTCTTCGAGCGGACCAAGCCGCCGTAGAAGAGGAATAATCCTGGGAGCGTCATGAAGAGCACCAAAGCGGCGCTCACCATCATGAAGGCGTTGTGACCAGGACCTGCCGTGCCGACCGCCGGCGTCGTCAGTCCAGCCGGAATGGTTGGCTTGCCGTCTTTATCTTTTGGGCCAACCAACAGCGAGGCTGTCGGATCGCCGTTGCCCAGATAGGCTTCAAGGCCAGCGATGCGCTGTTCAAGCGATGGAGCTGGGGGCGGAGTCTTGGCTGCTTCAGCGACCGCCGCAGGAGCGGCCGCAGGAGCGGGGGTGGTCTGCGCCGACGACAGCATGGGTACTGCCGCCAGAGCGAGGATGGTGAGCGTTCGTAACAGGGAGTTCATGGCGACTCGCTTATCGCAAGCCCCGTGCCAAGCCCCTACCTTATGCCTGAACCCAAAATTGTGCTGAAAATAAGACGCGGGCCTTCATTTAGCATGCTTCATTTCACGCAAATTGGTCGGTCTCGAACGAAATGAACGGCTTTTTATCAGAAAATCGACCCTCAGTTCTGCGTATACCCCTCTTCGCCGTGGTCCGCAATATCGAGCCCCTGGGCTTCTTCTTCTTCCGTGGGGCGCAGGCCGATCGTTTTTTCGACTAATTTCGCAATGGCCCAAGTGGCCCCAAGCGAGAAGACGATGCAAAGAACGATGGCGATCAATTGGCCTTTGATCAGGCCCTGCGAAATGAGCGCGCCCCCGGCTGGATTAGCGGCCGCACTCATCAGGAACGCCGTAGCAAGTGCGCCGGTCGTACCGCCGATACCATGAACGCCAAAGGTATCTAAGGCGTCATCATACCCAAATTTACGCTTTAGAACCGAGCAGGCCCAGTAAGAAATAGCTCCGGCGATGAGGCCGATGATTACGGCGGAACCACTCGAAACAAAGCCCGCCGCGTTGGTGATTGTCGCCAGTCCCGCAATCGCCCCCGAACATAATCCGAGGACCGAAGGTTTGCCCCGATGGAGCTTCTCAATGATGGCCCACGAGAGCGTGGCCGCCGCGGCCGCCAGCGTGGTGGTCATGAAGGCTTGGACGGCGACGGCATCGGCCGCGAGTGCGGAACCGGCATTAAAACCATACCAGCCAGCCCAAAGCAATCCGGTGCCCAGCACGCAAAGCACCATGCTGTGCGGTGGCATCGCACGCTTACCGAAGCCGATTCTTGGTCCGACCAGAATGCAAAGAATGAGAGCCGACCAACCCGATGTCATGTGCACCACGATTCCACCGGCAAAGTCAGCGGCCTTTAACGAGGCGGTTGGATTGGCTAAGCCTGCAAAATCTCCGGTCGCACCCCAGACGGCATGTGCCACGGGGTAATAAACAAGTAAGGTCCAGAGGGCGGAGAAAAAGAGCACGGCGGTAAACTTCATCCGTTCAGCCACCGCGCCGATAATGAGCGCCGGTGTGATCGCCGCGAACATGGCTTGAAAAAGCGCGAAAGTCCCCGAAGAGATTCGGCCTTCATAGGCGCTGGCGTCCGCCCCGATACCGCTGAGGCCCAGGTGTTCGAGGCCGCCGAACAAGTGACCCAGCCAAGATCCTTGGAGGGACTTTCCGAAAACTAGGCTGTAGCCAAAGGCCCACCACATGAGGATACCCATCGCGGTTAGGGCGATACATTGGGCGGCAATCGATAAGACGTTTCGGCTGCGAACTAAGCCTCCGTAAAAAAGAAATAACCCGGGGATGCACATCATCAGGACCAAGGCGGCACTCATCAGGACCCAGGCATTATCGCCGGCGGTGGGTAAGGAATTAACAAAAATAAGCATGATGCTTTTTATTAAGCACTTAGTGTGCCATTTTAAAGACAGACCTCGCTCCTCGCTTGCCTCCTAAGGTTTCAGCGATTAAATAAAATGAATCATGAACAGACTGCTTAAAGTTAAGCATATTGCCTTAATTTCTACAATCGTTTGGGCCCAACTTGGAGCAGAAGTCGCCGCCCCTCCAAAGCCGTGGCTAGCGATTGTGGATTGGCAAAATCGTGAATCTGAAAGCGTCACCCACTCCGGTGCCGTCACCGGAGACTATGGCCGATCCCGGACGGGCGCCGAAATCATTTGGCAGACGCCCATGCAGGCCATCGATTTCGAATGCTATAACTATAAGAACAAGTTTAGCGGGTCCATTGCTGGGACCGACCAATCCTACGGTAATACGACGGATGTGATGGTGACCGGCTTCAAACAGTGGGATTGGAGTTCAAAATATGGCGTCCAATTAATCTACGCCTTGGAATGCGCCGCCGAAGATAAAATCAGTCTTTCCGAAGGTAAGCGTTGGGGCTTGGGCGGGGCCGCTCGGTGGCGCCCCGATGCTGAGACCGATGTGGCCTTGGGGGTTATGTTGGAAGATCGCTTCGAAGCCTCGGTGCTGCCTATCCCTTACATCAAAGCCGTTTGGCGACCGTGTAATTTTGCCGAAGTCGAAATCCGTACCACCGGATTGCAGAACGGCATTATCGTCCGAGCCTTCCTCAACGAGAGCCACGCTTCCACGGTAGATTTTACCGTGGCGTACGAAACGCTCACTTTTAAATTACAGGACAGTCCCACCTATGGTGCTCGGGCCGTGGCTATCGGGGAAGTGCCCCTGCGAGTCGGCTTCACGCAGTTTTTGGAATCCTCCGGCACGTGGTTTTTCCGCGCGAGCGCCGAGTGGGTTCCTTTTGCGCGCCACTCTTTTAAACATGACGGCGAATCGGTGGGTGCGTTCCAACCCGGGGCCAGTCTGGGGACTGGAGTCCGCGTTGGTGCCCGCTTTTAAAGCTTATAAGTCCCGCGCCGCCCAGAGGTGCAGGGCGACGACGAGTAAGGCAGCAGCATCATTCATGGTGCAAGGGAGAGCTGATCCAGTAATTGGTCGCGCCGGCGGACCGCTTCCAGTTCGTCGCTGGTCCGAAGGGAGCGCCGGACTCGACGCTTGGTGAAATCCGCGAGGTGCTCGGTGAAGTGAATCCACCAGGTCCCGTTATTATTCCAGAGATGGTGACGTGGGTTCACCTCACTGACGCGGATGGAAAGCCGGGCGGCAGGAAGGGAAGGATTGTTTTCGGTGGTGTTGATCATGTGCGTCGTTGGTTAAGAGAGACGCATCACGAACAACCTGCCAGTTGAGGATTTTAGCCTTTCGGCTCTCATCTCGAAACCTTGCGGTTTCAATTACCACCGCGGCCCTAGGGGGCTCGGTTGGTGCAAGTGCGGCTTTCGCCAGTCTTGCTCGTGATGCGACTAATAATGAACTCCTTCACTTTGGCCGACGAGGTCGATTTGGCAAGCCGAACCCGGGGCAGGGCGTGCTCGGGGTGTGTCATAGGCCACGCTGGCTGCGCAGGGAAATCGCTCGCTTCCCCTAAAATCTAGAGTTTTTATCGTAAAACCGACTATGGGATTCTTTCGCTTTCACCGTTCGGTTTCCCTTGGGAAGTTTTTACGTCTCAATATCTCGAAGACGGGCCCCTCGGTTTCGGTGGGTCGGCCCGGCGCGACGATTAATGTGCGTAAAGATAAGATTGATGCCACCGTGGGCCTTCCTGGTACGGGGCTCTCTTACCGGGAAAGGTTATCCAAAGGCGGTTGCGCTTCCGTGCTGGTCCTCAGTTTTTTTCTCTCCGCCTGCGCTTTTTTTACGTCCGACGACGATCTGACCTTTCAAGATGATGTGAATCTTCTGCAACGGAAGACGGACGCCCAAGTCTTGCGCAACCCTGTGACGGGAGCCTGCTTGGTCGCCACCGCCGCTTATCAAGGTCGGGTGATGTCCAGTGCTTTTGCGGCCGACCTTCCGGGGAACGGCTGGATTAATCGTCAACTGATTAACTCGCACAAGCTTCAGCCTCATATCAATGCCTGGGGCGGCGAGGAGCGACTCTGGTTGGGCCCAGAGGGCGGCCAGTTCGCCTGGTTCTTTCAGCCTGGAGCAGCGTTTGATCTCGCCCATTGGCAGACCCCTCCGTTGCTCGACACCGAACCTTTTGCGGTCGTGGAGAAGTCGGCGACGCATGTGGTCTTTCGCCAAGACGGAAGTTTGCAGAACTACGCCGGTTCCGAATTTCATTTACGGTTGGAGCGTAAAGTGACCTTGATCACGGACGATGCGGAACTAAACGCCGCCTTGCATAGCGTGGTACCCGTTTATTTGAAAACCGTAGCTTACCGGACCGACAACACTTTGACGAACCGAGGCGACACCGCTTGGGCTGCCCACACGGGGTTGCCGTCGATTTGGTTGCTCGGGATGATGAAGCCCTCGCCCGCGACACGGGTTGTCATCCCTTTTAAGCGCGGAACAATCGAAGCGCTTGGGCCGATCGTGAATGACGATTACTTCGGCCCCGTAAACTCGCAGCGTTTAAAGGTCGGCGATGGGGTGATCTTCTTTAAGGGCGATGGACAACTACGCGGTAAGATCGGACTGAGCGCTCGTCGGGCGACCCAGGTGCTGGGGAGTTGGGATCCCGCCCGCGAGTTGCTCACGATTATCCGTTTTAATAAATATGAAGCTCCGGCCGGTTACGTTAATTCGCAATGGCAGCAGCAAGCCGCACCCTTCGCTGGCGACGTAATCAACGCTTACAACGATGGGCCGGCGACAAAAGGTGCGAAGCCGCTGGGGCCGTTTTATGAACTCGAATCGAGTTCGCCGGCGCTCCCTCTCGCCCCAGGTCAGAGCTTTACGTATCGGCAGACGACGGTGCATCTCACAGGCGCACGTAAATCCTTGGATGTCGTCGCTCGTAATACGCTCGGTGCGGGCCTCGATGAGATCGAGGCCGCGCTACCTTAGTATTTCGCAAGTGCCCGGGAAAGGACTCGAACCTTCATGCCTTTAAAGGGCGGCAGATTTTGAGTCTGCTGCGGCTGCCATTTCGCCACCCGGGCGGATTGCGGACACCCATTCACTCCTCGTGCGGGCTTCCCTGCAAGAAAATCCGACCCAGTCTTGGTGGCCTCGTACATTTTATATCAGCGGGGGTGGCCGGAAATTAATTAAAAACAAAAAAGGCGCTCCCGTGGGAGCGCCTTTTGTTAAGGAACCGAAGTAAATTACTTCGAGCCAAGGATCGCGTCCTTGGCAGCCTTAGCTACGCGGAACTTCACGACCTTCTTTGCCTTGATCTGAATCGTTTCGCCAGTGGCAGGGTTGCGACCGAGGCGAGCCTTGCGCTGAACGAGGACGAGCTTACCGAGACCAGGAAGCGTGAAGGAGTTCTTCGCGTTCTTGTAAGCAAGAGCGGCGATGATCTCGAGAATTGCTACGGCCTGCTTTTTGCTGAGTACAGCTTTTTCGGCGAGGGCGGCGGCGATTTGGGACTTGGTGAGGGCTTTGGACATGTTGGTTATGGGTTGGTAGTGCAGTGATGCGGATATATTAAGTATCGAACCCCACGACGAAAACCAGCGAAAAATAAGGGTAGGGTGCAGGTTTATTTTTGCCCCTACCGCTGCCCGGCACCAAAAAAAATTGCATGCACTCAGCCGGCCGCCTATCTCCCTGCTCTGACTCATCCCCATGAAACTCACTGCGCCTCTCCGACTTTTATCTTTATTATCGCTCGGCGTCATCGCGGCAAATGCCGACGACACGGTCGCCCTTGAACCCGCCTTCCCCGGTCTGACTTTTAGCCTACCGGTCGCCATCGCCCCCTTGCCGGGAAATGACGATGTCGTGTTCATCGTCGAAAAGGGTGATCCGGTGCCGGGTCCCGAAGGCGAGAAGACCGACGATAAGACCAAAAAGAAGAAAGCCAGTGCCTATTTCGGCGGTAAGGTGCAGATGATTAGTGGCTTAAAGTCTGGTAAGCCTGTCAAAACTCAGGTTTTCCAGCTTGAGCCTAAAGATGGGAAGTTTGAGGCCGGTGGCGAATGCGGGTTCTTGGGTTTTGCGGTTCACCCTAAGTTCGCTGAAAACAAGCAAGTGTTTGTCTATTATAGCCTTAAGATTGATGGTAAATTACATCAACGGGTCTCGCGTTTCCTCCTTTCTAGCCTGGATCCCTTCACGGTAGACCCCGCTTCGGAGCAGCCTTTCATTACGCAGCTGGATCCGGCCGGTAATCACAATGGCGGCGACCTTCACTTCGGTCCCGATGGTTATCTCTATGTTAGCTGTGGTGATGGCGGCGCCGGGGGGGATGCCTTCGACAACGCCGGCTATATCAACAAGGGCTTTCATGCCGCGGTCTACCGTATTGATGTCGATAAGAAGAAGGGTAACCCCGCCCCTAA
>QYQK01000098.1 GCA_007280935.1 Opitutales bacterium
ATTGCGTCGAACTGGTCCGTCGAACGCGCGAGTCCAAGTTACTCGACTTCGGTTGCAGTCCGCGCGCGGGCTTGGCTTTGGTCAATGCGGCGCGGGCCCGGGCCGTCATCCGTGGGCGAGATTTCGTGACCCCCGAGGATCCTTTTGATCTGGTGGAGGACGTGGTTTTGCACCGCATCCGGATAAGCTATGAATCGTCCGCCGCCGGGCACACGGGCAAGGCCGTGCTCGAATCCATTCTTGCGGGGTTAGGTTGAACGGACGATGGACCGTAAGATCACGATAACTTCCGACCCCCTCGATGCTCGACAGTTCGAGGTCGCGGTGAAGCGTTTGGCGAACAGCCTTAACTTCGGTCAAAAGGATTCGGTCTTCCACGGTTCCGGTCTGGAATACGCCCAATCGCGTCTTTATGTGGCAGGCGATCCGGTTAAGTTCATCGATTGGAAGGTTTCAGCGCGCGTCGGTAAGCTCTTCATTAAGGAATACGTCGAGCCTAAGCAGATTCCGCTCTATCTTTTGTTGGATACCTCGGCATCGATGTGCCTCTCCTCGCTTCCGATGAGTAAGTATGCGTGGGCAGTGCAATTGGCCACGGGCATCGCGCTGGCGGCCCAAAGCTCAATCACGCCGGTAGGCCTCTTGGGCTGTGGCGCCCGCGAATTACATATCCGTCCGACGCTCTCGCGTAATCTGGTGCTCGAGTGGTCGCACCAACTAAGGCATCACGATTTCTTGGAGGAAACCACCTTGTCGCAACGTGCCCGCGAATTATCGCCTTCGCTGCGTCGGCGTACCACCATCATCGTCCTGAGCGACCTCCATGATCCGGGCGCCGTATCGGCGTTGCAGGTGCTTTCTCAGCAGCATGATTGCATGGTCTTACATCTGGAGGATCCGGCGGAGCTGGGGATGCGCGGAGCGGGTATCTTCCGAGGCGTTGAGGCGGAGTCAGGTCGGCAATTCGTCGGGCATGGGCGTCAGGGCTGGGTCGATTCGGAAGTTCGTAAAGCCGAGCTCACCCGTTTTGGAATTGATTACCTGCGCCTTTCGACTGGTGAACCTATCTTGGGTAAACTGCGGCACTTTCTGCAACAACGCGGCACGGGAGGAAGTCGCGTGCGATGAAAATGTTGGGCTCATGGCGTGCGATGGATCGTCGCTGGCACGTAGGGCTTGGCTTTTTACTGCTGGGTCTGCTTGCGTACTGGTTTTTCAAGCCCAATGACACCTTGAACGTGCCGTTGGGCGTAGAGCAGGCGGCCATCATCACTTACGGAGGTCCGTCGTTGGCTGTTAAACCTTATAAGTGGGGTGTCGCCGTCAACGTACGTATGGCGCAGGTTTCGGGACAGGCCTCAGCCCGTATTTACGACGTCCGTTATTTGGTCAATCGCGAGGGCACCTTTGATCTTAAGGATTTCCTGATCGCCGAGGATGGTCGTCCGCTCGATGGCCTGCCTTCGTTTAAGTTCAACGGTGACCCGAAACTTTCCAAGCAGCTTGAAAACCGTATTCGTGAGACCGAAAACATCGGAGTCGAAATTAGCGGCCACTATTATGCCAAACTGCTCGGGCTGATTGTACTCTGGCTGGGTTGGTTGCTTTTGATTATCTTTTATGGCCGCCCCAAGCCTTCGCCGCCGGCCGTCGTTTCGCCGGTGCCAACCTTGGCGGAGCAATTGCGCGAGCTGATGGTGCGGCTGGAGGACGGCTCGCTGGATGCCGAGGGTAAGGCTAAGCTGGAGCTCCTCATGCTTCGTTGTTGGCGAGAAGGGCTGGTGCCTGCTGAGGCTACGATGGCAGAAGTGTGGGCGGCGGTCAGCCGTGATGCGAATACCGCTGAAGCGCTTTTCCGCTTGGAGCTTTGGTTGCATCGTCCCGCATCGGGCGTGAGTCGGGCTGAAATCACCGCCCTTGTCGCGCCGTTTACTATCAGCAAGATCGCCGTCCCCTCGGAACCGTCCGCCCCATGACTTTCCTTCACCCCCAGTGGTTGGCGCTCTTGGCTTTGCCGGTCGTCCTGGCTTTTTGGGAATGGGTGCGTCGGGGCCAGGTGATGGCGATGCCCTTTGACCATGGGACACGGGGGAGGGGACGTTGGCTGCGTTTCCTGGTCTTAGGCGCGAATTGCCTGCCCGCTTGCCTCTTGGCGGTGGCCATCCTGTTCCTGGCTCATCCGATTGTTTTCAATCCGCCGGAAATCGAACGCCGGTTGACTAACATCCAGATCGTCTTGGATACCTCAGGGAGCATGGCGGAGAACCATGGGACACAGGAAAACGGCAGGCACACGCGGTTTGATTCGGCAATGGAGTCGGTTCTGAAATTCACCCGCTACCGACAAGGTGACGCTTTTGGCCTCACCATTTTTTCCCGTAATTTCATCCATTGGATTCCGTTGACGCTCGATACGGAATCCATCGCGCTCGCCCGCCCGTTCATTATCCCGAATAATCCTAAACTCGATCCACCTTCCATGGGTCGGCACGGGATGCCGAATGAACTGTGGGGCGGAACCTTTGTCGGGAAAGCGCTTTACGGAGCCGCGGAACACCTTGCGGAACGTCCGGCGGGAGATCGGATGATCATCTTGCTTACCGACGGCGAGAGTAGCGATATCAAGCCGCCGCTGGATGTGCCAATCATCGCGGATTTACAGGCCAAGCATATCGCGGTCTTCGCCATCCTGATGACGGATTTACCGGTGGAGCCGGCGTTGATCGGCATCGCCCGCTCATCGGGGGGTGGTTCATTTAATGCCGTGACCCCCGAGGCATTGAATACCGTCTTCAAGCGTATCGATGAGATGAAGAAAGTCGTCGTCCTCGAAAAAAAGCCGCAGGCCACGGATTACTATGACCCGTTTTTCATTCCGGCCCTAGGTTTCCTGCTCTGTGCGGTATTCGCTTTATTCGGGCTACGCTTTACGCCCTGGTAGGCGAGGTGCTTAGGCCTTCTTGACGAACTCTGCCTTGAGGCCGATCGGGGTACCATCGATTTTGCAATCGATCTCGTGATCCCCGTCGACGAGCCGGATGTTCTTGGCCTTAGTGCCGCCTTTGATGACGCCCGAGGAGCCGCGTAGTTTTAGATCTTTGATAAGAACTACCGTATCGCCGTCGGCGAGGACCGTGCCGTGGGCGTCCTTGACGATGCGCGGACCCTCGGTGGCGGCGACGATGACCCTGGGCCATTCGTGTCCGCAAGTGGCGCATTCCCAGCGATCCGCATGAGCGATGACCTCATGCATCGTGCATTCGGGGCAGGCGGGATTGGTGGACATCTGGGAAAGGCTCAGGGGTAGGGCTCGGCTAGGCAAGAAGTGACCCACGCTGGGCACAAAAAAGCCCGCGACTTACGAGGCGGGCTGTTGTGAAGAGGGAAGAAAGCCGATTAGGCCTTCTTCTTCTTCTTCTTTTCGGCAGGCTTTTCTTCGGTCGAAGCAACGCCGGCTTCAACGGAAAGAGCCTTCACCTTGTCATGGACAGAGGCTTCAACCTTAACGGCTTTGCCAACGAGGTCCTTGAGGCCAGCAGCACCCTTGGTTTCAGGGGTGACAGTGACGGTGGAGTCTTTTCCTTTGACGGAAACGACGATCTCTTTCTTTTCGGCGTCGTAGGACTTGAGGGTGCCTTCCGAGGTCGCGGTCTTACCACAGCCAGCTTGAGCGGCAGCAGCGAGAGCGAGAACGGAGAGGATACTGAGGGTATTCTTCATGTGATGTTTTGGGGTGAACCGTTGATTTGAGGTTTCGACTGAAAGAAAGCAAACCACAATCGAGGTTGAAACGCCTAATTCTGCTCACATCTTGCGGGGATGAAAAGGGCACCCCTCCTAGCAAAAATAAGCCATTTAAGCCTATTTTTACTTAGTTTTTCGCTGTTGCGGGCCCATTCGATACCGGAAATTCCTATCAGGGGTAATTTTAGTACGGGTGGGGAGACGGAGATTTCCATCGAGATCAACCCCCGTAACTGGGAGGAGGCTCCCTCGGAGGCGCTTTCGTTAGAATATGCTGACTTCCAGAAAATGAGCCCAGCGAAGAAGGCTGAGCTTTTGCGCCAGACCCAGGAATTCATCGACAAGTATATCGAGTTCACTTTTGAACCCCTCGGTCGGATTAGGCCGGAGTTCGTCTTCGATCATGTAGCCGAAACGAGCAAGCCGCTTAAGGCCCCGGAGGATGCGGTCGTGGTTCGCGGCAAATGGAAAACCCAAGTGCCGCAAGGTATCACCGGCTGGAAGGTCGCCTCGAAGGCGGGCCACAAGGTCTCGGTTGTTTTTCTTAACACGGTGAACGGTAAGGAGCACCCTCGCGTGGCGGTCCTCTTTCCGGGTGAGACCAGTTTTACGCTCGATCTCACTGGGCTTGGCGCGGGGCTGCCTTCTCAGGCGAGCGCCGGAGCGGTGTCGGCCGAAGGCGATACCAGCGGAGCTTGGAGCACATTCCTTAACTTCCTTCGCCATGGTTACGAACACGTCCTACCCGTTTCCGAAATGCGGCAGAGCTTTTGGCGGATCACGGCTGGCCTTGATCACATCTTGTTTGTCTTAGGACTTTTTCTGCTCAGCCGGTCTTGGCGGCCAGTGGTCACGCAAGTGACCGCATTCACCTTGGCGCATTCTTTGACGCTTGGGCTCGCCGCCGCGGGGATGATCCGGGTTTCATCCTCCGTCGTGGAACCCATTATCGCGCTGAGTATCGCGGCGGTGGCTTTGGAGAATATTTTTCGGCCGCGTTACACCCACTGGCGTCTCGCCATCGTTTTACTATTCGGTTCGTTCCATGGCTTGGGTTTTGCTTCTGGCCTCATCGAAAAACCGATCCCTAAGGATTCTTTCCTGCTGGCGCTGACGGGCTTTAACCTTGGTGTCGAAGGGGCGCAGCTGACGGTGATAGCCTTGGCCTTCGGTCTGACTTTCTGGCTGCGCGACGAAGCGAAATACCGCCGCTGGGTGGTCATTCCCGCTTCGGTGGCGATTGCGGTCACGGGCCTCGTCTGGGCAGTCCAACGCCTAAGCACTTAGGCACCATCAGCCTCGCTTGCGGCCCTCGGATTATTTTCCGGCGGCCGCATAGGCCTTACCGGTCGATGTCAGTTCGCCTTTGGGGGTAAAGAGAGCGGACGTACCGACATGGGGGTCGTGCCAGGCGTAGCGATGCACCCAAGAGGTTTTTTCCATGAACTCGGTGGTGGTAGCGATGAACGCTTTGACTTGGGCTTGCGTAAATTTATCCGGTTCGGCTTCGGAACTGGCGGCGGTCTGCGGGGCGAATTCCGTGATCCAGAGTGGCTTCTTGAAGTGAGCGTGGATCTCTTCGAGGTCCTTGATGAATTTAGCCGCGTCGGCGCCCTTGTACCAATGCACTGCGATGGCATCGACCTTTGGCTTTTCTTTCAGGAAATCTTTGAGCCAGTCTTTCGTAAGCGGGTTACCGGCCATCGCCGGACTGACCACGGTCTTTCCTTTTGAAGTGACGTTGGTCCAGTTACTCAGGGCATCCTTGACGGACATATCGGACTGCTTGGAGTTATCCGGCTCGTTGTAGCCGAGAATGATTTCGTTGCTGCTACGGCTGGGCGGGGTGGTCTTCAGCGAAAACATCATAGGTACGAATTGCGCGTGGCTTCCACATTTGGTCTGCGAGCCCCAGTTATAATACCAGCCGACTTTGAGCAGGTCCAAGTGATGACCGTCTAGTCCGTGACGTTCGCCCAGCCCGAAGCCTTTCTTGGCGGCGGAGACTTTGCCTTCGGTGGGCTCGTCTGCCGCGACGGCGGCGAGCGACATCAGGAGGCTTAGCGACCAGAGGGCTAGGCGTGGAAGCGATTTCACGCCAACTGTTCTACTTCCCGTGAGTTTCTCTCCAAGAATGAAATACGGGGCCGGGCTTGCTAACACCTGGTACGCTGTTACCAAGGCATGATGCGCCTCACCCCCGGCTGGCAGCTCGCCGTGAGCTTATCCTTTTTGGGTTTCACCGTTGTTTCGGCCGAGACCATTCAGGTCCTCGGGACGAAGGTCATCACTGCGTCGGAGGAGCCTTATAGCGGTTGGTCGACGGTGATGCGGCGAGCGAACGGAGAACTATGGACGGTATGGTCCGGTGGGCGTGACGCCCACGTTTGTCCCATGGGGCAAGTCCGTGCGATCTCGTCGCGTGACGATGGTGCCACGTGGACCTATCCCCGGGTGTTGCTTGATACCGCGATGGATGACCGCGATGCGGGAGCCTTGGTCACTGCGAAGGGGACTTTGCTGATCACCACTTTTACTTCTCTCGCTTGGGAGGAACGCGGTCTTCTGGAGAAGCAGACCCCCGAGCGTCAAGTCCGCTGGAAGGGCGTGCGGGATCGCTTGAGCCCGGAAGAGCGTAAGGCTGCGCTCGGTGAGTGGGTAATCCGTTCGACCGACGGCGGCATGTCTTGGTCGCCCGTTATCGCCACGATCGTCAACAGCCCGCATGGACCGACGCAGCTCAAGGACGGGCGTTTACTGTATGTCGGCAAACAGCTTTGGGCGAAAGAGCACCGGATCGGGGCCGCCGAATCCAAGGACGATGGGCTCACTTGGACTTGGTTGAGTGAGATTCCGGGTCGGCCCGGTGATGACGTTGCCACCAAATATCACGAACTGCATGCCGTCGAGACCGACGATGGACGGATCGTCGCTCAGATTCGCCACGAAGGGAAGGTCGACACGAACTGGACCTTGCAGACGGAATCCGCCGACGGCGGTAAGACCTGGACGATTCCGCGTCCGATCACCTTTGGCATTCCCTCCCAATTGCTAAAACTTCGCGACGGTCGTCTGCTCATGACTTACGGCCATCGTCGTAAACCCTTTGGCAATCAGGCGCGCATGAGCACGGATCAGGGACGCACGTGGAGCGAGCCCATGATCATCTCCGGCGACGGGGCCGCTGGCGATTTAGGCTATCCTTCGACCGTCGAGTTGGCTGACGGCACCTTGCTTACCGTCTGGTACGAAAATATGAAAGACCTCGGCAAGGCCGTTCTCCGTCAGGCGAAGTGGAAGATCAGCAAATGAGCGAGGGCCAGTTGACCCGTTGACCGGAGGGCCGTAGGGATGCTCACCTTAGCTTGGCTGAACGGACCTTTTTCTAGCCAACGGGCCAACTGATCACCCGATCAACTTTCCTACAGCCCGAATCCTTGCGCCTTACGGATATCACCGACGTACCAGTTCTCTAATTTTTCTCGGGCCCACTGGTTTTTGCGCAAGAAAATCAGGCTCGATTTGATGGAGGGGTCGAACATGAAGCAGCGGATTGGGATGCGGTGCGCCAGTTCGTGCCAGCCATATTTTTCGACCATGGACTCGAGGACCTTTTGCAGCGTGATGCCATGCAATGGGTCGCGCGGGTGATTTTGCGGCGAAGTCATGCGGGACAGGTCAGGCGACGACTTCGGCGGGCGGCGTGGGAGCTGCCGGCGGATTGATGCGTTTGAGGAAGACCAGTTGCGCGATGGCGACGATCGTCGGCGGTTGGAGGCGCGGCCGGATGATCGCTGGATCCGTGCTGTCGCTGGTTACTTGGAATTCGCCGTTATAAAACCATTTTCCGCCTTCGGTGCGCCGGACATAAACGGGGAGCAGGCCTTTGGTTTCGGAGAGTTTGATGCCCCACTTGGGTTGGTCGCCTTTGCGGCCGACCCAGACTTCACAGGGTTCGCTTTCAGCGCGTGGATTCCAGCCCAAGCCCAGGCAGAGCCCGATGACTTCGCCGTTGCGGTGGATTACGAAATTAGGGGGCTTAGGGTCGCCGCCCAGAAATGCGCGGACTTCATTAAACTCATAGCTCTCGCCGAAGATGTGAGGCGTCGGAGTGGGCGAAGGCGAAGAGTCGGTCATGGCGCAGAACAAAGGGGAGGGCAGACGAGGGGTCAATGGGTAAGGGTCACCCCTCCTTGCGGAGATGGCATTAATTCCCGACGAAACTCGGCTTAGGCCTTTGGTTCGTCTTCCACTAAGCGAATGCGCAAGTCGCGCAGCTGCTTAGGTGCGACGGGGCTGGGGCATTCGGCCATGAGATCGCGGCCGTTCTGATTCTTCGGGAAGGCGAGAATGTCGCGGATCGAGCTGCGACCGGCGAGCATGGCGACCACGCGATCGAAGCCCAGGGCGATGCCGCCGTGGGGTGGAGCACCGTAGGAGAAGGCTTTGAGCATGTAACCGAAGCGGCTTTCCACGAGGTCTTGCGGGATCTTAAGGATGTCTTCGAAGACGCGTTTCTGCACCGCCGGATTATGAATACGAATGGAGCCGCCTCCGAGTTCGACGCCGTTGAGCACGATGTCGTAGTGCTGGCCGCGCACCTTGGAAGGGTCGGTCGCGAGGAGCGGTTCATCCGCTACGACCGGAGCCGTGAACGGATGGTGGGCGGAGAGGAAACGTTTTTCTTCTTCGTCCCAGAGCATCAAGGGAAACTCGATGACCCAGAGGAAATTATACTGGTTAGTCGGCAGATTGAGGCGACCGCGGGCCTTAAGGAGCGCGGAGGACTCGAGACGAATGCGGCCGAGGATCGTCGAAGCTTGCGACCAAGGGGCGGCCGCGAAGAAGACGATGTCGCCGTCTTCGATGTTAAGCTGCTGCTTGAGCGCGGCCTTTTCTTCGTCGGAGAAGAACTTGACGATAGGCGATTTCCATTCACCGGCTTCGCACTTGATGAACGCGAGGCCCTTGGCGCCTTGGCTTTTGGCGATGGTCTCGAAATTGGTTAGCTCGCCTTGTGTGATGTCGGCCAGACCCTTGGCGTTGATGGCGCGAACGACGGAGCCGGGTGTATTGGCGGCGCCATGGAAGACCTTGAAGGAGGAATTCTTAAACAGCCCCGTAAGGTCCTGGATTTCCATGCCGAAACGCGTGTCAGGCTTGTCGATACCGAAGCGATCCATGGCTTCTTGGTAGGCCATGCGCGGGAAGGGCGTAGGAATGTCGATGCCGAGGGTTTCCTTCCAGGTGCGCTTGAGGATGCCTTCGATCAGCTTGTACATGTCTTCGCGGTCGATGAACGACATCTCCAAGTCCACTTGGGTGAACTCCGGCTGACGGTCGGCGCGAAGGTCTTCATCGCGGTAGCAGCGGGCCATCTGGTAGTAGCGTTCGACGCCCGCAACCATCAGCATCTGCTTATACTGCTGAGGCGACTGCGTGAGCGCATAAAATTCTCCGGGGTTGGTGCGGCTCGGTACGAGGAATTCGCGGGCGCCTTCGGGCGTGCTCTTAAAAAGCGTCGGGGTTTCGATTTCCAGGAAATCCTGGCTATCTAATTCGGCGCGGATGGCCCGGGCAGCTTTGGCGCGAAGTTTGAGCAGACCGATGTTGCGCGGGCGACGCAGGTCGAGGAAGCGATATTCCAGACGCAGGTCTTCGTTCACCTTGTCGGCCTTATCGTCGTCCATCGGGAAGGGCAGGTCCGCGCAGATGTTATGGATGACGAGAGATTCGGCGGCGATTTCGATGCTGCCCGTGGCGAGCTTGGCGTTGACGGTTTCTGGGGTGCGGGCGCGGACTTTGCCGGTGATCTCGATGACGGATTCCGACTTCAGACGTTGGGCGATTTCTTGGATGCCGTTGGTGCCGGGATTAAAAACTACCTGAGTCATACCTTCACGGTCGCGGAGGTCGACGAAGGTCACGCCACCTAAGTCGCGCTTGGTGTCGACCCAACCCACGAGGGTCACGGTCTGGCCGGCGTCGGCGGGGCGGAGGGCATTGCAGGTATGGGAGCGTTTCATGGCGGTTCGAGGACGGACGGGATCGAGGGTTATGGTTAACGGATTAAGAAAACCCTAGTCAAAGCCCAATTAGCAGGGTTTTAGGGGGCTGGGAGCTTCGGTGGGCATCCCCCACCTAATTTGAGTTAGCGGGTGATTAAAAAATAAGATACGAAAGGCCCCATGCGTTCCTTTGCATATTTCATCGGCGCCCTAGCCACCCTGGCGACGTCGCTTCCCTTGTCGGCGGCCGAGATCAAGAAAGCCGAGATGGCCGGCTACATGCTGGTGCCGACGGAGAAAGTGCCGGCTAACTTCAATGCGGGCTTCTCACTTTATGCTGCCGCCTGGCCTTTGCTCTCGCAGTATCCGGGGCACCGCTTCCAGACGGGACTGTTCGGGACGTGGATGCACGCGCAATACGAAGGTCCGGCGCCTAAAGATTTATATTCGGACATCGAAGGCGGTCTCGGTTGGTGGCGCGACACGCGTTTTCCGACGGAGACGCCGAAATTCATCATGGGCGGAGTGGCGGTTAATTTCAGCGAGATCGCGAATGGTCCGGCGCACGGCTGGGGAGATTGGAAGAAGCCCAGAGGCGTTTACGGTGTCGCGCAATTGAGCCCCTGGCTGCTTTTCCCCATCGATGGCCTGAACTTGAAGCAAGGGACCTGCGGAGATCTTTTCGGCTACGGTTACCTGCCCTTGCCGTTGACTTCGGCCAAGGCGACGACCGGTGCCAAGAATGTCCCGACTGGCGATAACTGCTGGACGTTATTCTTGAACACTAAGAATTTTAAAGGTCCGGTGTGTTTCTTCACACCTTATTTTTGGTCGCACTCGGCGGAACTGAATCCCGCCTTGGCGGGACAGCTGTTGGATTCACGACCTTCCGATCCGAACAAGGCTTTTCAAATGGAGACCCAATACGTCCCGGCGATGATGGCGACCGATGCGAAAGGCGAAACCTTTGCCCGCGTGGCAGCCACCTCGTTCCCGGTCGGCACCGATGGGACGACCGTGGCGATGCACCGCCTCACCTCTTATGATAAAAAAGCCCTTTGGGATGGGGTAAAAGCTTGGTTCGACGGCGGCCAACCCGTGGGCGGAGCCATCAATCCCGCCGGAGCCTTCGTGCAGAATTTCAAGAATAACGGTGGATCGACCTGGAAGATTTATTCTGAAGGCACCGCGAAGGACAAGAAGACGCCCATCGATTGGAAATCTTTTGCCACGCCGACTTCTCTCGAGCCCACGACGTATGGTTACAAGTGGAACGAATCGCTGGTCAAGAAGTCGGTCAGCCCCGATGGTGCTTTGGTCACTTTGCCTGAATACTTCCACCTCGTAAACGATGGCAAGAAGTCGCAGTGGGTAGTCGTCAAGCCCTCCGACTTGCCTTCGGATTGCGGATTAAAGGAAAAGACCTTTACGCGCCCCAAGGAAAGGGCTCAGGAAGCTTACGATACACTGGACGAACCGAAGAGCACATGGAAGACGCCAGGACCAAAGGCCGGACCTTTCCGGGCTTACTTGGGTGATGGCAGTGTCGTGACATATTATTGGTATCGCTTCGCCGATCAGCCGGCCATGCTCAATGCTGATATCGCAAAAGAGGAACGGGAGAAGATGCAGGAGAAAGTGGAGAAGTTACACCGCGCTTGGACCAAGGACCGCGAGTACCTCGCGCCTCCGACGGTCGGTAAGCTCGCTTACCTTGACCCAGCACAAATCGTCAAGCCGCCCAAGGGTTTGGAAGTCGGCTACGTACCCATCGCCACGCGACAGGAACTGGTTAAGTCTACTTCCGCGACTAAGTAAGAATCAGATTTCTTCGCCGCGTTCGGCTCGGACACGGGCGGCGTTACGTTGGCCGTAGACGAAGTAAATCACGAGACCGATGGCCATCCAGACGATGAGTCGAATCCAGGTGTCGGCCGGCAGCGCCCACATGAGGTAAAAACTGGCGAGTGCACCCGCCGGCCCGACGATCCAGATAAAGGGCGTGCGGAAGGGGCGGTGCAGGTCAGGGTTGATGAGACGGAGTGCCATGACGCCCAGACAGACGAGCGCGAAAGCGAAGAGGGTGCCGATACTGCAGAGTTCGCCGACGAGGCCGATGGGGGCGAGGCCGGCGGCGACCATGATGGCCATGCCCGTCACGAGCGTGATGCGCGCGGGCGTCCGGAACTTCGCGTGCACTTTGCCGAAGGAGACTGGTAGCAGGCCGTCTTTGGACATCGAGAAGAACACGCGTGTCTGGCCGAGCATCAGCACCAGGATCACCGAACTCAGGCCGAGGATGGCGCCGAACTTGATAAAAGGCGCAAGCCAAGGGAGGCCCATGGCGTCGATGCCTTTGGCGATGGGTTGAGCGACGTTAAGTTGATCGTAAGGCACCACGCCCGTGAGCACATAGGCGACCAAGATGTAGAGCACCGTGCAGATGGCCAGCGAGCCAAGCATCCCGATCGGCATGTCGCGTTGGGGATTTTTTGATTCTTGGGCGGCAGTCGAGACGGCATCGAAGCCGATGTAAGCAAAGAAGACCACGCCCGAGGCGCGCACGATACCATCCCAGCCGAATTGACCGGCACCAAGATTAGGCGGGATGAAGAGGCCCTCAGGATTGGCTACGGTGACCCAGTTGGAATGGAGCACGTGGCCGAGGCCGACGGCGATGAACAGCACGACGATACTGACCTTTAAGACGACGAAGGCCGCGTTGACCTTGGCTGAGGTCTCGATGCCTACGACAAGCAACGCCGTGACTAGCGCGACCACGAGCATCGCAGGTAAGTTGACGACCGCGCCCGTGCTGACGAAATGGTCGATATGGGTCACCTTGTCGGCGACCCAATCAAAGGGGACGGAAGCGTACGCCGCGGGAATATGAATACCGAAGCCTTCGAGGAAGCCATTGAGGTAGCCTGCCCAGCCGACGGCGACCGTGACGGCGCCGACGCCGTATTCGAGAACGAGGTCCCAGCCGATGATCCAGGCCATCAGTTCGCCGAGTGTCGCATACGAATAAGTATAAGCACTACCGGCGACCGGTACGGCGGCGGCCATCTCGGAGTAGCACAAGCCGGCGAGGGCGCAGGTGATGGCGCTGATGACGAAAGAGAGGACGACGGCCGGGCCGGCGTGCGAGGCGGCCGCGTGGCCGGTCAGGACGAAGATGCCGGCGCCGATGATGCCGCCGATGCCGATCATCACCAGATTGGTGGCGGAGAGGGAACGTTTCAGCGTCCCATCCCCCGTAGCGGCGGCTTCACGTTGTAGGGCAGGGATGCTTTTACGGGCGAAGAGACTCATGGGCGGGGGTGTGGAATGACTAAAACACGCCCGATAAAAGTGCAAAGGTGGAATGGAGCCGATTGGCCTTATTTCGAGGATGATAAAGGGCGGGCATGGTAGTCATGAAACCTCTCTTTTCGCTATTTTCGCAATAATCTCGCACTTTCCAAAAGGAAGGCCCACTTTCCGCCAAATGTCATTTGAAACGCTCGGCCTCGACGCCGCTATCCTGAAGGCCGTTGCCGACCAAGGTTATACCATTCCCACGCCCATCCAGTTGGCGACGATTCCGACTATCTTGGAAGGCACCGACGTCATCGGCATTGCCCAGACGGGTACCGGTAAGACCGCCGCGTTTACCCTGCCGCTGATCACCAAGCTGACCCGCTCCAAGACCCATGAACACAAGGGTCGCGTGCGTTGCTTAGTCCTCGCCCCGACCCGCGAATTAGTGGTCCAGATCGCCGAAAACATCAGCGCCTATTCGCGCTACGCCAAACTCTCTATTGCCACCTGCTATGGCGGCGTCAGCGAACGCCCCCAAATTGCGGCTCTGCGTGCTGGTTGCGACGTCTTGGTCGCCACCCCTGGCCGCCTCCTTGACCTCGGCCGCCAGGGTCATGGCGACTTCGGTTCCCTTGAGTACCTCGTTATGGACGAGGCTGACCGCATGTTGGACATGGGTTTCTTGCCTGCTATCAACACGATTGTCCGGGCTTTACCAAAGGAGCGCCAGACCCTGCTTTTCTCGGCCACCATTTCCCGCGAAATCGAAGCCCTGACGACCCAGTTCCAGCGCTCGCCGAAGATGATCACGGTGGGTCGTCGTTCGAACCCCGCCGAGACCGTCACGCAATTGCTTTACGAGTGCCCAGGCGCCCTCAAGCAGGTGATGTTGAATCACCTCCTACAAGACGCCAGCTTATCGACCGTCCTCGTCTTTGCCCGGACCAAGCATGGTGCCGATCGAGTTTGTCGTAAGTTAGACGGCGCCGGTGTCCGTTGCGCCGCTATCCACGCCAATCGCTCTCAGAGTCAGCGTCAACGTGCCTTGCAGGCTTTCAAGAACGGCGAAGTCCGGGTCTTGGTCGCGACCGACATCGCCTCGCGCGGTATCGACGTCGACGGCATCACGCACGTCATCAATTTCGACTTCCCTGACCAGCTGGAAGATTACATCCACCGTATCGGTCGGACGGGCCGCGCGCTCTCCACCGGCATTGCGATTACTTTCATTACCCGCGAAGATTTCGGTGAGCTTCGTCGCCTTGAGAAGATCGTCGGCAAGCATCTGCATTGCGGCAAGTTGGCCGGCTTTGATTACACGCAGCAGGCTCCGCCGCGCACTCCGGAAGATTTCGTTCGCGATATCGATCCACGCGCGGCCCAGCGCGGCGGTCGCCCGCAGCGTTCGCAAGAAGGCCATCAACATCCGCAAGGCGGACGCCATGGCGGTCAGCGTGCCTCGCAGGGTAATTACCGTCCTTTTGGCCGCCCAGGTACGCGCCGCACAGGCGGTCCTAAGTAAGGGTAAAAGAAGAGGCTCAGAGGCCCATAGGCTCAGAAAATCAGCCCGGCGACCCCGGGCTTTTTTGTGGCGTGCCGCGCGGGGTACCGCGGCGACAGGCGTCGCTGCAGAAGCGGACTTCCGCCCAGCAGCGTTCCCACTTCTTCCGCCAGCTAAACGGCCTTTGGCAGGTCGGACAGACCTTGGTCGGCAAGTCGACTTTCTTGACTCCGCGCATGATGCCACAAGGGAGTAGGAGTTGTTCCGTAGCGCAAATCGGAGCCGAGGATTACGTCCCGATTCCTGGACAGCACGTGGTACTGTCCCTACCTCAAGACCGCGTTTGCCATTCCTCGAGTTCTTCCTCCCTTACCCATGTGGCCCCTACCGTCCGTCTCATCCTCGGCGATCAGCTAAATCCGGAGCATTCCTGGTTTGGTAAAAAAGACCCGTCGGTGACCTATGTGTTCATGGAGCTACGGTCCGAGACAGACTACGTGGTGCATCATGCCCAGAAGGTCATCGCGATCTTCGCGGGGATGCGGCGGCTGGCGGAGCAACTCGGGAAGCAGGGCCATCAGGTTCGCTATTTTCGTCTAGGGGATAAGGATAATCTCCAGAAGTTCGCCGAGAACTTGAACACGGTTTTCGCTGAGACGAAGGCCGGCCGTTTCGAATATCAGGAGCCCGATGAGTGGCGACTCGACCAAGACCTGCGTGCCTTCGCCGCAACTTGTGGTCTAGTCACGTCCTGCGTCAGCTCCGAACATTTCCTTGACGGCCGTGGCGGCGTGGCCGCGCATTTTCAGAAGGATGCCAAGCGCTGGCTGATGGAGTCGTATTACCGCAAGATGCGTGTCCGAACGCGTCTGCTGATGGACGTGGATGGCACGCCCGCCGGTGGCGAATGGAATTACGACAAGGAGAACCGGAAGCCTTGGAAGGGGACACCGCCGCCACCAAAATCCTGGGACGTCTCGCATGACCATTCCGCTATTTGGGCTGAGATCCAAGCCGCCGGTGTGAAGACGATGGGTTCGCCCTGCGCGAAGGAATTCCCTTGGCCGCTGGACCGCAAGGAGGCCTTGGCCCAGCTGGACGCTTTCATCGAGCGTGGGCTGCCGGATTTCGGCGACTACGAAGATGCGATGCACACCTCCTCCGACCGCCTGTTCCACTCGCGCCTGTCTTATGCCCTGAACGTGAAGCTGCTTGCGCCCCTCGAGGTTGCCCAGGCCGCGGCCGATGCCCATGCCCGTGACCCGCGGCGTTATCCGTTGGCCGCGACCGAGGGCTTCGTTAGGCAGGTCATCGGCTGGCGTGAATACGTCCGCGGGGTGTACTGGGCGAAGATGCCTAGCTATGAGACTGCTAACGGACTCGGGCATACGCTATCGCTTCCCTCGTGGTTCTGGAACGGAAAGGTGAAGATGAACTGCCTGCGCCATTCTGTCGGGCAGTCGCTCGACACGGCGTATGCGCATCACATTCAGCGGCTGATGGTGATTGGCTCTTTCTGTCTGACCGCGGGCGTGGATCCGGCCGAGGTCGAGCGCTGGTATCTCGGCGTCTACATCGATGCCTTTCAGTGGGTCGAGTTGCCGAACGTCATCGGCATGAGTCAGCACGCGGATGGCGGCTTCCTGGCGAGCAAACCGTATTGTTGCGCCGCCAGCTACGTCTCCAAGATGTCGAACTATTGCGGAGGCTGTCCGTATGATCCCAAGGATCGCACCGGCCCGCTGGCCTGCCCGCTGAATGCGCTCTATTGGGACTTCTGGCTGCGACATCAGAATCGCTTCCTGAATAATCCGCGCATCGGCATGGCCGTGCGTCAGGCCGCCAATATGTCACCTACCGAACAGGCCGCCGTGCGCAAGAAGGCGGCGGAGATCAGGGCAGGGATTGAGGAGCTGTGAAGGTAGGGGCGCCACTGCGTGGCGTCCGTTCGCCTCAGGACGTGCGAACCAAGACAATCTTGCTATTCTAAGTGACTCCGGCCGACGGACGCGACGCAGTCGCGCCCCTACCTTAGGGCCCCAGCCAATCATCCGGTCTCCGGTTTCCCTTTGAGCATATCACGATCCCGCCACCTGCCACCCGGGGCCTCCATCTGGCACCCGAAACGTTTCCTGCGCCTTACTTCTTCGCGGCGGCCTTCTTCTTGCCCTTGCCGGTGTTGGCCGGAGTTGGGTCGACGCCGATCAGCGGAAAGTCTGCGTTCGGGACACGTGCGGCGGTCATCTTGGCTTCAAGTTCTTTGACGATGTCCGGAAATTTATCGGCGAGATCGATCGTCTCGTTCGGGTCGGCGTCCAAATCGTAAAGCTCGGTATGGATCTGGCCCTTGGCTTTCACGGTCTTGGCCATGTCGGTGCGAATGGCTTTCCATTTGCCGTCCCAGATGGCCTGTTGCGAGCCGTAGCCTGGGAACTCGCGATAGAGCGGGGCGGTGCGGGGCGCGTCGGTTCCCTTCAGTGCCATCACGAGGCTCTCGCTGCTCATGTCGGCATCACGTTCCAGTTTTGCACCAGCTAGTTCGGCGAAAGTGGCCAGCCAATCCTCAAAACCGGAAATACGGTTGGAGCGAGAGCCAGCTTTGATGCCTGCGGGCCAGCGCACTACGGTGGGTTCGCGGACGCCGCCTTCATGGAGCGAGCCTTTGAGGCCTTTCAAGTCTCCGACGGAATTGAAATACTTCGTGTCGACCCCGCCGGCATCGTGCGTGGCGCCATTATCGCCGCTGAAGACGATGATGGTGTTATCGGCGACACCAGCTTTCTCGAGGGCGACCAAGATGCGTCCGACTTCTTTGTCGAGTCTGGTGATCATCGCGGCGTAGGTCGTGCGCGGGGTGCGGTTGGGTACGTAGCCGCCCTTGGTCGGTACGTAGGGAGCGTCTTCGGTGATGACGCCATCGTATTGTTTCAACTCCTCGGCGGGCACCTGGAGCGAAACGTGGGGCAGGGGCGAGGCGTAGTAGAGAAAGAATGGCTTACCCTTGTTGTCTGCGATGAACGCCTCGGCGCCGGCGATCGTGTGGTCACTGGAGAAATCCTTGCCGATGTAGGCGGCGAAAGCCTTTGGATCCTTTGGGTCGGCGTCGGCGGGGAAGTTTGCGTGGCCGGGCGTTCCGCCGGGTCCGTTATCGAGTGGGATTTTCTTTCCATCATCTTGGATGAACGGAGGGTAGTGGCTGTGCGCGACCCACTGACTGGTGATCCCGAGGAAATGGTCGAAGCCCTGCTTGAGAGGGCTCCCCGTAGATTCGAAGCCACCCATGCCCCATTTGCCGAAAGCTCCAGTCACATACCCGGCTGACTTGAGCGTCGCGGGGAGTGTCGTGATGCCGGCGGGCAGCGGATATTGTTCCTGGTCGCCGACGTCGATATTGTTGCGGGTCGTGGCGTGGCCTGGGTTGCGTCCGGTCATGAGTACCGTGCGGGAAGGGGAGCAGACCGCATTGCCGCAATAGTGTCGGGTGAAAATCATGCCTTCGCGGGCCAGGCGATCGACGTTCGGGGTGCGGATGATTTTCTGTCCGTTGTAACCCACTTCGCCGTAGCCGAGGTCATCGGCCAAGATAAAGACGATGTTGGGGCGGGACTCTCCGAAGAGGCAGGCCGACCAAAGGATAAGCAGGAGCAAGGGGTGACGGCTCATAGGGGTTTATTAGGTCTTATGACGGGTTATGTCGAGAAACCGCGGCGTTTTGTTTGTCGGGTTGACATCCCTTCTGCGGATAGACTTAACAAACCTTCCTTTATTCGGGCTGTAGCGTAGCCTGGTAGCGCGCTTGCATGGGGTGCAAGAGGTCGTGAGTTCGAATCTCACCAGCCCGACCAAAGGAAGATTTTAAAGCAAAACCGACCACCGCAGGGGCAGGGTTTGATTTCAGTCCCGGCGAATCAACGCCCGGGCGGTGTTATTTCGTACCACCTGGGACGATCTGACGGCGAGAGGGTTGGAGCAGCGACAACATGCCTTTGCCCAAGGCGTCACCTACGAGAAAATAAGTCTCGGCATTACCGAATTCATGGTGGCCGTGCCCCGGGTTGGGTGATTCCGAAGCGGGGCGGACGAAATCACGGGTCGGGACGAAAAGAGTATTACCGATGAATTCGGGGCGGCGGGCAACGGCGGCTTGGGCGTGGCGTAGGGCTTCCCATTCTTCGGGAGCTTGGACCCATGGGCCGGTGAGTTCGCCGATGACCACGGGGAGCTTCGGCGCATCTAGGTCGCGCCGGATATCCCGGATCAGGTGCGCCAGATTCGATTCATATTCCGGGACCGCCGTCTGAGGATTGACGCCGTCGTTCCAGCCTTGGTACCAGATCAAACCTGCCAGCTCGGGTGTTTTGCCGGCGAGGGCGGGAAAATCTTTACCTACTTCGATCAAGCCGGTCCGTACTTGTTGCAGCATTAGCTTATAGTATTTGCCAGTGACGCCTCCGGCGGAAGGTGGTCGGAAGTCTTGGTAGAGGCTTTTGCCGCCCCACGCGCATTTGATCAGTAATACCGGCGCATCGATGGCATCGCCCAGGATGTGGCCGCATTGGAGCTCAGGACCGAAGTGATGGAGATCGCCGTAGACCGCAAAGCCAAGGCCCAGCGGGCCTTGGAGGGGAGGTTGATTTTCGCGTTCATATCGCACGAACACATCGTCGCGGAATCGCCAAGAGCCATCGGTATTTTTAAGATGGGCATAGCGAGCCGCATTGCCGGGCCGGGACATGACTTCGACCAAAGTGCCTTTACCTTTATTGTAATCCTTACCCTTCAGGTCGGTCACCGCCTGGCCTTCCATGTTGGACTGGCCGGCCAGGATAAAAACCTTGATCGTATCCGCGGGCGCGCTCGTCAGTGCCAAAAGAAAAAGGCAGAAAGTTCTCATGAGCCAATTCAATACAATAAACGTGTCAGATTTACTTTTTGGCTTTTTTCTTGGCGGCTTTGACCGCCGCGGGGCCGCCGAAGACCGGATCAATCAGTTCTTTATTCCATGCCTCGAGGTCGGCATTGAGACGGGCTGTGACCTCGGGTTTTTCCGTGGCGAGGTTTTTGCTTTCGGAGATGTCCGCATCCAGGTTGTAAAGTTCGAGTGGGTCGGTGCCGTTACGGACCAGTTTCCATTGCCCTTCGCGGGCGGCTAAGTGCGTGCCGCCACCCATGCGCCAGAAGAGACGATCGTGCGGTGCCGATTTGTATTCGCCTTTCAAGAAGGGGATGACATTCACGCCATCGAGTTTGCGTTCGGTGGGGAAGGTAACTCCTGCCAAGGTGAGCGCGGTCGCCGCGACGTCCAGCGAGGAGACGGGCGCATCATAGGTCGAGCCGGCTTTCAGTTGGGCTGGCCAGCTAACGACGAAGGGCACGCGGATACCACCGTCGTAGACTTGTCCTTTGTTGCCGTGCAGCGGGGTGTTGTCGGCGCCCAGTTTCGGCGGGGTGCCACCGTTATCGCTGAAGAAAAATATCAGCGTATCCTGCGCTTGTCCGCTTTCGGCCAGGGCCTTGGTGACGTTGCCAATGGCGTCATCGAGTAGGCTGATCTGGGCGAGGCATTTGCGGCGCATAGGATCTTTTACGTCCGCGAATTGGGCTTCGCGTTCCGGCGTCGGCATGTGCGGCGTATGAGGGGCGTTAAAGGCCAGATAAAGCATCCAGGGTCCGTCGGTATGGCGTCGAATAAAGGCGCTAGCTTCGTTGCCGAAAGCCGCCGTGAGATGCGGAGGGATCTCGGTAGGCTGGCCGTTGCGGGTCAGCGGAACATTGTATTCCTTTTCGTTAATTTGCCAGTCGCTGTAGACGTGGCCGCCGCCGATGAAGCCGTAGGTCTCGTCGAAGCCGCGCGCCCAAGGTGTGTGGGCGGGCGTGGCCCCGAGGTGCCATTTGCCGATCCATCCGGTTTTATACCCGGCTTCGTGCATGAATTGGGGAAGGATTTTTTCGGTCAGCGGTAAGCCTGCGGTGGCGTCGGCCGGATTGTAGACCGGATTATTCTCGTGACCGAAGCGCTGCTGGTAGCGTCCGGTGAGCAGGCCGGCACGCGTCGGCGAGCAGAAGGGGTGAGAGACATACCCGCTGGTGCAGCGGACGCCGGAGGCGGCGAGTTTATCCAGGTTTGGGGTCGGTACGGCCTTCCCGCCGTTAAAGCCGACGTCGTTGTAGCCTTGGTCATCGCTGACGATGACGAGGATATTAGGCTTACGGTCCGCGGCTTGCAGGGGGGCGCAGGCCCATGAGGCTAAGGCAAAAAAACAGGCAAGGGTGTAACGGCGGAGCATGCTTAAATAACACCCCTTAGGGGCGAAAGTTGCCACCCGAAACGCCTTCGTCGGTTTGTTTAGCGACCGGTGGGGCTAGTTGGTAGTGCTTTTAACCAAGCGAGGTTGAAAACGTAATGATTCTTGCTGGAGATGAGTTGGACGCGTCCGTCGCGGGTTTGCGTTGCGGCGAGGTAGCCTTGGGGTTCGGCCGAGGTGTCGCTGAGGGTGAATTGCCCGCGGTCGATGCCATTCACAGTACGTGGGCTGCCTCCCGGAGTGATCAGCCGGCGGTTTGACCACGTCTTGCCCTCGTCGAAGGATAACGCCGCAAACAGCCCGGCACCATGCAGCGTCCCTCCTTCACGGGGGAAATCCATGCCTTTGGGTTTCTTGGAGTTAGCTGACAGGTCGGTGAAGGAGCAAAATAAGAGTGGGCCCTCACGTAGTCGCATGAAGACCTGACGTTGGACGCTGCTAATGGCCGGGAAGGGCGTGGCTTCGTGTGTCCAGGTGATGCCGCCGTCGCTGGAATAACTGGCAGGAGTCTTGAAACCGAATTTCGCCTGCTCTTCTTCGGTGTTCAGACGACCCAGGGTCATGAGGCGCCCGTCGTTCAGTTCGACGATAGGCGCATGGATGCCAGCGTGTCGCGCGGAACTTCCATCGCGTCGCCTCAGACTTTTATCACCTATGATAGGGGTGAAAGACCAAGTCCGTCCGCCATCGCGGCTGATGTTGAGGCTCGTCGTGGTGACGTCGCAAGAAATGAGGAGGCGGCCGTCGCGCGTGCGAATCGGAGCGTTGCCCCATTCGCCGACGGGTTGGGTGGTGATGGCTTGCGACCAAGTAGCTCCGTTGTCGGTGCTGGTGCGCACGATATTCTCACCTAGGCCACGGGCGAAATGAAACAAGGTGCGATCACCATCCCACCAAAGTTTCGGCGCATGGTCATTGATATCGGGACCCTCCCAGAAAACCGAGGCAGGCTCCCAGGCGTCGCGACCGAAGCGAAGCCGGCTTGCTAGATTAGTTAATTCCGTACCCGCTTCGTCGACGCACGAATACCAGACGGCCAGCACGTCGCCATTGGGGCACTCGGTGATGGCGGGGCTGTGGTTATGCCCAGAGCAAAGGGGGCCGGAAGATTTCGGAGGAATGATGACGAAGGGGGTCGGGCCGGCGAAGAATGGTACGTTCGGGTCGGGCATTTGAAGCTTCGGGGCGGCTTGAGAGACGTTCTGCGCGTTCAACGCCGGTGGGGCGGGCGGGAGCAAAGTGCCTTTGGGCCATTCGCCGCAAACAACTCGGAAGCCGGTTTTTTCGTTTCGCGTGTGTGGTAGCCAGCCGCTGCGATTGGCGGAGCGGAGCAAGCGGGTCTGCATCGAATGGCTTCCGCCTCGGATGACGCGGAAATCGCCGTAAATGCGACCCAGCGGATCGGTCTGCGCGTCGGCTTCGTAAGGTCCGTACCAATCCGCACACCATTCGGAAACATTGCCATGCATGTCTAAGAGACCCCACGGGTTAGCGGGAGTCTGGCCGACTCTCAGGGCGTCACCTTGGGCTGTGAGGGTGCGATATTCTTCGGGTAGTTTTCCGCTGGGGAAGAAACGGTCACGTAGGCCGTCATCGCTGGGCCATTTATGAAAACCGGCAGGCAACGCATTGCCGGTGTGAAAGAGCGTCGTCGTGCCGGCCCGGCAGGCGTATTCCCATTCGGCTTCGGTCGGGAGGCGGTAGGTGCGACCCTCTTTTTTTGAAAGCCAGATGCAGAAATTGACTGCGTCATGCCAGCTCACGTTGGTCACCGCATCTTGATCCGCTCCTTGGTTCGCCTCATGTTCAGGTTGGTATTGGCGATATTGGCTTAATGTCAGCTCTGTGGCGCCGATTTGAAAAGCAGCCGTCAAGGTCACGAGGTGGGCTGGCTTTTCATCCCCATCCGCATCGTCAAATTTAGCAGCATGTACCTTGACGTTATAATCCGCCGCCGGCCCGTCTTGTCCCATGCGAAAGGAGCCAGGCTCGATCCGGATCAGTTTGACGCCGATGGAATTCGTCACGGCAGCGGGTTCCGCTGCTACGGCCGCTAGGGCGAAGAAAAGGAGGATGGAACGCATGGATTATCGCTTCAGAGTCTGGGCGATGAAATCCCAGATATCCGCGAAACCTTCGGTGGGGTGGTCGGGATATTTTAAATAACTTACGACGCCGGCGGCGGCTGCCATTTTTTGGAAGCCTACGCCCCAGGCCGGAGAATGGACTTTATAATCTGCTTCCTTGATGTTCTCCGGCCGGCTCATGCCCCAATTGTTTTCAAAATAAATCGGGGCAGAACCGACGTGTAGTAGATTTTCGGGAGACCATTGGCGGATGAGCGGCAGAAGTTCTTCACGACGTTTCAGGGATTCTTCGAATGAACAGCCGTAGGCGGGCGTACCCCACTGCACGCCCGGGACCCATTCTTGCATCAACTTGGGATCCGTCGTGGGCTGGCTCCGATAAGCGGCCACGCCTTTGACGAGCGAGCTGGTGCGTTCGACGGGATCGGCCGAGCGGACGTCGGCGCGATCCGTGACGCAGCCCACATAGAGCGCCGGCTGGGCTCCCTGCGAGCCTCCACCCACGACAATTCGGGCGGGGTCGAGGTTCCATCTGGTCGCATTGAGCCGGATGAATTGCACGGCCCGCACGGCGTCCTTCATGATATAACTGACCGGCACTTTTTCTTTCTCATTCACCGCATCGGTCATCGTGCGGATTTCGACGCCGACCAGCGCGACGCCTTGCGGCAGGAAGCGGTTGGTGTCGGGGACGCCTTTGGTAGGTTGCCAGAGTCCGCCGAACCAAATCAGCACGGGGAAAGGGCCATTGCCCTTGGTTGGGACATAGACATCCAAGATTTGATGCGCGTGAGCGCCATAGCTTACGTCGGCCGCCGTTGGCGCGACCTTGACCGGTGCGGCAGTGAGACCGAGCGGTAGAAGTAGCCAAAGAATGTAGCGGTGGTGCATGGAAAATTATTTGCTGACCGTCTCCGCGGCGGCTTTATTTCCTTGGGATTGACCCAGGCTGAAGTCCGCCGGCTGGCCTTTGCGTTGGCGCGCGAGCCAGAGTACGGCGGAAGAGGATTCAGACTCATGGCCGCCTTCGAAGACCGTCACGCGGGCGTTGCCGGAGTTGCGGCGGAAGAGGGTCGCCTTCTCGCGTTCGGGGTCGACTTGGGTCTCGGCGGCGAGGGCGCCGGGGATCTTTTGTTCGCGGACCATGAAGTCGATGTCTTCGGTCGAAATCTGTTTGTCCGACGAGGCCAGTACATTGAAGGCGCGGAGCGAGTGGCTCACAGGCACCGAGCCGGTATGGCCGTCGTGGATGCCGGTGTTGATGTCGAGCGGCACGCCCTTGGCGGCGGCGAGATGGAAGAGGGACGAGCGGTGGCGGTATTCCGCTTCGGTCGCTGGACTTGGTGGTCCGCCGCAGGACTGTTCGAGCATCTTGGCGTAGTTGTTCTTGCGCGTCTTGCTTTCGGCGTGCCACGCGGCGAGGTCGGTGATCGGCACCCAGGCGCTCACGCCGGCCCAGAGGTCCGGGGCGCGTTCAGCCATGACGAGCGCCATGTGGCCGCCGCCGGAACCGCCGACAAGGTAGATGCGTGAGTCGTCGATACGCGCGTCGCGTCGGGCATACGCTACGGCATCAAGGATGTCCTGGGAGGCGAGGTCGGAGGCGCAGGCCTCGGGACGGCTGTTCGGTCCGCGGAAATCCGGGGCGACGAGTACCCAGCCCATCTTCTTCGCCTGGGTAATCCAGGGCGGACCTTGTTCGAAGCCGCCGCTCCAGGAGTGGAGAAACACGATGAGTGGCACGGAAGGTCCAGCGACATCGTGCGCCGCAGATTCGGAGCGCCAGTAGATGACCTTCTGAAGTGAGCCGTCTTTTGAGCTCGTGACATCCACGGTCAACTTGAGCGCGGCGGCCCTGGTCTCCGCGGCCGAAGGGCGTTTCGTCGCGACCTTGGGTTCGGCGGCGCAGACGACGGAGGCGAGGAGAAGGGCAAGAAGTCTCACTTCAGTTCGGGGCGTAGGTGGGCCTTGATATAGTCGCTATCCGTGGCGTGGATGATGTTCGGAGCGCCGGGATAGACGAGTTCGCAAGGGGCTTGGATGGCGTCGCAATGCTCCTTGAGCTTCACGCCGAAGTTAGCGGTGTGGGTCGGGTCCTTCTCGTCTTTGCCTAGGTTAGGTGGGTTGGTGTAGAAGAGCCCGACCGGCGGGTCGTCTCGGCTGACGAGCTCGTAAGGGGAGTATTCCTTAATCCAGGGCAGGATGCGCTCGCGCTCGGCATAGAACATATCGAAGGACGAAAGCTTTTGCTTCGCGTCCCAGACGATGCCGAAGGCATGGGCTCCGTATTTACTGTTGGGTGTCCATTCGCGCATCTGTTTGGGGTCGAGCGAAGTCTGGGCGCCGCCGACCGCGGCGCAGGTCACGCGGGTAGATTCGCGGGCGATGGGGTCGTCGCTCTTCGGGTCGGCGAGGTCATCGTGGAATGCGAGCCACAGGCTGGTGCAGGCGCCGGCCGAGCCGCCCGCTAGGGCAACCTTGGTCTTGTCGAGATTCCACTCCTTGGCCTTGCTTCGCGTGAACTGGAGGGCGCGGGCGCAATCGAACATCGGTCCCTTCACTGGGGGGACGAGGCCGTCGGCGGTGGCGTCCCTAATCATGCGATATTCGACGGAGACGACGGAGATACCAGCGTCGAGGGCGGGCTTGAGCATGCTGCGGACGACCGAACGGTCGCCGCCGGTCCAGCCTCCGCCATGAATGTAGAAGAGGAGCGGAGTGGGCTTGTCGGACTTCGCGCGCCAGAAGTAGATCCGCTGCATCCGGTGCGGGCCGTAGGAGACGTTTTCGTCGGGCTCGATCGGAATCTCGTACTTGCGCTTCTCCGGGTCCGTGGGAGCAGGCGCTGCTGCCACGGGCTTCGCGGCGGCTTTGGCAGGTGCTTTGACCGGTGCGTCAGCGGCGAGCAGGGAGGCGGCGCCCAAGGATAGGGCGACGACGGAAGCGAGCAGGGGGTTCATGCTGTCTTTGAGACAGCCAGAACCCCCTACGGTTGCGAGTAAAACCTTACTTCGCTGGGGTCGCGGGCGGGATCTTGCAGGACTGCCAGGCGAGGAACTTCCATTCGCCTTTTTCAAGGCGCCAGACGGCGAGGAAACTGATGGTGCTTTCGGCGGCGGTACCTTTCACGACGGCCTTCACGTCGAAGCGTCCGGCCATGAGGGCGATGCCGGGGGCAGGGAAGGTGAAGGTACACTCGTGGAAATCGTATTTCGTATACTTAGCGGAGCCGTCGAGGAGTGAGTCGATCAGCGAAGTCTTCGAATCGATCTGTCCATTGGAGTGGGTATAACGCAGGTCGGGCGAGAGTACGGCATCGAGCTTTTCACGGGTGGGTGCCAGCATGGCGGCCACGCGGGCGTCATTGGCCGCGGACACTCGGGCGAGTTCGGGATGGTCAGCGGCAAAGCACGTGATGACGGCAATCAGGGCGAGGAATGTGGCGAGGTGTTTCATTGGAGTAGGTAGAGGGGTAGTTTTTTACTTCTTCTCAAGTATGCTGCGCACGCGGGCTTCCTCTTTGGCCAAGGCAGCAGGAGGAATCGGCATCGGTACGAAGGCTGGGTCGGCCTTGATGACCTCTCTGGACGAAATCGTCCGGAGGCGTAGATTTCTAAAAGCGACGTCTTCGCCGTGGTCTTGCAGAAGGAGTTTGCCGCCGCGGCCTTTGAGGTCGCCTCCGCGGATGGCCAGCAGGCGGATTTCCTCGGCCCACTTTGGGTCGGCGTAATCAAAAGACAGAACGTTCTGTTCGTTGAGCCAATGTTCGATCACGGTACCTTGGCAGCGGATGCGCGCGGTGTTCCATTCGCCTACAGGCTGCGTGGCTCGTTTGCTCGGGGCCATGCAAAAGAATAACGAAGCGGCGGACTGACGCGGGTTTTCTCCGTAGGGGCTATTGATATCGTCAAGCACCTGATACTCGACTTGTCCTGGGCGGTAATAGACGCCGCTGTTGCATCCTTTGCTGACTTTCCAGTCGAAGCGCAGCTCGAAGTCGTCGGGGATGGTGCGAGTTTCGTAGGTCAGCTGGCCGGTGCCACGGACGCGAGTGAAGGCGCCGTCTTTGACTTCCCAATTGCCGGGATGCTTCCAGCCGTCGAAGGTTTTGCCGTCCGAGAGGGCGACGAAGCCAAGGCGGTGCTCTTCTTGGTCCATCGGTGTGGCCGCGAGCGATATTGCACCGATTAAGAAAAATAACACAGATTGCCAAGAACGCATGAATTAGGCCTTGATAGCCGTCACGATGCTGCGATCGCAGGCGGTGTCCTGATGGCGTACGTCGATAAAGCCGGCTTCATTTAACAGCTCGCGCATCTCGCCGGTACCGTAGCAACGGCCTTCGGTTACGCTCATGAGTAAGGCGGAATAAGCGGCAACGGGAGCGGAGCCGGTCTTGTCTTCGTTCAGGTGCGCATCGTGTACGATCAGCAATCCGCCTTGGGAGAGAGCATGGGCGGAGGCGGCGAGTAGCGGCCGCACTTTATCCGTATCCCAGTCATGCAGCACGTTGGAGAAAAGATGGACGTCGTAGCCGGCGGGCAGAGAATCCTTGAACATATCGCCGGCGGCGACATCGACCCGATCTTGGAAGCCACGCTTCGCAATCATCTTGCGGGCGATGCCGTCGACCGGCGGTCGCTCAAAGACTGTTGCGGTCAGTTTCGGGTGATTAGCGACGAGTGCGCAGGCGTAGACCCCGGAGCCACCGGCGATATCGAGTAAGCGGGTGCGGGCACCGATCGGTGCGGCCTTGGCCATGGCGGGTCCGAGGGTGAAGCCTCGGCAATCCATCGCGGCGGTGAAGCTGGTGGCGAATTCGTCGGTGAGCATCGCCTCTGTCCAAGGTTTTTCATCTTTGTAACTACCCCAATTGGCAGGCTTGTCGGTGCGGAGGATGGTGATGAAATCCTTTACCACCGGGCGGTCTTTGAGGGACGCGTAGTAGGGGCCGAGAAAAGATGAAGAGGTGCTGACGAGGTGCTCGTTCCCCAGAGGAGTAATCGAATAGATGCCTTGTTTGACGGCGATGAAGTCGTTGGCGGCGAAAAGTGTCAGCATCACGTCGGTCGGCCGGCGATGCGTGTCGAGATCGCGGCAGACGGTGGCGAGGTCTGACGGCTTGGCGGCGATTTTCGTGAAGAAATCAAACTCCGTGATCGCCGCGGCGATGAGGTCGACCGCGTAGAGCCCGTCACGAAAGCGATAAAGAACGAGCGGGTCTGAGGCTGGAGAGCGCGTAAGGTCGAGGGGCATGGACGGCTTTATTTTCTAGCGGCCTTCTTGCTCGGTATCAATTCATCGGAGGTCCAAGAGGCGGTGTGCTCGGCGAATTGCGTGCGGATAGCTTTGACGTCCTTGCTTTCAATCGGAGAGGCATTGTGCTCCCATTCGCGCCGGATGTAAGTCAGGACACCGGCGATGTCCTCATCGCTGAGCATGCCCATCGGAGGCATCGTGAGATCCCAGGTGCGATTACCGACTTTGACCGGACCGCCCAGGCCGTTCAGCACGATGCGAGCGGCGATATCGGGTTTGCCCAGGACCCAATCGCTATCGACCAGGGGAGGCGCGAGCCCGTCGAGTCCGTAGCCATGGGCTTGGTGACAGGCCGCACAGAGGCCGCCGAAGACGGTTTTACCTTTTTCAAAGAGGGCGGTTTGGGCTGCGCTCAGGGGAATGATTTTGGGCGGGGCGGGTGCTCCTGGCTTGCCGGGCCAGGCTAAACGGGCATCGACGCTGGCGATGAGTTTCGCGCCGGTGGCGTCGGTCATCGTCGCTTTCAATTGGGCGAGCGAAAGCGGCTCTTTGGTCAGCCAAAGCGTCTTAGGCTTAGCGGCGGCTCCGCCTTTCGTTTTGATAGATTTGGTTTCACTTTCGGTCTGACTTAGGCCGCGGATGATGGCCGTACGGACGCTGGCGGCGACTTCGGGAGCCACGGCCACGCTCAGGACTTCTTCGTACGGGCCGGCTTTTCCTGATTGCGAAATAATGCGGCTGATGGCTTCGAGCACCGCATCGGCGTCGGAGGATTGTAGCTTTGAAGTGGCGATGGCGATTTGTCTGGCGATGGCGATTTCGCGGCCGCGTAAGCCGGTCAAAGCGCCTTCGCGGACTAAAGCGTTACGTCCGTGCTGCGAGAGGATCTTGGCCAGAGCCGCATCGGTTTCCGCGGAGTTGGTGGCCGAGAGCCGAATGGCCAGGTGCGCAAGCACGAGGATTTCCTTCTCATCTTTGAGCGCACAGAGGTCCGAAATCATCTCGATCGGAGCGATGCGGATGGCGGCCGCACGGACTTGGGTGTCAGGATCCTTGAGGGCGAGTCGGACGAGTTCAGGGCGGGCGGCACCAAGGCCATCGAGTGTCCAGAGCGCGTGGAGTCGCGTGACCGCGGGAGCCTTCGGGTCGGTCAGCAGGGCTCCGAGCGATTCAGTGGCGGAAAGGTCGCCGGATTCGACGAGCAGGCGCTGGGCCGTATCGCGTACCCAGCCATTGGGATGTTGCAGCAGCTTCACGCGGTCCGTGGTGAGTGCCGGGATTTTTGTGGCGCGCGGAGCGGTCTTATTGTCCCGGACGATACGCCAGATGCGGCCGCCGGTGACTGGCAGTTCGAGATGGCTATCCGTGATGTTAGACGTGAGGTAGTGAGTCAAG